>DAIDHX010000292.1 GCA_027451885.1 Planctomycetales bacterium
GAACGACTCGCCTCGATCGACGCGCTCCGCGGCTTCGACATGTTCTGGATCATCGGCGGCGACGAGCTCGCCCGAGCAATTGGTAAATGGTGGGGGGGTGAGCAGGGGACACGGTTCGCAGACCAGTTCGAACACGTCGACTGGCAAGGCTTCCGCTTTTACGACCTGATCTTCCCGTTGTTCCTCTTCCTGGCCGGCGTGGTGCTGCCATTTTCGCTGCGCAAGTACGCCCGAGGCGATCATCCCCGCACTGCGCCCCTGGCGCGGCTGGCGCGCAGAGTCGCCTTTCTATTCCTGCTCGGGCTCATCTACAACGGGATCTTGCAGTTTCACTTCGACACATTGCGTATTGCGGGTGTGCTCCAGCGAATCGCGCTTTGCTATGGAGCAGCCGCACTTATTTATTTGTTCACGAAAGTGCGCACCCAGGCGATTCTGGTGGCGGCAATCCTGCTCGGATACTGGGCGATCCTGGCCTTTGTCCCCTCGCCGGAGTCGCACGCAGGCGATTTTTCCAAGGAGCACAATCTCGCTGGATATCTCGATCGCCACTTCCTTCCGGGCAAGATCTACGACGCCTATTACGGCTATGGCGACAACGAAGGGCTGCTCTCCACGTTTCCTGCGATCGCAACCGCGCTGCTGGGCGTACTCGCGGGTGAATGGCTCCTTTCCGAGCGTCACAAGGCATGGAAGGCACTCGGGCTCATCGCGGCGGGATCCGCCTGTGTCGCGCTCGGTTACGCCTGGGGGCAACTTTTCCCAATTATCAAGATCCTCTGGACAAGCTCGTACGTGCTCGTTGCCGGCGGATTTAGCCTGCTGCTTCTGGGTGTGTTTTACACCCTCATCGACGCGCTCAAGCTGCGCTTTCTGGGCTCGTTCTTCATCGTGATCGGCACGAACGCCATCACCATCTACGTGGCCACGCGGTTGATCCCCTTCGATTCAATCGCTCACCAGCTCTTCGGCGGGATCGCGCGAACGTCGGGCTCATACCACGAAATCGTCGCGGCCGTGGGCGTGCTCGCCGTCGAGTGGCTCTTCCTCTGGCACCTCTATCGCCGCAAGATCTTCTTGCGCGTTTAGACGCCTGGTTTCAGCCAGATCAAAGAACTTGCGCAGGCTCTCTTGACAGGGCCGGGTCTCGCTTTTACCCTGAACTCAGACATTGTGCCTGATTTCTCAGACAAAATGCCTGTTCTGCATCGTCCAGGAGCGAAGCGAAACATGGCACGACAATCTTCGGATGTCACCGAGAGCGAGCTTGACGTATTGCGTGTGCTGTGGGAACTGGGCAAGGGCACGATCCGGCAGCTTACGGATCGGCTCTATCCCAGGGGGAGTGCATCGCACTACGCCACGGTGCAGAAGCTGCTCGATCGCATGGAGGCCAAGGGATATGTCGAGCGTGATCGCTCGTTATTTGTGCATGTTTTTACAGCGCGGGTGGATCGCGACGGCTTGATCGGCCAGCGCCTGCGCGGCCTGGCCGAGGCGCTTTGCGACGGCTCGCTCACGCCCTTGCTCACGCATCTTGCGCGGGTGGGGGAGCTCTCAGACGAAGATCGCGCTGCGCTTCGGGCGATCATCGACGAGACGGACGATCCCTCTTCGTCCCGGCACGCGAAGCGGAGATCGAAAGGCGGAACCGCCAGGCGAAACACATAACGCGGCGAAACGGGAGGCGATCGGTCATGCAGTTTCTGCTTGCGATCCTGGCCGCCAATGCGCTTGTTGCGACGTTCATCGCCGTGTTCGCCTGGCTGCTCAGGCGCATCGATCGTGGTCGTCCTGCGCTGGCGCATGCGTTCTTTCTCCTCGCGCTCGTCAAGCTGGTAGCACCGCCGCTGTTCGCGGTTCACCTGCCGCTGCCGACATGGCCGAAGAGCGCGGCTTCTAACAGGGAAGCCCCTGCCGAGCCGCTGCCGGTCGAGTTCCCTGCGATGGATGTGTCAGATGTTGCTTTCGAAGGCATGCGGGATGTCGCGGATCCGATGCCCGAGGTTCCAGCCCCTGCGCCTGAGATCCTGTCCGAGGCCACAGTTGCGCGGCCGCGCTGGTTGATCGTGCCGAAGCTCGACTGGTCCGTTTGGTTGGCCACCATGATCGGGGTGGGCGCGGTCTGCGTATGGATTGTCGCGACGATCCGGATCGTGCGCTTCGAGCGGCTGCTGCGGAACCACGCCAGCCACGCGCCTCACGAGTGGCAAACGCTGGTGGCCGCGGCGGCCAGCAAGATCAGGCTCAAGCGGCATCCGCCCGTTCTCGCGGTGCCAGGCCGAATGCCGCCCCTGCTTTGGGGCGGCGGAGGCCGCGCTCGGCTTATCATCCCCTCTCAGTTGTTCGCAACGCTTGATCCCAGCGCCCGCTCAACCTTGATCATGCACGAGCTCGCGCACTTCAAGAGGCGCGACCACTGGGTGCGCTGGCTAGAGCTATTCGCCTGTGGCGTGTCGTGGTGGAACCCAGCCGCGTGGTGGATCCGCCATTCGCTCAGGCAGACCGAGGAAGAATGTTGCGACGCCTGGGTCGTCGCCAGCGATCCAGCAAGTTCAAAAGTCTATGCCAGAGCGCTGCTGGCCGCACTCGATTTCACGTCGGAATCGCCCCCGCTCGCTGGTGCGTCCACGCTTGGTCAGCGCAGCGATATTCCCTTCCTCAAAAGGAGATTTCACATGATCATGAAAGCGGATGCTTCGAATCGGCTTGGCCGCGCAGGGCGGCTGGCAGTGCTCGCCTTCAGTTTCGTTTTGCTCCCGCTCGCACCCGGCTGGGCGCAACAGGACAGCGCACGAACGAACGACTCAGGGGACCAGCCGCACGAACGTTCTGCGCACTCAGCGCGTGATGATGCTCGTTCAGACACACACGCGAGAACCGTGCCTGACGACGTCCTGACTGACGACCTGGCGGAGGGCGATGAGCCGGACGAGTTGCTCGACCCGGATATCCGCATGCGGATTCGTCCGAGGTTCAATGAGCGGGGAGAAAGGCATGTCGAAAGGGAGTTCGATCGAGAAATCGCGGAGCTTCGCGAACGAATCATGGATCTCGAGCACGCCAGGCGGAGCCTTCTGGAGGAGGTCGCCAGAACCGAGTCCGAGCTCCGGTCCGCGCTTGTGCAGCTCGATCGGATGCAGGATCGAGCCAATCAATTCGGCGAGTCGACGCGCGGGCGGAATGTGTCTCGCCCAGTGGATCCCCCGGCGCGTGGACCATCCTCGGCACGTCCGCGCAGAAGCGTTCCCCATCCAGAAACAGACAACCGGGAGCGACCGGGATCCGTCGACCGCTCTCCAGAAAGGCAGGGAGAAGCCAGGGCCCGGCAAGGCGCAGGGAGAATGGGGGGGATGATGCCGGGCCAGACGCACCAGATGGAGCGTCAGATGCCAATGATGATGGGAGGAAACCCCGGAGCGGAAAGACCTGATCAGCCTGACCGAGCGATGATGGAAGCAATGATGCGCATGATGCAGGGCATGAGGGCAAACCGTAGCGCCCGGGGCAAGATGATGGGGACGGGAGGACCGATGGGAGGACCCAGCAACGAACGGCCGAGTGAGAGCGCTCAGGCGGCTGGGACGAAGCCAGGGACGAGCGCGGCGAGCGCTGCTGCCAAACCAGGCACGGGACGGGCCACGACCGACGAGGGCAAGCGGCTGAGCGAGCTCGAATCGAAGATGGATCTTTTGATCAAGGAATTGCATGAGCTAAAGCAGCAGCAAACGAAGACCAGCCCAAAGCGCTAATGCTGGAGCATCGGGGCGACCTGTTCCATGAGCCTGCGCAAGCTGTCGGAGACAGTTTCGTGGTCCAGGCCTGCCCAGCGCACCTCGACGTTGGCAACGTCGAAAGGCGCTTCGTCGTGGAGCGCCTGGATCTGACGAGCGACCGACTCCGGCCCGCCGACGATGAAGTTGATCGGATGATGGACGAGTTCCTTTGCCGATTCCGGCTCGGGGGTATCCGCGGGGATTTTCCCCTCGGCCCGGAATCGCCGCCAAAGGATCCGTAGCGCGGGCTCAGCGCGCGACCAGGCGGTCGCATCATCGGGCCCGATAAATACGGGCCGATTCGCCGCGATCAGACCTGTTCCCCCCGCGCGGCGGTAGACGGCCGAATACTCGCGATACTGCGCCGGCGTGCGCAGGTGCGAAAAGAGCATGTTCAGCCCGAGTCTACCCGCGATCCCGGCGGACCCGGCGCTATTGACCGCGATCCAGGTGCGCTTCCAGAGTTCGCTCGAAGCAACGGGCAAGGGCTGATGCGGTGGGATTGCGAAATACGCTTGTTGTCCGCTCGGTTCCGCCTGGTCAAACGCGCCGGACCACACAGAGCGAATGATCTCGAGCGCCTGTTCGAATCGGGCGTGGCGTTCATCCTCGCCTGTCTCAGCCGCGCCGAAAAGCTCAAATTCGCGGGGAGTGCTGCCACTGCCGAACCCGGGAGCCAGCCGCCCACGTGAAAGCACATCTGCCACCGCGGTCTGTTCCGCCGCATCAAGCGGATGGTGCAGATTGAGGCAAATCACCGCGGTCCCAAGCCGAATGCGCCGCGTTTGACCTAACATGTGCACAGCAAAGAGCAGGGGAGTCGGCAGATGCCCCTCATGGATATGGGCATGGTGCTCCGTGAACCACGCGTAACGCACGCCCAGCCGATCCGCAAGCTTCACGAGCTCGCTGACCTCGTCGTATATCTGAACCGAGGAGCGGTCGCGCGGACCCTCAAGATGGTCCGTGAGCCCAAACTGAATGTTTGCCACGATCGCCCTTCTTGTCGAACGCAAATCGATTCACACCCCTGGCGGCTTCGATTTTACGCAAGCCAGGCAGGGCATGGGAATCGAAATCGCGCTCCGCGCGGTCAGTCGCGCCCCACGCCGAGTGAATCGGCAACGCGATTGATGTAGTTGAACCAGGCTGCAATCAGCGTGATCTGCAGGATCGCGCGATCGTCAAAGCCAGCCTCGCGTAACCGGTCGTGATCAAGTGGTGAGACCTTCGTCGCGTCCTTCGTGAGCTTGACCACGTAATCGATCATGACGCGCTCCGCGGGCGTGACAGGCGCCTTCGTGTAATCGGCCTTGAGGGCCGCGATCAGAGCGTCATCGAGCGTAACCCGACGCAGAAACTCTGCGTGCGAGACAATTCAGTAATGGCAGGCGTTGGTGAGCGAAACCATCGTGGCGACCATTTCGTGCTGCCTGCGCGAGAGCGGCAAGTCGGGCGACATGAGTGCGCCAAAGGTTGAAAACGCGTGAAAGAGTGCCTGGGGAATCAACGTATGCGAGGCCACGATGCCCGGCAGCCCCTGATCGAGTTCCTGCACCGGCTGTGCATACTCTGGGGGATACAGCGAACGCTGTTGCGACATCGCTCCGAGCAACTCGGCCGAGGCCTCTTCGAGTGCGATGGTCTTGATCCATGCCATGAGATCACTCCCTGGAATATCAGGCTTGAAGAGAAGAATTCCGAGACGAATCCACCGCGGGCGTTTCGCCGCCGGGCGACGTCCGCGCCACCCACAGGGACACTGGGACGCCAAGCACGAGCACACCGAGACCTAAAAGCGCGCGCTGCCAGTCGTTGGCCACTGTTGCAATGACGAGTATGGACGTTGGAACCAGGAAGCCAAGCGTCGACGCGGGATGACCTGGGATCACGCATGTCGGATTAGAAGCGCGAAGCATGAAGGTGGATCCCGCCGCAAGTGCAAGGAAGAGCAGTGTCGGCGCCATGAAATATTTCAAGATCTGATCGAATGATCCTGTGAGAACGAGAGCGGTGGCCAGTACAGCCTGGATTGCGATCGCCCGCACGGGCGCACCCGTGCGCGGATGAACGGCGGCGACCGTTGAGAAAAACAGCCCGTCGCGGGCGAGGGCGTAATAGACCCGCGGAAAGGCCATGAACACCGCCGCCAGGCTGCCGAGCAAGGCAACGACCACGATCGAGGACAGCACCACTCCACCCGCTCGGCCAAAGAGCGCTTCGCCTGCGAGGGCGACAAAGCCTTTTTCGTTGCCGATCGAGCTGGTGGAGACCAGGTAAAGGAACACGGCCGAGAGCCCCACGTAAGCGAGGGTGACGGTCGAAACTCCAAGCACAAGAGCTCGAGGCACGGTGCGCGCAGGGTCGCGTACCTCGCCAGCGAGCTTGCTCATATCCCACCAGCCGCCGAACGAGACGAACGCGGAGATGAGCGCGACAGGAAGCGCGGAGGCAAGCGCGGGAGAGCCGGGCGCACGCTCGAGACCAGGGGCCAGATTCGACCAATCACCCGCTCCCAGGGCGAAGCCCCAGACAATCAGGAACGCGATCAGGCCGAGCTTGAGCCCCGCCAGGCCGCGGAGGACGCCCGATCCCAGCGCGGGTCCGCGCATGTTGACGACTGCCATCGCGAGTGCAGCGCCCGCCGCGGCGAAGCGTTTGCCCCAGAACGAGAGCGGTATCAGGTAATCGAGATAGTCGGAAAGGCCGGCGGCCATCGCCGCCGTAACGCCTGGATCCGTGATCAGCAGCGATAGCCAGCCGTAAAGAAAGCCAGCGCGGCGGCCATAGCCATTGCGAATGAATACATAAACACCACCCGCGGAGGGATCACGCGCGGCCAGTGCGCCGAAACAAAGCGCTCCACCGATCGCACTCGCACCCATCACAAGCCAGACAAGCAGAAGCAAAAGCGGCGAGCCAAGCTCCCGGGCCATCAGGCTGGGCGTGAGAAAAATCCCAGCGCCCACCACCTCGCCCACGACGACCGCCACGGCCGTCGTGAGCCCAAATTTGCGCTCAAGCCCAGCACTCTTCGATGCCGCTTCCGCTTTGCTGGTTTCATCTTGCTCGAATGACACGCGCCCCTCCGCGAACCGTGCTTGATCCCAGTCTTCAGTAGCTTCCCCCATCGATCACCTCGCCCCCGTTCCGCGTGCTCAAGGCACGCCAGACCTGAAGCGCGGTGGAGTCCTTGATGAAGCGTGTCGACCCGTCGCCGAACATCACGTTCACGCCCCCAGGATGATAGCTCGAGGGGGGCAGGTCGACCGCCATGTTCACCATCGGACCCATGCCCATCATCCCCCCCATGCCCGACATCGACGCACACGCGCGGGTATTCGGAGTCGACACATGGTTATACGTGGAACACGTCATATCTCCGATCGCCCAGGTCACCCCCATGGCGCTTGTCAGCGTCATCGCCATGCTCAGATCAAGCGCGCTGCACGTCTGCCATGTTTGATTGATCGTGAGAGCTTGACCCATCTGGAAAAGATCCGTCTTGGGGTTCGCTGTGCCTTGCCCACGCTTGCGCTCGCTGAAGATCGCGGTGTTGCTGGTGCCGTCGATCATTCCCGCCAGATTCACGCAGCTTCGATTGTAGAGCGGGCCCTGAGGATAATACCCGGGCGCGATCGTGCTGGGGTTTTGCTCGCACGCGTCGCAAAGCCAGGAGCCCTCGTTGCCGTAGTAATTATTGCCGCCGTCCCAGCCCGCAAAGCCGCCCACCCCGGCCGGGTCCGACGGGCATATAAAGGCCGCAAGCGCGATCCGGCAAACCGTCATGTTCTCCCGGTTCGGATCCTGAAAGGCAGGCATGAAGCCCATGTTATAGGTGTCGAGACTGGGGGTCTCTGGCGGGAGCGAGAAATTGATGCTGTTGAACAGCGGAGTCTGCTCGAGAAAGGCGAGAAGCTGGCTGTGCGTCGACCAGCGGGCGTACACGGGTGCCATGGGTAACACGTTCTGGTAGTCGTCTCCCTTGCCGAACGGCAGGCACCGGAAGGAATCGATATAGTTGTGCAGCCCAAGGCCGAATTGCTTCAGGTTGTTCACGCACTGGATGCGTCTGGCGGCCTCGCGCGCTGATTGAACGGCTGGCAAGAGGAGCGCGATCAAGACCGCGATAATGGCGATCACGACCAGCAGCTCGATCAAGGTGAATCCCGGCTTGCGATCTTTCATGTGATGATCTCCCCGCGAAAGAAATGAGAAATGAGCCACAGGCGCGCCGAGCCCCTGCGCGATTTGAGCGCAAACTCGGACGGCTAGCGAATGAGCACGCCTTGAGCAGCGAACGCGGGTGAGTGAGCCGCCGCGTTGTGCTGATTTCGGATCAGGCAGAAGCCAGTCGCGGAGGGGGATGAAAGATCGAAAGGGGCGCGGTGCGCGGGCGCAGGGGTGCGGCTAACCGCACGCAATTGAAGTCGCCCGGAATACTGGGCCGGCTGACCGTTTGATCCAGAAGCCAATCGTGCCCCGTGGACGGTTCGATGGACGACGAGACCGGTGGTACGGCTGGCCGGCGGGAACAGCCTGGTCCGGTGCAAGGCTTGCGTTTGCCGGAATCGGGCGTGGGAGAATGCTCTCCAACAAGGTCGCCTCGAAATGACGCAGCCGCCATGATGAGCGGATCAAAGCCTCGCGCAGCGCGGACTTCAACCCGCCCAACTCCGTGGTCAACGCCTGAACATCCCGCCCTGGCGGGGGCTTCGAGCGTACTCACGCACCAGGCGATCAGGGCGATCGCCGCTTGCCGCGCGAGCTTGCTGATCAGGCCTGACCGTTTCACAAGGGAACCCCGCAAGCCCGGGAGTGACCGCCCAGGCCAACTTCAAACAAGCCAACTTCTAAAGGGGCCGAACCGTGATATTAGCCGAGATACCCCAGCCCACTCAAGCGGTCCCGGATGAGTGCTTCGTCATCCGCCGTGTATTCCGAGCCGTTCGCCTGAGGAGTCACACCCGATATCAGCGAGCGACCCTGCATCTCCGCCGGGATCTCATGGCCCGCGAGTTCCATGAGGGTGGGAGCGATGTCGAGCAGCTTCGCTCCCTCGATCTCGCCGTAGAGTGGGCTATTGGCCGCCGCCAGAATGAACGCGCCGAATTGCGCGTGGTTGCAGTCGTCCGGCCCGGTGTCGTTTTCAAGCACGTGTAGCGCTTCATAGCCCACTCCGCCGATCGACCTCCAGAATAAACCGCCGAAATGGACGATCAGATCGGGTGC
Source organism: Planctomycetales bacterium (assembly GCA_027451885.1). Classification (GTDB taxonomy): domain Bacteria; phylum Planctomycetota; class Planctomycetia; order Isosphaerales; family Isosphaeraceae; genus JAKBAP01. The sequence continues at coordinate 9,009 of DAIDHX010000292.1, forward strand.
GATGTTCGTCACGCGCTTGTAGATCTGCTCGGGCTTGAAGACCAGTGTGCCAAGCGACTTGCCGTGGGCATCCGTCGTGGCCTCGAAGCGCGCCTTGATCTCATCACGAAACGCCTCGTAGTCGGCGGGGTCGATCGCGCCCTCGGGTTCTCGGCCTTTCACGTTCAGGAAAACACGGGCGTAATAGCCCCCTTCGCTCCAGACCGTCGTGCGCTTCCAGTCGACGTTGAGCTTGCTGAATGGCGTAACCGTGCTCGGGCGCTCGTGAAGCACAAGCAAGCCCTCGCGCACCAGCCACTCGTTGACGCAAAAGCCGCCGTCAAGCCGCTGGGCGCCATGGTCGGAGACGATGAGCACGATGGTGTCGTCGCCCAGGAATCCAAGGGTCTCGCCGATTTCGGCGTCGAGGTGCCGATAATAATCATGGATCACACTCTGGAACGGGCTGCCCGGCTCGTGGAGCACGTGCGCGGGATCGTGATACTTCCAGAAGCCGTGATGGATCCGGTCCAGACCGATATCCACAAAGTGGAAATAATCCCACTCGCGCGACGAGATCAGGTGCCGCACCACCTGGAACTGGGCCCGGCTCATTGCAAAGATCTGATCGCGCAACCATGCCTTGTCGTCAGTGCGAAAGCCCTGCACGTCGACGGGATATCGACCGACAAGAGCACGGATCTCGGCTGAGAGCTCGGGCGGATGCGTGAAGACATTCTGATCGGTATCAGGCGTGAGAAAACACCCCACGGACGCGCCGTTGAGCTTGCGCGGGGGGTAGCCGGGCGGCACGCCAACGATGATCGACTTCTTGCCCTCGCGGGCCAGATAATCCCAGATGGCAGGCGCGGTGATTGAGCGCGAACTGGCGATTCCCAGTCCGGCGTAGGAATGATCGATGCGGTTGCGAAAGCCGTAAACGCCGAGCGTTCCAGGATCCTGGCTCGTCGCCATGCACATCCAGGCGGGAACGGTGATGGGCGGAATCACGCTCTCGAGCCGGCCATAGGCGCCCATCTGCATGAGCTGGCGAAGATTGGGCAGGTCGTCGTAGCCGAACAACAATTCGGGGGCTGCGCAGTCGAGCCCCAGGACCAGAATCTTCATGACAGCAGAGACCTTCCTTCCATGGCAGGGATCGCCGGCACTCCAAGCGCTTCGAGGATCGTGGGCGCCAGATCCACCAGCCGCGCTCCTTCCTGGCGATACGCTCGGTTCATCAGCAAAACACCCGGAACATCAGATGGATCAATGATATGATCACCACTCCATTTTTTGGTATTATCCTCAAGGTCGTCGCGGGCCACGCCTCCGAGCGACGAGGACCAGGAGACGCGATACCCTGGCGCAAAGTCGACGAGCAGGTCAGGCGCGTCGGCCGTGAACGGCCCGGTATAAGCCTGCTCGCGGGGCACGAGCCTGCGAATCGCGGTCTGGCCGTCCCTGGGATCCATCAGACCGCCTAGCCCGCGCGCAAGCTCGGCCTTTACCGCTTCGACCTCGGAGGGCTCCACGATCCCCTGGCCTTCACGACCCTTGACGTTGAGATAGATCCCGCCCAAACCAAGTGCAAAGGCACGTGTACGACCCCAGTCGACCCCCTTGAGCAGGTCACCCGCCTCCGGCCCTGGCTCCACGCCTGGCTTCAGCGCCAAAAAGCCGTTGCTGAGCAGCCAGGTGTTGAGATTCACGCCGCGGCGAAAGCTCGTGAAGCCATGATCCGAGAGCGCGATGAAGAGGGTATCGGAATCCACGAATTCGAGCGCCTTGCCAACCACGCGATCCGCGCGGCGATAGCAATCGTCGATCACGCTGGCGTAGCTCGAATCGAACGGCTCACCGCGATGGGCGGGATGATCGCGTTCAAGATAGCGCCAGAACATGTGCTGCACACGGTCCGGCGTGTCGAACAAGCAATAAAAGAGCCCGTCTTCATGGCGCTCGAGCGCATCGATCAACATCGCCTCGCGCTCGTTCCAGGCGATTTCCGCGTGGTTCAGAAACGCATCTTCGCTGATCCGCTCGTTATTCAGCGCGGTATGCTCCTCGACCATGCCCGCGGTATGAAACAGGCCGATACGTCCAGCGAGGCGAGCGGCGTAATCCGGTGGTTCGCTGATGGGAAACGGGGGCGCGGCCGGATCGAATTGAACGGCCGTGGCATGGACCTTGAGCTCAGGCTCGCACGCCGCCAGATGGAATCGCACAAGCCCCCGCACCGACTGGAGCAGCCCCAGTTTGAACTTCACCTTCAGCCAGCCGCTATATTCGCCCTCTCGAACGGTGATGACGCCGGGCGTGCCTTCCGACTCGATCGTCAGGACACGCGCACGCGCATCCAGCTTGAATACCAGCTTGATCTGGGTATCGCCCCGAGTTTTGGGATCGCGCGGGCCGATGAGCCTGGTGGAATAGATCCCGCTCGGGCCAGGCTCGAGCACAATCAGATGCTCGCTCTCCCGCGGTGACGCGGAAGAATCGGTGGTGTAAAACGCGGGGGTCCCAAGCCCCCCGCGTACATCCGGCACACCCATCCCCGCCAGGAGCGATCCCTGAACCCGATCCGGTGGGTAGGTGCACGGGCACCGCACGATGGAGGCGCCGCGACCAGCCTCCGCAAGAACGCTCCAGACCGGCACTCCGCGCCGACCGTTGACGACCTTCGGCGGAAGAAACGCGTTCTTTTGCTCGTAATGATTGAGGGCAAGCTCGGGGAAATAACTGGCGGGATCGCGGCGTATGAAGTCGAAAACCCCGTGGCCGCCAGGATTTAGACCCGTCGCGAAGGTCGACCAGGCTACCGGCGTCTGCGCCGGGCGCGTCGTGGCAACTCGGCCCAGGCCAGTTTGGCCGCGCAGCCTCGCCAGGTGAGGCAAATCACCCGCCGCTATCAGACGCTCAACCATCCGGGGCTCGAGTCCATCAAGCCCGACCACAATAACCTTCTTGATCGCTCCGTCCTTATCGGTCCGCAGCTCCTAACGCCTCCGCGCGCGTGGCGTGACCCGTTCCATCATGCCGCGTCCGAACGAAACAACGTTTCGCCCGAACATCATCACCACGCCCACCACCGCGGCCAGGACCGAAGCCACGGGGTACATCGTCTCAGGACCAACGTAGGCCAGAAGCATCTTCGAGTGACCTCGCTCAGGGCTACGCCTTGGCGCGCCCACACCATGCGCCCCGCCACAAGCCGCGGATCCTCCAAGGAATCCACAACGTTCGCCGCACTCGGCGGGAACAGGGCATGTTGGCCGGGGACTGCCCCTATTCTGACACAAACCCGATCCGCGGTATAGAAGTCAACCGTCTCGACTGTGTGAGAATGTGTTACGACCGGCCGATTCGAATCGAACCTGGCCTACCAGGACAATCCATCCTGGCACGCACACACCGATTGTGCGATAAGACTCGAACCACCGAAATGGGGGAAGGCGACACCTGGGGAACGTCTCGCAGCGCCTGCACGAGGAGGTCTCGCAGCGCCTGTCATGGACCTGCGCGGATTGTGCGGCCGATGGCCGGAACCAGGAGATGGCAAAAGCTTTGCGATGAGGAAGTCGTCGCACCATCTGGTCAGAAACATCTCCCTGGGCTGATGGAGGTTTTCTGGAACTCTGTTGAGCGAATGATGAATCCGCGAGGAGGAGCGTGGAATGGGTTGCTTTCCCTCCTCCTGGCCGTAAAAATCCGATCAGCGTGAGCTGGTCGGATCATTCGCTTTACCGGCCGCTCTCAGGGACGAGCATCTGATTGCTGGGTGCGAAACGTCGCACTTGCATCCAGGGAAGCGCTTGCTTAAATCGTTGCGCGAGTCGCGTCGGGCATCGGGATCCGGTTGGTTCTCGCTTCGTGTCCGAGTCCGAGATTTTGAGGATGGGTTTCGTCCGTCGGCCTGGTCTGATTGGACCGCATGTCGTCGCGCCGGCGCCACAAGCCCTGTTTTGGCAACTGGAGGAGGATGAAGCCATGCGCAAGTCGCTCTTCGCGTTCGCGATTGCTCTGGGCCTGACAGCCACGGGGCTGGCTGGGCCAGGCAAGTACAACAAGGTTCTCGCTCCCGGGGACAAGGCTCCCGACTTCTCGGGAATTCAGGCCGTCATGGGCGAGAAAGACGCCACTCTGAGCCTCGCGGACATGAAAGAAGACGTGGTCGTCATCGCTTTCCTGGCCAATCATTGCCCCTACGTGGGCAAGGTTGAAGATCGCGTGATCGATCTGGCCAAGCAGTATCAGGACAAGAACGTGCGGATTGTGGCAGTCTGCGTCACTCCGCCTCCCGAATACGCGCCTGAGGGCTATAACAAGGAGTACTGCGAGCAGGATACGCTCGCCAAAATCCGCGAGCGCGTGAAGGACAAGAATTATCCCTTCGCCTACGGCCGTGACGACAGCCAGAAGATCGGCCGGGACTACGGCGCGGTGTCAACGCCCACCTTCTTCGTTCTCGACAAGGAGCGCAAGGTCCGCTACGAGGGCGCGTTTGACGATAGCATCGACGACGAGTCGAAGGCCATGCGACATTACGTCCGCGATGCGATCGACCAGATCCTTGCCGGCAAGAACGTCGAGGTTGAAGAGACCAATCCCACCGGCTGCGGGATTAGCTACCGCAAGACCGAATAACAGGGCTTGCCTGGGTACAGTCTCCGGCTCGCCGATGACTGAACGAACCTGGGGTTCGCGTGCCTTGCGGAATGCGAGCCCCAGGCCGTGGACATCATGATTCGATCGCTCAAGGCGCTCTGGTTAAACCAGCCCGGTGAGCACGCCTTCCTGGCAGTAGACGGGATTGCCGAACTTCTCGAGCGGGCATCCCATGCCATTGGCCAGGGCGAGCAAGAAGCGGTTATGTGGCGTGTGCTTGTAATTGAGCGAGCGGCCCATCTTGAAGTCGAGCCCGCCGCCAACGAGCACGAACGGAATATCGTTCAGGGTGTGAGAATTGCCCTTTCCGAGCTCGTTTGTCCACACGATGAGCGTATTGTCAAGCAAGCTGCCGCCGCCGCCCGGCTCGGGTGTTTCGGCCAGCCGTTTCGCCAGATAGGCAAGCTGCTCGCAGAACCATTTGTTGATCTTGGTCAGTTTCTCTTGCGACTTGTTGTTGCTGTCGTCGTGGTGCGAGAGTTCGTGATGCCCCTCGTCCACGCCGATCCAGCGCATCCGAGCGCCGCCGACCGAATTGGTGTATTGCAGGGTGGCCACGCGTGCGAAGTCCGCGGCGAAGCTGCTCACCATGAGGTCGATCTGCGTCTTGCTGATCCGTGGCATGTCTGCATTTTGATGCTTGAGCCCCGGTTCGATTTCGGGCACCGCGTGGCCAAGATCCTGGCCCCTGGTCGACGCCAGTTCGGTCTCCATTTCGCGCACGAAGCCGGCATGCTCTTCCAGCAGCTTGCGGTCCTCGCTGCTCACCGCGCTTTTGATCTTCTTGAAATCCTCCTGCAGGCCGTCGAGCACGCTCTTGACCACTTCCTGATCCTTGGCCTGCCCGTAGAGTTTGCGGAACATCTGGTAGGGATCGTCGATGGGAGCGATGGGCTTGTTCGCGCCAGCGTAGACCATGCGACTCCAGGTGTCCGCCCGCTCCGGCACCATGACGCCGAATTCGAGCGAGCCGAACCGCGTGCGCGTCTCGGGCTTTGCCTGGAGCCGATTCTTGATCTCCTGATCGATCGAGATCCCCTTGGCCCAGCCCGCGGGCGTGTCTGAGCCTCCCTGAATATTGCCGGGAAAGAGCTCAATCCCGGTCAGCAGGCAGCCCATCCCACGCATGTGATTGTCGCCGTCGCCCCGGACCTTGTCGCTAAGACCCTTCAGGATCAGCGTTTGCTTCCGGAAGGGCTCGAGAGGCTTGAGGCTTTCCTTGAAGGTGAACGACGCTCCCACTTCATCCGGCCAAAACGCGCTGGGAACAACCCCATTGGGGCTGAACATAACCACCAGCCTGCGCTTGCGAACCTGCGAATTGGCGAACCCGAGGCTGGGGAGATTCAGCACAAAGGGCAGAGCGGCCGCGCTCAACCCAAGATCGCGAAGAAACTCGCGCCGGTCGCTGAATCGGGCCATGTCGATCGCTCCAGGGAGGGATAAAACGTGCGGGAACTCGGGGCAAGAACTACATTCTATGCCGCAGGCCCCCGAGGGGTCAAAGCCGAGATCGCCATCATCTCCACGAGAAGCTTGCGAATATTGAATTCGTTTGAGGCAAAAAACGCGGCAAGCCTGGCGGGAACATCCGGGCCAAATGCGCGAATCGGTTGCTGAACCGTGGCGTGAAAGAGCTGGGAAACAAACGCCGCCCGGGTTTCCTCACTCGACCGCAAAAACGCCGCCAACGAGCGGGCGCCGTCGAATCGTTGAGACTCATCCGCCAGCGGCTCATAAGTGCCTGAAGCATCGATCGGCTTGCCGTTCTCCTGGGTTCGATATCGGCCGATGGCGTCAAATTGCTCCAAGGTGAAGCCCAGGGGATTGATAAGCCCGTGGCAGGTCACGCACGCCTGAGGTTTGGTTTGCAGCGTGATGCGTTCGCGCGTGGTCATACCGGGATGTAGATCCGCAGGCAAAGGCGCAACGGCCTCGGGCGGGGGCAAAAGCACTCGACCTAGCAAACTTCGAGAGATAAACACGCCGCGATGAATGGGCGAGGTTGAGCCGGTGTAGGCAAAATTCGCTGCCAGGTACGGGTGGGTGAGGACGCCGGCTCGCACGTTCGGCTCAAGCTTCACCTGCTGAAACCGAGCATCGGGCTTGAGTCCGCCGCCGTAAAGCTTCGAGAGTCGACCGTTCAGGTAGATGCTCTCGGTATCGAACAGGCGGCGAAAGTCAGCGGTGGGGCTTGAGACCAGGTCCTCAAGGAAAAGCCGAAGCGAGGTCCGCAGGTCGGCAGCCACGGCCTCGTCGAATCCTGGGAAAAGCTTGCGATCCTTAACGAGCTCCGGCGGCTGTTCAACGCGAAACCAGCGCAGGAAAAAGAGCAGGAGCTTGTTGAGCGCCCTGGGGTCCTGAACCATTCGTTGCGCCTGGGCGCGAACCTGTTCGGGCGTGTGCAGCCGGCCCGCGACTGCCTCATCGAACAGCTTCTGGTCCGGCAAGGAATCCCACAGTCCGTAGGACAGTCGCGAGGCCACATCGAGATCATCGGGTGTGGCACGTCCCGCCTCGCGATAGAGGAAGCGTGGAGACTTAAGCGCCAGGATCACGACCCGTTTCACCGCGGTTTCGAGATTCTTGGCTCCTTCGAAGCGCCGGGTGATGAAGAATGATTCGAGCTCAGGCCCGAGGGGACGGCGAAAGGCGCGGGTCACAAACGTTTTGCAAAACGCGCGGACCTTCGCTTCGCGGTCGCTTGCGCCTTCGCGGGCGTCCGCCAGCTCTGGGAGCCGGCTCGATACGTAATCCGCAACTTCGATGGCAGCCTCGGTCGACGCCTGGTCCCACGCCTTGGAGACCGACGTGCCCCGCTCGTAGCCCACGCTTCGATCGTCTGGGGGAAAAGGTGCGGAAAGCACCAGAACCTCAGGCGTTCGGGTCGGAGACAGCCGCCGCGCCGGGATGACCTCAAACACGCCTCCCGGTTGCTTCCAGAGCAGCGTGACGGACGACGTTTTCTCCCGCGTTCGGAAGAATTCAAGCCGTATCGGATAGCGTCGTCCCGCCATCAACCGAATGGAGCCGCGATACTCCGTGTCGTTGCCTGATTTCACACCGGCGTCAATGAGCGCCCTGGACTCATCATTGATCCAGAGCCGCGTTGCATTTTCCGTGCGCACGAGAAATTCATGCTCGCCGCTTTCCACCGCCTCAACCGAGCCGCGCCACGTCACATGAAAGTCTTGCGAAAAAGCCCGGAACGCCGAGAGCGGGATCGGCAGCACGGGCAGGCGGACCCATTTCCTCGAGAGTGGTTCCAGCTCACGTTGCTCCGGGATGGGGCTCGACGTACCAAAGTCGAAGCGAATTTCAGGATCGACCCGATTCAGATGCGGGGCCGAGCCACGATTACGGCCGCGACCCCCCCGGCTCGAATAATCGCCGGTGAGACCTTGCGCGACATCGAGCTTCACCGCGGGGTGAAACGAGCCGACCAGGTCCGCGACAGTCTCGCGGTATTGCCGTACCGTCAGCCGGGCGAGTTCGATCCGCGGGCCCTGACCCTTGCGCTTCGCCTGCGCCTCGCGCGAGTAGAAGGATTCGTGAATATAGCGTGCAACAGCCTCCGCCTCGGCTCCGACGCATTCGCCGGGCGCGTCCTCGGGCATCGTCTTCGCGATCAGGCGCGACAGGGCGGGAACCGTACGATCACCAGCGAGCAAGCGGGCGTATTTTTCGGTTCCTTCTCCGGAAGGACCATGGCAGCGAACGCATTTTTGCTTGTAAACGGTCGCACCATCGAGTGCGCCACCCTGGACGGGGAGCGAAAACCCCGCTGTTATCAAAACACAGCAGGCAATCACCTTGAGCGCTACTCTCTCATGAAGCTCGGCACGGGGGCGGAGATTGAACACGCGCTAGGGCTCCAATGCAGGTCGCAAATCCAAGGCAGGTCACGCATTCCCGATGAGGCGGGTGCTGCGCGGTGTGCTCCAGGGAATGGGCGTCTTTACAGATGCCTGCATTCGAGCCCGAAGCGGCAGGAGATTCATCGTGATCACTGTGGCGGATGAATCAACTCCCATTATCGCCCACGGCCAGGTAAACGACAAGGGTTCTCGGACAGGCTGAAGGCCGCCTCAGGGTGCATGATTCGCAATCCGAAACGGCAACGGAATGGCTTTTCCTTCGCCTTCCTGGATCCGATAGGCACCGGCGCGAAGGCTCTTGTGGTGCTCCACGAGTCCTGACGGCCAGCGGATCTCAACATCATCCGCCAGCGCGGAATCTCCCAGCCCAAAATGAATATGGCCGGAGCTTGCCGAGAGAAAGCTACCACCGCCAAACCGAGGGGCCAGCCGAACCTGACCGTTTACAGTTGCCGTGACGATGGCGCCGATTGCATCACGATTCGAACCAGGGCTCTTGCCTTCGAGCTTCAACGAAATTGACTTGCCGCAGGGCCCCTGGTTGTGAAAATAGGCAAGCGGCGTACCCTCCGAGATAATGAGCAGATCGAGGCGGCCGTCGTTATCAAGATCGCCGAGGGCCAGTCCACGGCCAAGCCGTGGAGTATTCCAGCATTCGCCCGCTTGCCGCGTGAAATCGACGAGCCTGGCTCCCTTGCGCCCAAGCAACAGTTGGGCAGGCATGGCGAACGGGACGTTGGGGGACAGGTCATTCACGTGGCCATTGGCGGTTGCCATGTCCATCAGGCCGTCATTATTGGCATCCCAGAACGTGGTCCCAAAACCAAGTAGATAGCGCGTGGGCGCAGCGAGACCGATCGCGCTTGTCCGGTCGGTGAACTGGCCGTCGCCCAGATTCTGATAGAAGGTGGTTGATTCGCCGTAGAAGTTGGTGACGGCGAGATCGACCTGACGGTCACCATCGAAATCGCCGCACGCAATGCCCATCCCGGCCAGGAATCCCCCTTCGGCATTGGCCGCAACACCCGATTCCCAGCCCGTTTCCTTGAATTTCAAGCCTCCCTGGTTGCGGAACAGAAAATTCGCCGTGAGGTCGTTGGCGACGAAGATGTCTAGCTTGCTGTCGCCGTCGAGATCGACGATGACGACGCCAAGCCCGCGTCCCTCCTGGTCGGCGGCTTGCACGCCGGATTCAATGGATACATCGACGAACCTGCCGCCATCATTGCGAAAAAGGTGGTCCGGCGTGGACGGAAAGACCCGCGGTCCACAGTAACTGTATTCGCCTTGCCGGCTGGGATGCGGGCAAGGGGGGGATTGCGGCGTCCATGCCGAATAATGGCAGACGTAAAGATCGAGATCGCCGTCGCCGTCGAGGTCGCCGAATGCGGAGGACGTGGGCCAGTCGCGATCGCCCCCGAGTCCCGCTTTTTCGGTTACATCCTCAAACGTTCCATTTCCACGATTGTGGTAAAGAGCATAAGCACGCCAACGGGTGACGAATAGATCAGGGCGGCCATCGCCGTCGTAGTCACCCACGGCCACGCCGTGGCCGTAACCGCCTGGAAATGCAGCGATACCAGAACGTTCGGTCACATCCTCGAAGGTTCCATCGCCGCGGTTATGGTATAACCGATCGCGCTGGGGAGTCGGCCTTGGGGGCATTTCATTCGGCAATACACCCCCCTCAACTGCATACACATCGAGCCAGCCGTCGCCGTCGTAGTCAATCAACCCAACGCCGCCACCCATGGTTTCGGGCATTCTACGCGCTGGCGTTGGGTCATTATGGTATGTGAAATGAAGCCCCGCGCGGCTGGCGTCATCGACAAATTGGGGAACAGTGGCTGTTGTGGCAACCCGGTCTGGCGTTGCCACAGAGCCGGGCATCACATCCGCCAAGGTCTCGCGGAGCGTGGCGCTCGGGGCGTGATCGGCGAGCCGCGCGCTCAGACTGCCGGTTGCCGCCAGCGAGTTCTGGATTTGCTGAATTCGAGCGATCCCAGCGCGGGCCAGGGCAGCCGACCCTCGAGTTGCAGCCAGGTTCCACCAACCCCGTGCTTCGAGCCAGCGGCCGAGCGTCTCGGCAAGTCGAGCAAGCTCCTCGAAGTCGCTGTCGGGAACGCCGGCATTTAATCGCTTGCGATAGATCTCGGTCGCTTCATCTACCCCGGCCTTGCGCTGGCGGAACTGCGCGGCCGCCTCCAATCGCCCCGCGCGAACGGCGATTTCGGCCAACCTGGCCATGATCCGGGGATCACCCGGAATGCGCTTGCCCAGCTCCTCGAGCGCCCGTTCCTCGGCCCCGCGATTGCCAGAGTGGGCCGCAAACCAGGCGCGGATCCACAGGACCTCATCGATGCGAAAATCGGCCGCAGGCAAATGCCCGAGCGCAGCCTGGGCCTCGTCAACCCGATCCGCCGCCATGGCCCACTCAAGCTGGGCGCGCCAGACGGCGGGGTCGTCCGGTCGCAAGGTACGGCACTTCTTGAGCCACTCCCCCGCCTCATCGAACTGAGCCAGGTGAACCGCGAGCGAAGCCATGCCAAGCAGAACGCGGTCGTCATCGGGCGCCAGGGAATGATCGGATTCCAGACGCGAGCGGAGCGCTCCCACGGCGTAAGAACGGGCTTCATCGAGCAACCAGTGCTGGCGCAACAGGTCCGCGGCGTTGGGCGCGCGCTCGATGTCACGCTCGATCGCACGTCTTAACTGGTGAATCTGGCCGGAAAAAAGATAGATCTGCCGCAACATGACCTCGCGCAGGTCATGCGCGGCACTGCCAGACGCAAACTGAGCCGGCTGTAGAGTTCGTTCGGCAAGTCCAAGCTGGCCGCGGTCCATCGCCAGCCGTGCCCGTCTCAGCACCGCGTTCGCGTGGCGATGCGAGTCCGCCGGAATCCGGCCCCACAATTCGAGAGCCAGGTCGTATTCGCCCCGCGCCTCGTGACACGCGGCCTGCCAGTAATCTGCCTCCACGTCGCCCAGGCCAAGGGATTTGAGCCGATCGAGCCGCGCCTGGGCCGAGGCCACGCGGCCCCCTTTGATCTCGCGCTCGACCCTGGCGAACTCCCCTTGCCGCCAGCCGCGCACACCCAAAACCCCAAGTCCGACGAGCGCGGACAGGCCCACAATGCCCAGGCAAATCAATTTGACCCCAGGACCAAATCTCACCCTTGACGTACCGGCAACGCCGGACCCAGCGCTGGGAGTCTCAGTGGCCACGATAGATGCGTCTCAAGCCGTAAAAGCGGTATCAGCGAGAAGATTTCACGAGATCCAGGCGCACGAACAGGCGCGAGGAAACCCCCGCGCCTGTTCGAATCAGACCAGGTCCGCGTCGATCAATACTGATCGGCGCTGATGACCTCGCCATTGTCCTTGGTGCCGAGCGCCCACCAGATGTTGAGCGCGAGCGTGCTCTTCTCGAAGGCCACGTGGCCATCGCCGAAAAGCACATTGGCGCCACCGGGGTGCTGGCTGGTGACGTTGGCGATTTCCGCGTGATCCATGTCGTAATTGCCGCAGTTGCAGCCGTTACGGCAGGCGTTCCAGGGATACTGCTGCGAGCTGGGCGGGATGATCGTGTTAATGAGCGTCATCGCCTCAGCGCCCCAGCCCCAGTACCAACCGCGATTCACGCCGATGTTGGGCGAGCCGCCGAACGGGCTGCCACTGGTGAGAGCCTGATTCCAACCCGCATTGCAGGTTTGAATCGTGGCCATCGTCTGCACCGGGTTGGCGGAGGCATCATACGTCCACGCGTAGCACAGCCCCGCCACGCCGTTGCCCTGGTACTTCACCTTGCCCGAACCGCCGGCGCCCACGAGCGACTCACCAAACGCGACGGTGTTCGAAGAGCCGTCGGTAATATCGGCAAGGCTGTAGGGCGTCTGGTACGAGAAGATACCTGTGGAATTGCTCGGGTAGTTCTGAACCACGCCGATCGACGTGCCAATGCTGGCACAGTAGTTATTAAGAAAGCCCGTACGGCGGCCCGAATACGGATCGCTTGGGCAGAGGAACCCCGGAATCACGGTCAAAAAGGCCGTATTCTGGAAATTCTGGCTGTTGCACACCAGCGGATCAAACATGAAGTTGATCGCGTTGTAGACCGCCGTTGCTTCCAGGTAAGGAAGCAACAGGCCATGAACCGACCAGCCGTTCCAGGTGACCTGAGCGCTACAATTGTTGGAGTAGTTCCACAGACTGTAAGACGCTGACACACCCATTGGGAACGTATTGTTGGCCGTGTGGTAATTGTGCAACCCCAACCCGATTTGCTTCAGGTTGTTGGTGCACTGGGCGCGCCGAGCCGCTTCTCGGGCGGACTGAACCGCGGGAAGGAGCAGGGCGATCAGGACCGCGATGATGGCGATCACGACCAACAGTTCGATGAGCGTGAACCCTCGAACACTTCGCACGCGCATTAAGCTTTCCCCCTTTCGAAATGAGACCGGAACTGAACGTGCCTTGCTTGCGAAAACCCGCAAGGTGCACTTGCAGCGAACGCTGCTTCGAAAGATCCCGCTCGATCTCCACCGGCATGCGTGAGGGCGCAGGAGGAGTTCCGGGCGAACGAACCTATTTCTTCTTGGCTTGCTTGGTGAGATGCGACGACTTGTACATGTCCATCGAATCCTTGGCCAGCTTCGTAGGATCGGGAGCATCCTCGACCATCTTCATGTCTCCCTTGTCGTCGCTGCAGCCAGCCACAAGGCCAAGGCTCCCGACCGCTGCTGCCACGCCGAACCAAGAAAGACCCGCGGCCAAGAAACGCCTTCGCTCCTGAACAGGGTGATTCACGATCATGATCCTCGGTTGGAAAAGTAGCGAACTTGAGGATACGCGCGGACTCGCAATTTCAGAACTTCGCCGAAAAAGTGGTCCTGGAGAGAATCAGCGTTGCTTTGCTTCTCGTCGGACTTCTCTGCAAAATCCACGCACCTCGACAAACGTCACACGAATCTACGCCGGCTCGAGAAAGCCACAGATTCATCACCTGAGCGCGAACAACGAAGCCTTCGCATGCAGATCGCGAAATAGCCCGGGGCCTAGCCCACGAAGCAATTCGTGGCGAGAAGCTGAAACGCATCAATGAAAGTGGTATTCGTTCTCTCGAGAGCACGACTGCTGCGAGTATAGCTCCCCCTAATACCACAAGAAAGAGGGAAGCCCAGGGATTTCCCAGTTTCAGGACCATCAGCGTACGGTTTCGATCCGGGTCGAAACCCCTGGGCGGGTTTCGATTCCATCGCCCTTTGTGTTAAGCTCGAGTCTGCGAGGCTGGCCAATCTATCGGTTCGTCGTGATATTTCCGGGGCAAGGGCGACCCTCTTGCCCGGGACGTTTTATTTCGTCACCATCGGGTTCGAATGCAAGGGAGAGTGCACCCGTGCACGCGGATGATTCGCCCGTTTCCTCCGAAGCGCAAGACCAAGGCCGAAAAGCTTTTTCATCGACACGCGCGGCAGGCTCGAGCGCAGGCGAACGTGCCCGTGCGAGTACGCTCATCTTGCTCAGCGGCGTCCTCGCCGCTTGTGTCGCCTTCGGACTCGGGGAGGTGTTTTACAACGTGATCCCTCCCAAGAACGTTCTGCAGGATATCTCCGGCAACAAGGTCATGATTCCCAATCAGGCGACCCAGCTCGTTGCCTCAACGCAGAATGGTGCCATTAACTTCGGCATCTCCGTGGTCTGCCTGGCGGGTTTTCTCGGCGCGGCGGGAGGGATTGCACAGGGATCTCGTGCCTCCATGATCAAGGCCGCAAGCGCTGGCTCGATCGTGGGCTTCGCTGTCGTGGCTGGTTTCTGCCTGGTTGTGATGCCTTTTTTCCTCCAGGCGAAGTACGATTACTTCGAGTACGATCTCGCCATCTCCATCGCGATGCATGCGCTCTTGTGGGGACTCGTGGGCGCAAGTGCTGGCCTGGCCCTGAGCTTCGGGCTGGGACGCGCCCGATTTCTTCTCTCCGCTATTCTGACTGGAGCTATCGCGGCAGTCGCGGCCTCGTTGCTGTTTCAGATCGTGGGGGCTTCGCTCTTTTCGCCAGAGGCGGAAACTGACCAACCCGTCTCCGCATACTGGCTGGCTCGACTGCTCTCCCAGGGACTGCTTGCGCTTTTGCCTGCCGCACTTCTTGCGGTAGTGTCCAAAGCCGGTGGCAAACGCGGTGCAGGGCGTAGGATTTCCGCGTAAGCGATATAAATAGCGTGCGCACAGCCTTTCTAAACGTATGCACGTGCGCGACTTCAAGCTGGCCGCTTGTAAGATGTGTAAAGCGCAGCCATGCTTGTGGTGGCGTCTTCGAGTACGCGTAGCTGAGCGCTGTCCAGCGCCTGGAATTCGCGCGCAAGTCGACAATTTTCATCAACTTCCGCCGGCGTTGAGCAGCCGATGATCGAGGTGCAGATCCCGGGTAAGGTGAGGACGTAATTCAGAGCGTCCCTGGTTTTGAAGCCGGATCGTGGAATCATTCCGGCTGCATAGACCTTCATGGCGATGGCGGCCATCCCGCGCGTCTGGGCTTCGGCGAGTACAGTTCTGGAGAAGGGAAGGCGGTGGACGTCGGCCACGTTCACGGCGAGAAGAACTGAGTCAAAATCGAATCGGCGCATGGCCTCGAGAAGAATGGCTGGATCGTGATGGCCAGTGAGACCCAGGAAGCGAACACGCCCCTCGGTGCGAGCTTGAATCAGCGCCTCAAGGGCGCCTCCGCGCGCAAAGATCATCCTGAGATCGGCTTCGGTGCGAAGGTCATGAAGCTGCCACAGGTCGAGATGGTCTGTGCGCAGCCGTTTCAAGCTGTCGTCGAGCAGTCGAAGAGATCCATCACGGGTGCGATCATGGGTTTTGGACGCCAGAAACAGGCTTGATCTACGCTCGCCCAGAGTTGCGCCGTAGTAGTCCATGCTGCTCGAATAGGCAGGGGCGGTGTCGCAGTAATTGACGCCTTGATCCAGAGCGCGGTTGATGACGGCGGCCGCTTCAGCCAGCCGGCCGTGGGTACGGAGCACGCCTTCGCCGCCGAGTCCGAAAATCGTCGCGTTCCAGCCGGTACGTCCCAGCGGTCTGGTTGGCAGGAGGCGACGGGGAGAATCGGGCGGTTGTGGCATGGCTGGCGACCCTGAAATGCGAGGTTTCAACCCACGGGCTGGAATCGAACCTTCATGGTACACCCTCGCCTGCGGGATTACGATGAACTGGCGAGGATGGAGCATCGAGCTTCGCGATGGGCAGGCTGAGCGTGGGTTCGTTGAGGACGACAGGGTGAGCGAGCAGTCGCAGAAGCAAGCACGGGCCATCCGCGACAGGCGCATTCTTGTGTTTCTGATCGTTGTGCTGGGGGCGGCGGGTGCGATCACCTCACTTTTGCGCCTGCGCCCAGCGCAAAGGGTCCGCAGGCTCGACCCTGCTTCGGGTTACACCAATACGCTCCCGGCGGTCCGCTATGTGGGCGACCAGGCGTGTGCCCGGTGCCATGCCGAGATCGCCGAAACGTTTGCCAGGCACCCGATGGGCCGGTCGCTCGGTCCGCTCCTTGCCGCCGACCTGCCGGGGGATGCCGGATCGCGCAGCTTCAAGGCCGAGGGGTTTGATTACGAGGTGCTCGAGAGGGATGGGAAGGTCTGGCATGTCGAGACCAAACGCGACACGCAGGGAGAGGTTCTCGCCCGGACGGAAGGACTGGCTCGCTTTCGCCTCGGCTCGGGACGCGGGGGCTTCGCCTTCCTGATCGAGCGCGAAGGGGAACTTTACCAGTCGCCGATTTCGTGGTACGCCCAGCGAAAAACCTGGGGGCTGTCCCCAGGATACGAGCGCCAGAATGTGCACTTCGATCGCCCGATCAACGGATCGTGTCTCTACTGTCACGCGAATCGAGCCCGGTTGGTCGAGCACACGGTGAATCGTTACGAGCCGCCGATTTTTGAGGGCTTTACCATCGGCTGCGAGCGCTGTCATGGGCCTGGAGAGGATCACATCGCCGCGCCCTGGCCCGAGGGTGATCGCGACCTCACGATTGTAAATCCGGCCAGGCTCAAACCCGCGCTTCGCGACGCTGTGTGCGAGCAATGCCACCTAAGTGGCAAGCGCAGGGTGCCGCGGCTTGCACGTAGCGATGACGATTTTCGCCCCGGACTGCCGTTTCATGAGTTCTGGGCGGTTTTTGAGCCGGAAACCACTGATTCGTCGAGTCGGTTCGTCGGGCAAGTGGAGCAGATCCGAGAGAGTCGCTGTGCAAAGGAAAGCTCAGGCGCGATGTGGTGCGGTTCGTGCCACGATCCGCATGTCGTCCCGGCGCCCGCTGACAAGGCGCGCTACTATCGTGAGCGCTGTCTTACCTGCCATGCCGAGCACGGCTGCAAGCTTGACACGCTTGCGCGCCAGTCGAGATCAAACGATTGCGTTGCTTGCCACATGCCTCGTCAGAGCATCGTCGATGTGATTCACGCGGCGACCACGAACCATCGCATCCCTCGATTTGCCGATCGTAAGCCGGACGAAGCGCCACGAGCCGGGAGCCTGCCGACGGCGCTTTTTCATGCAAGCCTTGTCGACAAACAGGGCGAAGGCGTCTTCGATCGCGAACGGGCGATCGCGGTTTGCCGTGACGGGGTGGCGGGGGCAACTCTCGCCGAATCGATCCTGGGCCGCACGCTCGCCCAGAATCGGACGGATTCCGCAAGCTGGGAAGCGCGTGCGATCGCGCTGGCGATTCTCGGTCGGCCGGCTGAATCGATCCGAGCCTGGAAGACCGCCGTCGAAATTGCACCCGCGAGTGAGACAGCGCTTGCCGGTCTGACGCAAGCCGTGCTCGATTCTGATCCCAGGCTCGCGGTGGAATGTGGGCGCAAGGTCGTCGCAATCGCTCCCGGACGTGCGGAGTATCACGCCATGCTGGCCCAGGCGATGTTCTTGACGCGCTCGTGGTCCGATGCGGCAAAGCATTGCCGACAGGCCATCGCTCTGAACGCCGCCGATCTTGACAGCCGCCGGCTCCTGGTACGGACCTTGCTGCGGCTGGGCGAACAGGCCGCCGCACGCGCGCAGCTTTTGCAATTGATGGCACTTAACCCGCCAGATCGCGAGGATCTCAAGAAGCGCTTTCCCACGCTGATCCCAGGGAGTTCCTGAAGCCCAATCAGGCAAAGCGAAGCGTAACGATCGAGCAGTCGTCCACGAATTCCTCTCGACCCTGGATCGCGCGGTCATGCGCGATGAGGGCGTCCATCTTTGTATCAGGGACGGCGTCGTGTGGACCTAGACGCATGAATTCCAGGAATTCCTCGAACGGCCACATTGTCTTGTCGATTCGTTCGATTTCGTAGACACCGTCGCTGTAGAGGTAGATCTTGGCGAAGGAGTTGAGCGTGGTTGATGCGGACTGGAATTCCAGATCTGGCACGGCGCCGATCATGGGACCGCTGGCTTCGAGCACCTGCATTGCGGCCTGATCCGCGGTGGGGCCGGTGACGAGCAAGGCGGGAGGATGACCGCCGCCGGCGTAATCGAGTCTGCGGCTCGGGGCGTGATAAACCCCATACCAGATCGTGAAGAAGAGACCGTTGTGCTGTTCCATGGGAAAGGCGTTGTTGAGCGCAAAGAGCACCTGGCCTGGCTGGCGAAAATCGGTCTGCGGCAGAGCCTGAGATCGCAGCGCATTCATCGCGGAGACGGAGAGCAAGGCTGAGCCGATGCCATGTCCGCTCACATCGAGCAGGAAGAAGGCAAAGTGCTCGTCGTCGAGCCAGTGATAACCGAACGAGTCGCCGCCGAGCGCGGCCGACGGAATGAACCGCCAGTCGGTGACGACGATTCCCTTCTTGAGCTTGTCCGGCAAGAGCGAGCGGACATATTCGGCGGCCTGGTTCATCTCGTGTGCGAGTCGCTGCTCGCTTTCGAGCAGGGCCTGATAGGCTACGTTGCGCTCGATCAGGTTGATGTAGCCGCGGGAAGCGTAACGGATCCGCGCCAGGAGCTCGATGCGATCTGGGAGCTTGACCAGATAATCGTTGGCCCCAAGCGCGAATGCCTCGGCCTTGACGGTGGGCTCTTCCTTGGTCGAGAGCACGATCATCGGAGTATCCCGGGTCGCCTCCTCAGCGCGAAAGGCTTTGACCAGCGAAAGGCCGTCGATCTCCGGCATGACCAGGTCTTGAAGAATCACCGTGGGCTTGATGCGGATGGCTTCCTCGAGCGCCCTCGCGGCCTCGCGGCAATAGTGAAAGACGATGTCGGATTCGCTTGCGAGCATTCTTCGGACGGCTTCGCCAATCATCGGCTGGTCGTCAATGAGAAGCACGATTGCCTTTTGCGTTTGCTGAGCGGGGTCGAGAACCATGAACAACTCCGATCCAGGGGGCGCCGTACGATCGAGCCTGGCTCTCATCGTTTGCGGCGTGCGAGGGATTATCCCCGAAACCACGATGCTTGCTGAAGTGCTTGCTCATTGCTGCCGAGGAACCGTGTGATGGCCTGAGCAATCCCGAAAAGCGGCAGCACGTGCTCGGCAGCGCCTGCCTGTGCCGCGGCCTTGGGCATGCCCCAAACGACACTTGTGGCCTCATCCTGGGCGATGGTGCGCCAACCTTGCCGCCGCAGAGCCAGAAGCCCCTCCGCGCCATCACGTCCCATGCCGGTCAAAAGGGCGGCCACACCTGCCCTCGGCCAGGCCCGCGCCAGGCTATGAAAGAATACGTCGATCGATGGCCGGTAAGAGGCGTCTCGCGGCTCGGGCGTGTATCGCAGCTTGCCGTCCGTCCCAACCACAAGATGATCATCCGTGCTGGAAAGCAGAATTTCGCCGGGCTCGGCGGCACGCCCCTCGGAGATCAGCGAGACCGGCCGATTCGTTTGCTCCGCCAGCCATTTGCTCAAACCTGGCGCGAATGCCGAGTCGACATGCTGGACCACGATCACCGCGGCTGGTAGCCGCTTGGGTAGTCCGGAGAGAATCTCCGCAAGCGCCTGCGGCCCACCCGTTGACGCACCCAGAACCACCAGGGGGGTCGCCGCGACGCTCTTCGTCAACCGAGGGTTGGCGGCAGATACTGGGCTGGCGTTTCGAGCACTGCCTGGCGATTTTTTACCCGCCAGACGCTCGATCACGTGGAGCTTGTGCAGCAGCACGGAGCCTCCTTCGAGCTCACCGCGCGGGCCAAGCACCGGCGTATCCACCGCGTCGAGCGCGCCATAACCCATCGCCTGATAGACCTTGTTCAGGTGCCCGCTCACCGTCGCGGTTACAATCAGGATCGGGCACGCTGCCTCGCCCATGATCCGTCGTGTGGCCTCCACCCCGTCCATCCCCGGCATGACGAGATCCATCAAGATCACATCAGGACGATCGACACGCGCAAACGCCAGGGCCTCCGCACCATCGCTGGCCAGCCAGGCGACTTCGTGCTCGCCCGTTGACTCCACGACGCGCCGGAGCGCCTCGCGTGCAAGCGCAACATCGTTCACAATCCCGATCCGCATGCCGGCTGATTCCGAATTCTCAACGAGAATCAAAACAGGATAGGCCCCATTGTAGCATTACACTGCGCCTCCAGATCAGCCCTCAAACCGGCTTCTTCGCGCATGTTTTCGCGGATTTGTGTCACCCTGGACCTCTTGCAAGCCACATGCTGGCAGCCCGCGAATGATCAAACTGTCTGGACCAGGGTTTCCAGCATCGCGGATACAATCAGCCGAGATCTTCCCGATGAATCTCAACGTTGAAAGCGACCCGAGCCTCTGGAGTCTGGTATGCGCAGGGAGCACGGAAGCATTCGAGATCCTGGTTGCGCGCTATCAGTCGCTCGTGACTGGCGTCGCCTACAGTTACTGCGGTGATCCTGGGCTGAGCGAGGACGTGGCTCAGGAGACATTCTGGACGGCCTGGCGCACGCGTGAGTCGCTCTCCGATTCCGCCCGACTAAAGCCCTGGCTCTGCGGAATCGCACGCAACCTTGGACGAAACGCGATGCGCAAATCGGCACGATCGGCGATCACCAACCTTTCAGGCGACCTGGAAGTCTCGGCATCGGCCGAAATTCGTGATCCTGAAGAGTCAAGCGTCTCGCACGAAGAGGCGTTGCTTCTCTGGAGCACGCTCGAGCGTCTACCCGAGACCTATCGCGAGTCACTCGTTCTCTTTTATCGCGAGGACCAATCGGTCGCGCACGTGGCCGAGGCGCTCGAAATCAGCGAGGACGCCGTTAAACAACGACTCTCGCGTGGGCGGGCGATGCTCCGTGAGCGGCTCGAGCTGGTTGTTGAAGAAGGGCTCAGGCGCAGCCGGCCGGGGCGGATGCTCACTGTTGCCATCATGGCGGGGATCACGTCAGGTTCGATGACCACCAAGGCTGCCGCGGCGGCTGGAGCAGGGGGAGCGGTTGGGGCCAAGGCAACCTTCGCCCTCGGATCTGGTTTACTGGGCGCACTCGGAGGCGCGGCGGGCGGACTCCTCGGCGGCTGGCTGGGTGCGTGGGTGCCGGCACAGCTCGCGGCGAGCCGTGCCGAGCGTGAGCTCCATCTTCGCACCGGCCGCAGGATACTGCTGTTCTCGATCCTCTTCATCGCCATGCTCCTCGCCACGATGTCTTTCCTGGCTGGCGTGAACCGCTGGATCGCCTGGGGCGTGGCGATGGTGCTCTTTGAGCTCTACGTCGCCCTGGAAACGATCCTGCTGGTGCGTACCATTCGCAGGCTTCACAAAAGCAAGACTGAGCTTCCTCTGAATGATACATCCCTGCGCAAGCAGATCTTGAATTATCAGGCGCGGCTGAAAGGGCGTGTGTATCGCAGCCGGCTCACGTTCCTGGGCCAGCCGCTCGTGGACGTCAACGTGAGCGATCCCACCATTTCCCGGTCGTCCGGGGATTTATCACGAGACCCGAATCTCGGCACTGCGCGGGGCTGGATCGCAATTGGCGACCGCGCATACGGCTGGTTGTTCGCGATGGGCGGCACCGCGCGTGCGCTTATCGCGCTCGGCGGCCGGGCCGTTGGGCTTGTGAGTTTCGGGGGAGTCGCCGCGGGAGGAATTGCGGTTGGCGGCCTTGCCGTGGGTGCGGTCGGGGTTGGAGGACTTGGAATCGGCGCGGTCGGGATTGGCGGGCTGGCGATTGGCTGGCAGGCGGCCGGAGGCGCTGCGTTTGCCTGGGATTTCGCCTGCGGCGGCGCTGCCCTGGCGCGTCATGGCGCAGCGGGGGGACTTGCCTTTGCATCCGATTATGCCATCGGAGGTGAAGGCGCTGCCCAACACTTCAACGACCAGGCCGCAAAGGACATGCTCGAAAATCGATCCCTCAAGCGCGGCGTCGATCTCGCGATCAAGAATCCCTGGCTCTTTCGCGCTGTACTGTTGAGCCTGATCTTGCCGGTGGCTTTCATACCACTGTTGTACAAACGCATTTATATATAACAGTTCATTATGATAATTCCCTTGGCTCGCCGATCAGGTCGGCGATCGTATGCAAGAACGTCTGATCGTGAAAGCTGCTCTTGGTGAGATACGCACTCGCGCCGGCGTCGAGTCCGCGGATGCGGTCTTCCTCGCGATCCTTGTACGACACCACGACCACGGGCATGCTTCCGAGTCGCGGATCATCCTTGATATGCCGGACGAGCTGGATGCCGTCCATCCGCGGCATGTCGATGTCGGTGACCACGAGGTCGTAGTTTCCCGATCGGACGGAGTTCCAGCCGTCGACGCCGTCGACCGCGGTATCGACCTTGTAGCCCTTGTGCTCGAGGAGCTGGCGCTCGAGCTCGCGCACGGTGACCGAGTCGTCCACCACAAGAATTCGCTTCACGCTTCGGCCTGATCGCTCCCGCGCGGGGGAGGATAGCTTGCCGATGCGGCGGCCCGAGAGCAGGTTGTCGATCGAGCGGATCATGTCTTCGACGTCGATCACGAGCGTCGGCCAACCGTTTTCAAGCACCGACGAGCTGTTAATATTCGGTGTTTTGCCCAGCCGAGCATCAAGCGGTGAAACGCGCAGGTCGCGCTCACCGAGAAACCGATCGACGACCACGCCGAAACGATGGCTGCGGTCGCTCGCGACCACGACCGGCATGAGCGCGTCGGCCTCGCGTTCGCGTTCGGGTTTGAGATCGAGTACGAGCGTGGCCTCGACCAGACCCACGGGCTCGCCGTCGACCATCGCATGCGGCTTGCCTTCGAGTTCGATCACATCTTCACGTCTGAGCAAGAAGATGCGATCGATTCGGTTGAGCGGAAACGCGTATGGTTCGGCCGCGATTTCGACCAGAAGGGCCCGGATCACGGAAACGGTGATCGGAAGTTGAAGGATGAACCGCGTGCCCTTGCCGAGCCGGCTCGAGACGCGAATCGTCCCCTTGACGGCGTGGGCCATGCTGGCGACGACGTCGAGACCGACGCCGCGCCCGGAGACCTCGGTCACTTGATCCTTGGTGGTGAAGCCTGGCAGAAAGAGGAATTCCAGCAACTCAGCCTCATTCAAGCGCGCGGCGATTGGTCCGGTGGTGAGTCCGCGAGAGACGACGTTGATGCGCAGTTTCTCGATGTCGATGCCGCGGCCGTCGTCGGCGAGAATGATCTGGAGCATTCCCGCGCGGTGCCGCGCCTCGAGCCGGATCGTGCCGCCAGGCGCCTTGCCAGCGGCTGCGCGCTCGTCAGGCATCTCGAGCCCGTGGTCAAGCGCGTTGCGAATCAGATGGTTCAGAGGCGCTTCAAGCTGATCGAGGATGTCGCGGTCGACGCCGGTCGTTTCGCCCACAATTTCAAACCGGGCTTGCTTGCCGAGCTCGCGGGCAAGGTCGCGTACGAGGCGGGGAAATCCCTTGACGCCGTCGGCGAGCGGGCGGAGACGGCTTGAGAGCACCTCGTGTCGTAGCCGACTTGAAAGCTCCTCATCGGCGCGGGTGAATTCCTCGAGCCCCTCAACCACCTCGGAGAGCAAGAGCGACGCCTGGCTTGCCTGTCCCCGGGATTCAGCCAGTAATTCGCGCTCGGCGATCGACCAGGCGGCAGTTCGGTCGTCGAGCCCACGGCCGAGCTTTTCGAGCGTCTCTTCGAGCCCGGCCTGCCGCGCCTTGAGGCGCCAGAGAGCATCCACCAGGGGGCGCAGGCGGTGCGTCTGGACCACGGCTTCCCCCGCGAGCCCTGTGAGCCGATTCAGACTATCGGCCGAGACTCGCACCACGCGATCGTGGTCTGGCGCGCGGGTGGGCTCACGATGCACGTTGATCACTGCCGCTTTTGGAGCGATCGTGATCTCGGAGGATGAGGGCGTGGGTAGCGCCACAGGTGCGGGATCAGGTGCAACCTGTGGCGTGGGCGCGGGTGAGGCCGCGACCGGAGAAGCAGGCGCGGGTGTGAACACCGGCGTGGCGGCTTGATAACGACCTTCGCGCACAAGGCCGAGCTCGGCGACGAGCGCATCGATCGCTCCCGCGTTTTCCGCCTGCCAGGCTTCGAGCTCCGACTCGGCCAGGTTACTGATCCGGGACAGCCAATCGACGCCGCGAAGCATCACGTCCACGCTCTCGGAAGCAAGTACGATGGCCCCACGCTGGGCCGCAACGAAACAGTCCTCGAGCGCGTGTGCGATTCTGACCGCGGGATCAAGCCCCACCACCCGCGCAGCTCCCTTGAGCGAATGCGCGGCTCGCATGAGCGGCTCAATCGTTGCCGGCAGAGCGGTCTGGCCCTCGAGCGCAATCAGGCCTGTGGAGAGCGTGGCGGTGTGGCTTTCCGCTTCCATGCGGAAGAGCTCGATCAGGGAGAATCCGCTCAGATCCTCGCTCACGAGCAGTACCCCCCGAGCGCGGCGAAGACGCGCTGCTCGTCGAGCAGATCCACCGTGCGGCCCTTCCACGTCACGACCGCCTTGCCAAAGCCCACGGCTGGGTTGGAAAGCGTGGTTGGCACCTGGCGCGTCTCGGTGGGATCAAACTGCTCGACCCCGGCGACCTCATCCGCGGCGAACGCCCAGATTTCGCCGCGCTCGCGATCATGCAGCACGATCGTGCGCGGCGGCTGCGTCTCAGGATCGATCCCTAGCAACCCATGCAATGACACGCAAAGCACAATTTGCCCGCGTAGACTCATGATGCCCGTGAAGATCGCATTCGTGCGATGCGGCACCCGGTGTACAGGACGCGGGGCGACGACTTCGGCCACGGCCTTCGCCTCGATGGCCAGCCACTCGCTCCCGAGTCGAAAAACGAGCAGTACGATTCCGCGGGTGAGTCGATGATGCTCACGATCCGACGTCTCATCGCGGCACGCAGCCAGCTCGTCAGGCGCGGCGAGCCAGCGTGACCAATCGGCAAGGTAGCCTTCAGGCGCGGGGCGATCAAAGAAGGAGCGAGCCGCCTCGGCGAACACCGGGCATTCGCGGCAATGCACGAGCGCCTTGAGCTCCGGGCAGCTCTGATCGCCTCCCACGCCGATGCGATTCCAGCAGTCCACGAGCGGCAGTGCGATCAACGTGGACGGAGCGCTCGCTGGGCTCGCACCACCATCCGGCCCGGATTCCCCATTGTCGGGATTCAAAGGCATACAGCACGACCTGCTCTCGTTATGAACATAGGGCCGACTAGCTCGCGGCCTCGTGGCCGGTTCGTCCCTTCGCTCTCCGCCGCAGCCGCGCCGCGGCCGTTGCGTCCCCACGCTGCTCGGCCAGAACCGCGAGCGATAGCAACGCCAGCTCGTGTCGCGGATCCAGATACACCGTCTTCAGAAAGCACTCTTCAGCGCGTTTGCGATCTCCCTGACCAAGATGGACGACCCCCATTAAATGATACGCCCGCGACGACGGACCACGCTCCTGGATTTCTCGCTCGCAAAGCGCGAGAGCCTCGCTCTTTTTGCCCAAATTCAGAAGCTGCTCAGCCTGATCGAGCCGCGTGCCGGGCAGCCGAGGCGCTGGTTTCTGCCGTGAGTGCGCAGCAGCCTGCACGGGCGTTGCAAGCGCCGGCGGCATGCGTGCGGGGTCAGCAAGCGGAACAGGGGGAGTGGCGACCTCGCTCGCACGGCGGTACGTAAAACAGGCAGAATCTCCGCTGGGCACAAACCGCGGTGACTGCCCGCTTGATCCCAGGCGGTCGGCATGTCCGAGCACCAGCCAGCCATCTTGCGCCAGCTTACGCTCGAGCAGCAGCTCGACATGATTCCGAGTCGTCTCCGTCAGGTAGATCAGCACATTGCGGCAAAAGATAATGTGATAAGGAGCACATTCCGCGAGCAGGTGAGGCGCGAGCAAGCTCGCCTGGCGAAACCGCACGAGCTTCCTGAGCTCGAGATCAATCTCGTAACCCTGCGGATGCGTGTGAAACCAACGTGGAATCAGCTTCGAACCAGCGCCTCGGAATGCATTGCTTGAGTAAACTCCTGCCCGGGCGGCGGCGAGTCTTCGCGCGCTTGTGTCAACCGCGTCGATGGCGAATTGATCCTTCGTCAGGCCCGCTTCGAGCAGCACGATCGCGATCGAATATGGCTCCTCGCCACTGGAACAGGCCAGGCTGAGCACACGCAAAGGTTGCGGCAACGTGTTCGTGGCGCGCATGCGAGCGACCAACGTTCCCAGCCAGTCAAAAGGGCGTTCATCTCGCAAAAACCAGGTTTCCGGAACAACAACTTCCTCGATTAGCTCCTGCTGTTCATCACTCGAGATGCTGATGACCTCTTCATAGCTTGCAATTGAATCGAGCCCGAGCGCGACCATCCGCCGCTTCACCGCGCGCAAGAGCAATCCGTGCGGCAACGACCTGGAATCAAGGCCGATCAGCCTCTCCAGCAACAGTTCGATTGATTGGGGCAGGGCCCGCTTCATGAGCGCGGCTCCCTTGCGGCATCGGGCGAATCTGGCACAGGATCGGCCATGACGGCCTGACCCACGAGCATGGCGGGGAGTTTTTCAACTTCGATCAATTGCAGAATCTGGCCGCGATCCTGCCGCACGATTGGCCCCAAAAAGGGCGCATTCGGTAGGCGCACGGGTGCGGGGATCAGGTCGTTTGACTCAACTTTGAGCAAGTCGCTTGCCTGTTCCGCCACCAGTCCCATAACAACGCGCTCGTGCGGCTCGCGTGCTGGTTGAGCTTCCAACCGAGCGGGAGTTGCATCCACCAGCAAAATGCGTGTGGCTAACCTGTCGCGGCAGCGGTCGGAACCGATCAAAAGCCCAAGCTCGAGAATCGGCACAATGCGCCCGCGGTAGGAAAGCAAGCCGGCCAGATATCCAGGCGCAAGGGGTGCGGTGCGCAGCCGCACGCGGGGCACCACCTCGATCACCCGCGCAGCATCAACGGCATAGCGGTTGGCATCAATCGTGAAGGCAAGAAGGAGCATGGCGCGCACCCAATCTTGACTCAGGCCGAAACCGGCGGCGGCTCGAGCGCGGTCGACGACGGTGCCAGCGTGAAGCGCGACACCTCGTCCTTAAGCCCGCCCACGGCTTCTCGCAATCGCTCGGTCGCTTTATTGAATTCCTGGAGGGTAAGCGAGGTCTGCGTCGCCGCTTCCGAAAGCCGAGACATCGCCTCACGGATCTGCTCCGCTCCTTGCGATTGAACCCGCATCCCCTCCGTCACCTGATCAAATCGGTGGTGCAAGCCTTGCGTGCCCGTGATGATCTGGCCAAGCTGGCCGCCGATCGAACCCACCTCACCCACCACCTGCCGGACCTGCTCACTGAATTTGTCCATCTCCATCACACCGGCCGAGACGCTGTACTGCATCTCCTTCACCATCCGCTCGATATCGAGCGTGGCGACGGCAGTCTGATCGGCAAGCCGGCGGATCTCACGCGCGACCACCAAAAAGCCCAAACCATATTCGCCCGCCTTCTCGGCCTCGATCGCGGCGTTGATGGAGAGCAGATTCGTCTGGTCCGCAACCTTGGTGATCGTGGTCACCACGAGGTTGATATTCGCCGCCCGTTCGCTGATCACCGACAGCCGGGCGCTGATGGTCGACGTTGACTCCGCAAGCTGGCGCATCGTCTGATCCATGCTGGAGAGGCTCTGCTGCCCGGTCGAGGCCGTGCGGGCCGCCTGATTGGCCACCTGGTTGACCTCGTTCATCGTTTTGAGCAACTCATGGCTGGTCGCGGAGATTTCATTGACCGCGGCGGCCGCCTGGTTGGTCGACGCCCCATAGTCGTAAACAGCCTGTTCCTGCTGCCGAGAAGCAGCCGCGATCTCGGTCGCGGTTGAAAGCAGCGCGATGCTCGAGCGCTGAATACGCCCAATCAACGAGCGCAGATCGAGGATCATCTTGCGCACCGAATCGAGCAGGAGACCCGCCTCACCGGGCGCCTGGCTCGTGAAATCGACCATGAGATCACCCGCCGCCACGCGCTCCGCGGCCGAGGCCGCGTCCCGAATCGGTTGCGAAATCGTCCGAGCCACCAAGATCGCCACCAGCGTCACCACGAGCACCGTCGCAGCCAGCAAGCCCGCCACGACCACGCTCTGCCACCGTGTCAGCGCAAAGGCCTCCGCCAGATCCTGTTTGACAACCATCCCCCAGCGGAACGATGGAATGTAAGACCACACCGCAACAACCTTTTCACCTCGATAATCGGTCATGGTGCCGTACCCGCGACGGCCTTGCACCGCGAGCTTCATGGCTTCTGCGCTTGTCGAGGCAAGCGACCGCCGACTGAATTGAAGCGTGGGATCGTGCCGCGACGGCGCGACGAACCAGAGCTCGTCCCCTTCGCGACTGGCCACAACAGCCTCACCCGTTTCCCCCAGCCCGTCATAATCTTGAAAGACCTGGAACAACTGGTGATTGTCGAGCTCGAGGACCACGTAGCCAATGATCCGCTTGTCCCGAAATACCGGGCCGGCGATGAACGCGGCCGGTTCTTCATGGCCAGCGTAGATCTGATAATTCGACACTTCTACCTGAAGCAGCGTCCGTACCCGGTCAACCACCTTCGCGAACTCAGTCGCCTTGAGCGGGCCCGTGAGTGCGTTGTCGCCCGGCTGGATATCCGACGTCACCTGGTAAAGAATGTTGGCATCTGTATCAAGCAAGAAGGCATTCTCGTAACCGTAGACTTCCACCAGATTCGTCATGTAAGGGCGATACTTGTCGGCAACTGCGAGATATTCCGGCGCGGTGCGTGCCATCTTCTTGCGCAGCTCGCCGAGCGCGGTGATCATGGTGTTCACCGTCGGCGATTTGGCGAGCCAGTGTAGATGAGCTCTGCGCTCGTGAATAAAGTCCTCGATCTGGGTCGTTTTGGCATCGGATGTGGCGAGCAATCCCTGGCGCACTGTGCGCTCGAGCGAGTTCGCGGAAAGAAACGAGATCAGAAGGGTGAGCACACCGCATGGGACGAGCGAGATCAGAAGAAACCAGAGCAGAAGCTGGGTGCGAATGCTCGCCAGGAAGTGCACGCGACTCAAACGGCTCATGAGGGCGAATTCCCCGTGGGTGTGGTCGTGGACGATGGTTTCGCGGCAGGGTTCGCTGCCGGAGTGGTAAGGGGAATCGACTTGGGCTGGGCGTCGATCAGGGATTGCCAGCGCCCGTCCCATTCCCCACGGAGGTTGTCGAGAAAGGCTATCCATTCCGCGCGCGATCGCGTATTCGGGAACAGCTTCGGCTTAATCGCCTGCTGGGACGACCAGACGATCTCGATTTTCCCGCCGCTCAGGATCTTGCCGATGTACGAGGGCCGCCACGCGTGATGCGTGACCGCATCGATCGAGACCACTCCCTCTGGAGCGCTATAGCTTTGACGGCACACGAGCGGCAACACATATTTCGGATCGTCGGTCTCGGCTTCCTCGACCGCTTGCGCCCAAATCTTCACGCCCACGTATGCCGTTTCGATCGGGTCGGATGTCACGCGGTCGTGACCGAATCGAGCGCGAAACCGGTCGACAAAGTCCCGATTCAGCGGGCTGTTCACAACCTCGAAGTAACTTGCGGTGACGTAGTCGCCGTCCACGTCTCCAGGCGCGGCGGACTGGATCTCCTCCTCGGTCATGGTATAGGAAATCACCGGGCACTGCGCAGCGCTGATTCCTGCCGCCCGCAGCTTCGCCGATAACGCCTCCGAGCCTGGACCATGTACCGAGTTCACCACGGCATCAGGCTTCGTACGCTTGATCGCTTCCACAACCTGGTCCATGCCGCGGCCGTCAAATGCCACATATTGTTCGCCAGCCACGCTACAATCAATCGATCCTGCCAGATCCTTGATGATCTCGTTCAAACCCCGGGAATAAACCGAGTCGATTCCAACTAAAAAGAATGTCCGAGCTTTTAAGTGATCGTATGCCCACTTGAGCGTAGGAATGATTTGCTGGTTGGGGGCTGCTCCCATGTAGATGATACGCGGCGATTCCTCGAGACCCTCATAGGCAATGGGGTAGAAAAGCAGGTTGTTTTCCTCCTCGATGACGGACGCAACCAGCTTACGAGCCGGCGAGGAGTAACAACCGAAGATTGCCCTGACCTTGTGTTCGCGGATTAGCTTGCGGGCTTCGCGTGCGCTGCTGGCGGCATCGGACCGGCTGTCCGCCACAAACCACTCGATCGGCCTGCCGAGCACCCCACCCGCGGCGTTGATTTCCTCGATCGCCAGAACTTCCGCATCGATCAGGGAACGCTCGAACTCCGCCAGTGGACCGGTTTGAGCGTGGAGCAAGCCCACGCGAATCGGTTTGTGTGTCGCAAACAGCCGCGGCTGGCACCCAAGCGCAAGGGAGGCCCCCAGGAGAACAACCGCCACTGGGCCGATCCTGTTCATTCAGCGTTCTCCAGCCAGTCGTCGCTGTCTTTCAGGTCTGCCCGCGGGATCACCAGGAAGCAGAATTCCCTGTCCAGTGCAGTATAGCCGATGCGAGAGAGCCCGCAGAAACGGCGCCCTGGCGACGATTCGCCTCACTCGGTTTCTCGCTCAGGATTCGCCCAGTGGCTATCCCAGCCTTCGTAGAGTGCTTCGAGAAAATGTTCCCAATCGTCGCGGGTCCGGGTGTGCGGGTAAGGGACCGGTTGCACCGGCTTCTCGGACGTCCAGACCACATCGAACTGACCATCCGCGCGGATCCGGCCGATCGAAACAGGGCGCCAGACGTGCCGTGTCTGGGGATCGACCGACACGATGCCCTCGGGTGCGCTTAGACTTTGGTGAGCCACAGCGATGCGAACCGGCCCCACCTCCGCTGTGCCCGCCTCGTTCACCGCTTGAGCCCACAACTGAACGCTGTTCCGGGCCGCTGCCACCACGTCCGCAACGACTCGGTCCTCGCCATAGCGCGCTTTGAATTGCTTGACAAATTCCCGGTTCTCGGGCCGGTCGATCGACTGAAAGTAATTCCAGGCCGCGTAACCCCCCACCATTTCATGCACCGGGAGTTTACGCAGTTCGTCTTCCGCGATGCCGAAGCCGATCACCGGCACGCGGTCCGGGCCCAGGCCGGCGGCACTCAAGGCGCGGTAAAACTCGCGATTCGTGTCGCCGACCACGGTACTTAAAATCACGTCCGGCCTGGATTCCTTGATCCTGGCGATCACCGGCTCGACCTTGGTCCCTCCGAAGAGAATGTACTCCTCCCCAACCACTCGTGCTCCCACCGCGGCAACGTAGTCCTTGATGATTGTGCCGCAACAATGTGGCCAGACATAGTCGCTCCCAACCAGGAAATAGGACCGTGCATTGAGATGATCGTAAGCCCACTTCACGGCCGGGATGATCTGCTGATTGGGCGCTGCTCCTGTGTAAATGATGTTTGGCGATTCCTCAAGACCTTCATAAGCCATGGGGTAGAAAAGCAAGTGATCATGTTCCTCGATCACTGGCCGAACACTCTTGCGGCTCGCCGAGGTCCAGCATCCGAAGATGACAGAGACCTTGTCGGTCTCGATCAGGCGTCGAGCCTCGCGCGCGAAGGTCGGCCAGTCGGAGCGGCCGTCGGCGATCACCCACTCGACAGGGCGGCCCAGCAAGCCTCCCTGTGCGTTGATTCGCTCGAGCTCAAGCACCTCCGCGTCGATCATTGACTGCTCACTGATCGCCATCGGACCGGTGCGCGAGTGCAGAATTCCCACCCGGATCGGTGTCTTGGTTTGCCGCCTTAGCCAACCCGCCATGCCAACCAGGCACGCCACCAGAACCAGCGTCAGAACGACTCGGAAGATTCGGCGAGGATTCATATCGCCCAGGTCCCCAAATGCAAAAGCCGACCAGCGCTCGCGAGCCGAGCGCCAGTCGTGCCTGGTTGTACGCAAAAGGACGCGCCCAGTTGCCTACTTGGAAGGTAGCATCTGGGTATTCGAGTCAAGCCTCAGGTCCAGCTCGCCAGGCAGTTCCATTCCTCCCGCCGAGAATGTCATGCTCCCCTTGACCCGTGTCTTGCCCTTCGCGTCGAAGAGCTGGCCCGCCTCTCGATCGAAAAGAATCGTCCCCGAGGAAGACTCTACCTTGAGCTCGCTTTTTACCACCTTGAGCGGCGTCTTGGCGTCTGGATCCTGCTTGTACTCGGCTTTTATCGTCTGGACGCTGATCTTGTCGTACGCCTTGCCCCCTTTTTTCTCGGTGCCCACGTACTCGTACTTCTTTTCCATGGTCATTGTCTGACCGCCACCCAGATCGAGCATCTCGCTCCGACGCCAGGAGTCGCCCGGCCGGGTGAGCACGTCCGGCAGGTTGTGGTGGTCCTCCTCAAACTTTGCCTTGATCTTGTCGTTCTCAAGCCTGCTGCGAATCGAGTCTCGTGCGGCCTCGCTGAGTTTGTCCGCCCTGGCAAGCATTTTCTCCGTCCCCTCGATCGCCTTGACCCCATTCTTCTCGTCGAGCACCACCGTATATGTGATATCGCCAACAAGCTTGAACACCTCGCCCAGGAACTCGAGCTGCGGAATCTCAATCTTGGCGTCCGGATTCTTGGAATCGAACGACAGGTTAATGCCGCCTGGCAGGTTGAGCTCCGTGTGGAACGAGTCGATCTTCTGCTCAATCGGCAGCGTACCATCCGGGCGCTTCTTGCCGTGTTTCGCCACAGAGACCACTTCCTCGGTGGCCTCGGTCTCGATCGCCATCCCGTTCAAGGTTAGTGTCTGGGCGATCTTGGTATTGGTTTTGTAGCGGAATTCCCGGTTTTCTGGGTACTTGTACTCGAGCTTGACCTGGGCACTTGCAATAGTGGGAACAATCCAGATCCCAAGCGCCAGGCCCAGGACTGCGCTCAAACGACCCGGGCAACGAACACGACTCATCGTCTGCTCCATGGAGATGATTCAGGATCCGATCGGCCGGACGGGGTGATGTCAAGCCTTGGCCATCCCCGGTCGAACGAGCCTCGAAACCCTTGTATCAAGCACTCAGTTTCGCCGATCCAGGGATGTATTCGCCACTCTCTTCAACATATTCGCCAACCCAGCGAGGCGCAACAAGCCGTCGGCGCAGGATTCCTTGACGTGTGTCAGACACCGATCAGAACCTACGATCCTCTGGGATCGACGCGGCAGGCGTAGGAACTCCCGTATCGGATTTTATGAGGCGCGTCGACTTCCCGAACACAATTCTTGCCACGATCCTCCCAATCCGTGAACCTCGGCCTGGCCTCTCGGGTGCACGCCAGCTTCTGACGATTTCTGGCGCGACCTGGCGTGACGGTGATCGGCAAGTGAAGGCGCACCACCGAGGCACAAACCGCACAACTGCCAGGGTGCGCTTTCCAGGCACGACCCGCCCAGCCCGAAACCGGCCTCATGATCGAGCGACCGCCGCATTCGAATTTCACCGTCACCACCGGCGCGCTGGCTTCGGTTTGCGCGGGTGGTTGGCTTCGGTTTGCGCGGGCGGTTGGCTTCGGTTTGCGCGG
>DAIDHX010000293.1 GCA_027451885.1 Planctomycetales bacterium
GGTAAGCGATCCCGAAACATCGCCTGGCCAGTCGGGTCGGCAAAAGGGGTAAGCGTGCTCATCCTGGGCTCGATCAGACGGAACAGGACGTTGTATGGAAATCGATCGACCGAGGCGTATTGCTCGAAGCGAATGTTCGGTGTGCCGGTCGAAGGGTCGGGATCGCCCAGGGTCACGCTCCCCAGCCGGCCGCCGATGCTCGCTTGATGCTCTGGTTTCTTTGCGATGGGTAGATCCGTGCCCAAAAGGTCGACCAGGCTCTGAACGATGCTTTCGGGTAGCGCTTTGAGCTGGGTGCCCAGCACGATGGTGCCGGTTGCTCCCGCGGCCGCGAGCAGCGCGGGTTTAGGCAGGTCGTGCGATTCGGAAACCACATTCCCCGCACCATCCAACCCACGGATCTCGAGCTTAAGGGCAACAGCGTCCGGCGTGGTGGCCGGCAACCCGATCGAAAACATCCCCCGGGCATCGGCGGGCGCGACGGGATCGAGCACCGCCGGCGATCCACTCATCTGCGAGAGCCGCACAAACACGGCCACGCCAACCGCGGGGCTCGCCCGATCCGGCTGCACAATCGCCCCTGAGACCAGCGGCGGCCAGACCGAATTCAAAAGCGCTCCAAACGCCTGATGAAAGTCCGCCAGGCCTTCCGTGAAGTGGGTTGCCGCCTTGAGCCTATCCTGCACCAGAAGTTCGCGTATCGCTTTCTTTTGCTCCTCCGTGGGATTCGAATCCTCCGGTTTGATGCCGAGCCACGGCATCGTCCTTGACACGTCCGCCAGCACAGCCGCGACCTGTCCGTCGGAAAGGGGCGCGTGATTCAAACCAGAAGCGGGCGATTGATCTGCCATCGTCAAGATCCTCAGTACGAATGCTTTGCGCGTCATCCCCCTGGGAATAGCGCAGGAAGAGTGGGAAACCTACGCTGAGATAAAGACAGGAAGATCGATCCGCCCAAGCTCCTTGCGGTCCTGACCGAGCGCAACGGCCCGCAACAGACAGCGCCCGTTGAAAGTGGAGGGGGAAGCGATCGCCCCGGTGAAGTGGGCGCGGCCGCTGCCATCATCCGTGCCGTCCTCGTCGTACTGGGAACCGAGTGTCGCCGCGGCTCGCGCGAGCTCCATCTCCGTGGTCGCGCCGCCGTCGTTCTGCCGCCTCACAAGCAAGATCCGTGCAGCCTGCACGTAATACGCGATTCCGGGCATCCAGCGCGCCTCGAAGGCAACCGGGATCATCGCGCCTGGAGCGAACTGGAGAATCGCTCCGGGATCCGCCACCGGATCAGAAAAAGCAACCTGGACCGTAGGAGATGATTGGGAATCAGCCAGCAGGCTCATACACGGGTTCCTCGATTGCGGATCACGCGAGATCAGAAGGAGTCAGCCAATCGCTAACCCCTCAATCCGCGTTTCACCCACGTTCGCGAAACCGCTTTTCCGATTAATTAAGCAATGAAAGAATTGATATTATGCACTAAGGGATCCGTGCCGCGATGTCCCCCGAGGAGGCCCGGACGCGTTTCCAGAAGCGGTACTGGCCGGACGTAAGACGAGGGGTTTCCACCTGTTCGAAGCCAAGCGCACGAAGGCGTTCGGGATTGATGTAGGGGCAGAAGTCGTCGTCGAGATCGATGACGTAGTCGGCCGATTCGACCTCGGAGCGCACGAGCTCGAGCCTGCGTTCGGTGTAGACGCCGCGTTCGGGGCAACCGTCCTTCTCGGCCGATGCGTTGTAGCCAACGTAGCCCTTGGCGTAGAGGGCGATCGTGGGATCTTCTGGGCAGACGACCTTGCCTGGCAGGCTTTTGGCGAGCGTGACAGCGCCCTTGTAATCGGCGTCGAAGGGGGAGCGTGGGGTCACGATACCGCTGGCGCGATTGATGCGCGGGAACGCGGTTGTGAGCATGAGCAGGGCGACCAGAGCCGCGGCGGCGAGCCGGGCGACCCGAGGCCGCGCGGGCGCATCGATCCAGGCGCCCAGCCGAGGCAGCCGAAGCACGCAGAAACCGACCATCGCGAACAGGGCGGGGAGCAAGCTGTTCGGCCAGCCGCCGACCTTGGAATGCGCGATCGCGCTCCAGGGAAGCATGACGGCGAAGATGGCGAGCAGCCAGCGCACCCTGGGATCGGCACCTCGATCGCGGCCGAAGTCGCGGGCGATCCACTCGCCAAGAAGCAAGAGAAACAGCGGCGAGTCGACCAGGAACTCCCAGCAATACTTGGGCACACGATCCCAGCGCACGAGATAGGAGCCGGGCAGCTCGAGCATGTAATGGTAGACGGCGGGCCAGCCCAGCCGGAGCACGGTCGGCACCACGAACGCCGTGGCGAGCGGGATCGCGGCGAGCAGGATTTCGCGCCAGCGCGGCCAGCGGCCTCGAAGCACAAGCGCGACCGCGGGTACGGCGGCGAAGACGAAGCTGATTTGCTTGAAGAAAAAGCCGAGCACCAGCAGGAGGGTGCCGGCGATCACGGCCGCGAGCCGGGTTCGCTCCACGCCCAGATAAAGCAACACGATCGCGAGCGCTGAGCATAAAAGCGCGGACATGTCGGGGCGATTCTCGGCGAAATAATGGCCGCCCCGATGGTCGACCCCCAGCACGATGGCAACGGCGATCGGCAAGAGCCAATCCAGGCGATCGCGGCGGCAGACAATCACAATCAGCGCGACCACGCCCAGGCCGGAAAGCAACGTCATCAGCCGGCCGGAAATGTTGTTCGGGCCGAGCGTTCGAAAGAGCCTTCCCTGCACCCACGGCACGAGTGCGCCATACATGTGCGTGGCATGAGCGCTGGGGCCGAGCTCGTAAACCGGCATCCCCTGCACGCTGCGGTAACCTTCGACCACCTCAAGGGCTTCCCAGGCGTTGCGAGGCGCGGGGGCAAGAAGCAGCCGGCCGGTGTTGAACGCCATGAGCCCGATGATGATCGCGGCGGCAAGAAGGACTGGCCCCCGGCAAATCCAGGCAAACCGCGCTGGGGTCAAGCGCTCGAGCAATCCCGCTTCCATGGCTGCCTCGCGCATCCGAGCAAGCTCCCGAAATCGAAGGTGATCCGTCGCCGTTCGAGCCCCATCTTCGCCTGTTGCAAGCAGAGCGCAGCCGCGAACGCCTCAAGCTTCGTCGGGGCGCCTGCGGGTGGCCATGAGGGGGCGAACCGGGGCCAAATCCATGGTGCGTCTCGTCCCTGAAACCTGGTGACAGACTTCCGAGCCACATGAGTTTTAACTCCAATCGCACGGACGGGCAACGGGAGTTTGCGGGGTGGAGTTGTTGCAAACGTGCAGCCCGGCCAGGAATCGCCCTGCGCTTTTCGAGGCGTTCCCGGCGGCAATCGCCCTGGGTTGCAAGCCACCGGGGGTGGGCCTAGCCAGGAGCCGAAGTGGCGTGATTCTGGTGGTAAACCTCGATCAGAAAGGCGTCAGGCACCTGAAAGTAGAAGGTCCACGCACCGTGGAATTCACGCGGTGGCTTCTGAGCCAGGCCGTCCGCCTTGAGCCTGGCGTAGAGCGCATCGACCGCCTCGCGATCCGGCTGGCCAAAGCCAATGTGAAATGCACCCGGGTAGTCGACCTGGCTCTCCCGGCCAAAATTGCTGAGGGCCAGGGCGAATCCTGAGTCGTCGATGAGCAAGGCGAAGATGCCTGGACCGCGCTCGACGACCTGCCGGAACCCAAAATAGGTTTGAAAGAGTTTGCTGGCCGCGCCCACGTCCGGCACGGGAAGATTGACATGGTCGAGGGGCATTCTGTCCGTCCTTGTGCAAGAGAGGTTGGTGGTTGGGCCGAAAGCGCCCGGCCCGGCAGACCCGCGCGGACTCCGTTAGACGTCAGCAAGCAAGACCAGCATCATGCGCAAGGCCAGGATCATCATGCCGTTTCCTGCCGTTCGACATCCCGGCAACAAACCCAGCCGGGAACAAACCCGGATCGACCCTGGCGAGCCGGCCGGGATGAATCCCCCGGTGCCAGAAGACAGCCGCGGAACTCCCGGGCGCTGACCTTCGTGGCCGCGTGACACGGGGTATTCGCGGGAGAGCCGGGAATCTCAAGCGGGCACCCAAAAAAGGCAGTCCGTGGAGGCGCAGGGGCGCGCGTTGAGGGTCTCGGTCACACCCAGCCGTGCCGCTTGCGCAGATACCACTCGATGGTGAGCAGCAAGGTGAACAGGATCAGGAACGGCCAGTTGTCCCACACCTTGTACTCGGTCGGGGTGGAATATTCTGTGAAGCTTGCGCGATCGAGCCCGCTCAGGTGCGTGCCCAGGCGTTCGGGGCTCACGAGCTCGCCGCCGGTCATTTCCGAAATCTCACGCGCGAGCTTGAGATCCGCCGAGGGATTCTCGAGCTCGCGATCTTCCTGGTAGACGAGAAACCGAGCCGAGTCGTGGCCGATTTCCTTGCCGTCCTTTTCGGCGGTGACGGTGACGGTGTATTTCCCCGGCTTGCCCGCATATTCCGTGGCGTAGATGGATCCTTTGCCCTCGTCTCCCTGCGTGGGTATTTCGAGCGGTTGAGACGCGGCGTTGGGCTCTTCGCGCTCGTAGTGCGCCTTGTACTGCACGCCGGGGACGATGGTTCCCTTGGCGTCGCGTGCGACCGCGCGGAGATCGAGCTTTTCGCCAACCGCGATTCTGCGTTTCTCAAGCGTGAGCGTCACATGTTCGCCGGCGTCGTTTTCCTTGTGGGCGAGCCAGAAGATCACTTGCCGCCAGAAGCGGCGATGCGCGAGCCGGCCCTGCTCGCTGGAACGAGCCCAGACCCAGGTCTCGCCCGCAAAGGCGATCGACCGGCCGGTATCGCCGCCGATCCGCAGGCTGAGCATGAGCGGTTCGGCGACTGGCGGCGGGCTTGTGGCCAGGATCGATGCGCCCAGCTTGGGCTCTCCCAGATGATTCATGCCCTGCATCGGGAACATCTCGTTCCAGATCCGCGTGCTCTCCTCGCGCGTCGCGCCCACCTGGAGCAGAAAGCCGTCGAGCCCCAGCGGGCTGGGGGTGAACTTGACGCCGACCTCGGGCTCGAGCTGGCCGTCCCCTTGATGAATCGTGGTGGGCAGGATTGAGGCGATCTCGGTGTCGGCCCAGCCGCCGTCGCCAAAGCTCGAGTGGCCGCCCAGCATCATGAAGCCCGCCCCCTTCCGCACCGCGTCCGCCAGGAGCTTGTGCTGCCTGGGCGTGAGATAGTCCGCGGAGAGATCGCCCAGGATGTAGACGTTGTACTTGCCGGGGATGAACTCGGCGTCATCGACCTGGCTCCTGTCGCCGTCGGCCCGCGCATGCAGGCGAATGCCCTCGACCTGGATATCGGGCGAGGTCTCCACCGAACGCATCAAATAGAGATAGTCCCAGCCTAGCCCGCCCCCTTGCAGGAAAAGCACATTCAGCCCGCCGGCGAGCACGGTCACGAACGTGCTCACCTCGTTATTTGTTTCCACGAGCTCGCCATCGCGCTTGACCACGCGCAGGGTGAGCAGCTTTTCGCCGGGCGATTTGGGCACGAACTTGAGGCCCGGGATCGGGATCACCTGCGAATCATCAGGCGCCTTGATCCTGGTCTTCGCGACGGGGGCGGATTCGCCTTCGACCAGCAGCTCGACATCGAGCATCTGGTTGGCGAAACCGCGGGCGACCAGGCTGCCCTTGACTTCGAGCTCGTTTTTCACGAACACGGTGGGGCTGGTCAGAATGTCGCGCATGGCAAGATCGCGCGAGCCAGCGCCCGCGTTCTCGGTGCCGATGCCCACGGTCGTCACCGGCGTGCCCAGGCCCTTGTAGCGTTCGGCCGCGATCCGCGGGTTGAGGCCCGTGTTCGAGCTAAAGTCCGACAGGATGACGAGCCGGGCCAGCCGCTTGTTCGTGCCTTCCTGCTTCTTATGGACATCGATCATGGCCGAGCCGAGGGCGGTTTCGCGCCCCCTGGGGGGAGTGAGATCGCCCGGTTTCGGATCGGCGACCTTGGAATCGAACTCGTAAACCTTGACCTCGAGATCTTTCTCG
Source organism: Planctomycetales bacterium (assembly GCA_027451885.1). Classification (GTDB taxonomy): domain Bacteria; phylum Planctomycetota; class Planctomycetia; order Isosphaerales; family Isosphaeraceae; genus JAKBAP01. The sequence goes on from DAIDHX010000293.1 coordinate 5,996, forward strand.
AGCCCCTTCACCCCCTTGAGGCCGCGATCGAGCGCATCGAGCGCGATCTCCGCGCGGGACTTGCCGCCGATCTCATCGCCGATCCGCATGCTCGAGCTGGCATCGACGAGAAAGACCAGGGAGGCGGCCTGCTTTTTCTTTTCCTTGAGGATCACCGAGGGGCGAAGGGCGGCCAGAAAGCAAAGCAGCAAGGCGGCGAGCCGCAGTCCGACGGCCACGTACTGCCAGCGCCCCGCGGCGGCGTTCAGCCGCTTGCGATACGCCCAGAGCGTGAGCCAGAGCACCGACAGCGAGATCGCCGCCAGGATCCACCAGGGCGCAATGGGAGTGAAGCTCACGCCAAATCCGGGCGCGTTCGCGAGCTCGCCCATCGACGTCGCCGCGCGGTCCAAGTGGTGGAGCTCCTCAAGCCGCCCGGGACGCCTGCGCTCGCGAGGCGTCCTTGTAAAACAGATTCGACAACGTATTTTCGAGCGTGATCACAAGCAGGATCAAGAAGAGCAGCCACGGAAAGATCTCGTGGCCGAAGCGCATCGTGCGCTCGCTTTCCTTGAAGGTTTGCACATTGTCCGCAAGCTGGTAACCGTCCTTGCCGAAGATCACGTTCAGATCGGCAGTTTCGAGCGCCGCGAGATGGCTTTCCGATCGGGGGGGATTCACCGAAAAGCCAAGCGCCTGGGTCTGGTTGTCCGCCCCAATGGCCGTGAGCTTCCACTGGCCGATCCCGCGCGGGGAGAGCACCTCGATAAACCGGTTGCTGGGGGAGGGCTTGAGCTCCTCGGTCGTCTTGCCGTCGGGACTGGTCAGCAGGAATTTCGAGAATCGAGTCTGGGGATCGAGCGGAACCACCGCGCTTTCACCCGCCTGGAACGACAACGGCTCGTTGCGCGTGCCGGCCAGATAGGTCACTGATCGATCCATCATGACCAGAAAGGACCAGCCGGACGACGGGCTCGGAAACAGGTTCCAGAGATTGGGATTCTGCCGCGGATCGCCGGTCGCGGTTGGGAGCTGGGAAAGCGGCGTCGTCCACAACAGGACCTTGCCCGACCGCGCGCCTTCGAAGACCCGTTCCAGCAGCGCAGGGTCTCCATTGCTGTAGGAGACGAGCACATGGGACGCACCCTCGGTTGGCTCAACTTTCCAGTACCGCACCACGGGCACAAGCGCCAGTTCGCCCGCGAGCTCCTTGCCGTACTCCTCGAAGAGCGGGTGAGTCAGATCGCCAACCTTGCCCATGACCATGTTGGGCGGGGCAAGAATGCGTGCGGCGAGTTTCGCTGGCAGCACCTGGCTGGGGATCGAAGCGTTGTAGTTTTCGAGATTCACGCGATTTCCCAGGCCGACGACGAGCCCGCCCCCCTCGCGGACATACTGGGCGAGCATGCTCCAGCCGGCGTCGTTGAGCTTTTCGGCATTGAGCAGGAAGACCGCGGCGTAGCCCCCCAGGCCGTCGCGGTGCTGCTGGGCCAGCTCGGCGGCACGTGTGCGTTCCACGCGCACCGGGCGGGTGACAGCGCCCGGGTCGGAATCGAGCGCGGCGGCAACGAATTCGGCGTCGAGTGCTGTGTCGGAAACGAGCAGGACCTTGAGCGGCGGCCGCACCCGGAAGGTGAAGTAGATCCGATCATCAGCCGCGAGCGGGTCGGGCGCACCGGTCAGGCGGAATTCCGCGCGATGCACCGCCCCCGCGCCGAACCGCGGCGGCGTTTGAAACTGAACCTCCGCCTGGCCATTCGCGGCAAGCTTGACCTGCTGCTCGCCCCGCTTCTGGTCGTCGAGATAAAACTCCACGGTCCGCTCCAGCGGCTCCGTCCCCTGGCTACGCACCACGGCCTTGATCGTGAGCGGCTCGCCGTCGGTCGCGATGTTCGACGACGGCTGCACCTCCTCAAACGCGAGATCCTTCGGCGTCTTGGGATGCAGGCTCATCACGAAGGTGGCCGTTTTCGAACTCGGTCCCTTCGCCTTTCTGGACAGATCGAGCCCCTCGGCCGGCTGATCCGGCAGCCACGAGGTTCGCGCCAGATCGGTGAGCACATAAACCACGTGGATCGGCCGGTCGCTTTCCGCGATGCCCGCGTAAGCCTGGCCGACCGCCGCGTTCATGGGGCGGTTGACCGGCTGGATGGTAAGGCCGTCAATGATTTTGAGGGCGGCCGAGGCGGGCAGGCCGGAGGGTGTGCCGGGCGTGGATGAGTCGACCACGAAGACCTGGCTCCCTTCGGGCAGCTTGGCCAGAATCTCGCGCGCTCGGTCCTTGGCCAGGTCGAGGCGTGACTTGTCTTCCTCGACGTAGCTCATCGAGAGCGAGGTATCGAACACGAGCCCAAGCGCCAGCGGGGCGGACTCATCACCGAGAGGGGCCTCGGAGTAAAGCCGCGGCCGCGCCAGCGCAAGCGCCATGAGTGCGATGATCAGCATGCGCGCCAGAAGCAGCAGCCAGTTCTTCACGCGCAGGCGCTTCTTGGTTTTCTTCTGCCGTTCCTTGACGAGCTGGAGCGCGGGGAAGATCACATGCTTCGGCGTCTGCCGCATGAAGAGATGCAGGATGACCGGGATCGCGGCGAGCGCAGCCCCCGCCGCCAGACCCGCGTGCAAAAGCGACATCTCCACGCCGAGCCCTCCTTACGCGCGCGCCTGGCGGGTGAGCAGATAACTCATGAGCGCCTTGTCGAACGCCACCCCCGTGTGCAAGGGAACGTAGTCAATCCGGGCGCGGCGGCAATCTCCCTTGAACAGCTCGCGGAACCGCGATACCTCCTCCAGGTAATCGGCCCGGATCGCGTCGCCGTCGACCTCGATCGTCTCGCCCGTCTCATTGTCCTCGAGCAAGAGCATTCCCTCAAACGGAAACTCCGCCTCGGCCTCGTCCAGAATGTGAAAGACGATCAGGTCATGGCCGGCGAAGCGCAGGCGGTGGAACGCCTTGAGGATCGATTCGTGATCGCCGAGCAGGTCGCTGAAGAGCATGACCAGGCTGCGATGCTTGAGCATGCCCGCCACCTGGTGCAGGCTGGCGCCCAGGTCGGTCTCACCCTCGGGTTTGAGCCGGGCGAGCAACGACAGAATATTGCCAAGCTGCGACCGCTTGCTTGCCGGCGCCAGGCTTTGGCGCACCTGCTTGTCAAAGGCAATCAGGCCGACCGGGTCCTGCTGGTGGATCATCAGATAGCCAAGCGCAGCGGCCAGGCTGATGCCATATTCGAACTTGGTGAGCTCCTGGCGGTAGGTGTAGCCCATCGAGCCCGAAAGATCCATCACCAGGTACCCGGTGAGGTTGGTCTCGGCCTGGAATTTCTTGACATAGAAGCGATCCGTCTTGGCAAAGACGTTCCAGTCGATGTCGGAGATATTGTCGCCGGCGGAATACTTGCGATGCTCGGAGAACTCGACCGAAAAGCCCTGAAAGGGGCTGGCATGCAAGCCGGCGATGAATCCCTCGACAATGAACCGGGCGCGGAGATCGAGCCGGGAGACCTGCCGGATCACCTCGGGCTTCAGATATTTTTCCGCCGTCCCCGCCACGGTTTTGCTCCTTCAGGTTGATCTCGATCGCCCTTCGACCGGGTTCGTTACGCTCCCGCCGGCTTCGCGGGCCGCTCATACTTGGGCGTCTCGGGCTCGCGAATCTCCGTGACCAGGCGGCGGACCAGGGAGTCGGTCGTCTGCCCTTCCGCCTGGGCCTGGAAATTCGTGTTCACACGATGCCTGAGCACCGGCACGGCCACCTTGCGAATATCGTCGATCGACACGCTGAAGCGGCCATCCATCGCGGCCATCGCCTTGCCGGCCAGAATCAGGTTCTGGCCCGCGCGCGGACCAGCGCCATAATCGACCAGATCCTTGATGAACTGCGGGGCCTTCTCGTCGTCCGGGCGCGTCGCACGCACGAGCCGGGTCACGTAATCCACGGTGTATTCCGAAACCGGCACCGACATCACCAGCCGCTGCAAGTTCACAATCGCCTTGCCTGAAAGCACCTTCTTGAGCTCGGGCGTTTCGCCCCGCGTCGTCGCCAGCAGGATTTTCTTCTCCTCGTCAAGTGAGGGATAACCCACGCGGACGTCGAACATGAACCGGTCGAGCTGAGCTTCCGGAAGCGGGTAAGTTCCTTCCTGCTCGATCGGGTTCTGCGTGGCGATCACGAAGAACGGCTCGGGCAGGTGCATTGTTTCCTGGCCGACCGTCACCTCACGCTCCTGCATCGCCTGCAGCAAGGCCGCCTGCGTCTTGGGGGGCGTACGGTTGACCTCGTCCGCCAGGATGATGTTGGAAAAGATCGGCCCAGGCACAAACCGAAACGCCCTGCGTCCCGCCTCCGGCTCCTCGAGCACGTTGGTGCCGGTGATGTCCGTGGGCATGAGGTCGGGTGTGAACTGGATCCGTTTGAAGCCGACATCCAGGATCCGCGCGATCGAGCTGACGAGCAGCGTCTTGGCCAGGCCGGGAACACCCACAAGCAGCACGTGCCCGCGGGTGAAAATGGCCGCCAGGATGAGCTCGATCACCTCGCGCTGGCCGATGATCACCTTGCCAAGCTCGTTGATCATCACGTCGCGCGAGTTGCGGAATTCGTCCAGTAATTGCGAGATTCGATCGCCGGTCGTTGACATGCGCGGTGTTGGACCTGTCCCAGAAGAGAACTGTCAAGGACCCCGACCCGAGTCGGGGCGCGGAGAAACGCCTGGCGAACTCCATCCGTCGCGACGAGCGCGAAACGCACGAATGCCCTGAGGCGTATCGAGCCGCGGCCGTCCTCTGCGAGAAGTCCTCCCCTATCTTAGAAGTCAGTGGCGCAGGGATTCAAGCGCGCTCCATCCGCACCCGCCGCACTTGGCCCAGGAAGTCCGCGCGACCCACACCAGAACCCCAAAGCCCCCAGACCTCGCCTTTTGCCATTCCCGGGAGGCCGCAGGGACGCGCTGCCCTTGATCCGGGCAGTCTGCCCGCCGCTGCAACAGCGATCGACCGGCAACCGGATCACGCCGCCGCGCCCGCCCGATTCTGCCCAGGAACGGAGTCTCAGCAATAAGTCGCATTGTGCCAGGACATTGAAGCAGATCAAGCATCCGGCTCAGGAGGCCGATTGGGCGACGATCCTCGAGCTTGGCCCCTGAATTGCAATGGAGTGCCAATGTGGTTGCCGGCTTTGGTGTCGGCTCACGGAACTTTGCCCCCCGAGGCCCGATGGTTTTGAGAACTCGAAACAACGTCGTTCCTCTGTCGATTTCCAACCAACCTTTCCGATGGTGCGGGGTCACTCCGGTGTGATTGCCGCGATTTCACGGCCCCACCTCTCTCGCATGGGGGCCTCCGGTCCAGCGTGATCGGCACAACCTGGGTTTCGTTGCATTTGTAGCCGCTTGATTTCGCGTATCCCCGTCCTGGATCGCGCGGGACCGGCGCTGCCGCGGCTGTGGCCTCGCGTGCGAAGGCGTCCCTCAGGGGCGTTTCCGCGCTCAGCGGGCGCACAGCAGCGGTCCTTGCTCGTCTGGCAAGGAGCAGCCTGGCTTCGCCGCGCGCCTCTTCGTGGAGCTTCACTCAAAATGAGCTTAACATCGCTGCTTCGTGGAATTGTCGCCTTGCTTGTGATCTGGACCATGGCCGGGCTTTCGCTGGGATTGCTGGGCAAGCGCGTCTCGGTGCCGGAGCGGTACAGGCCGGTCTCGGCCGCGGACCAGGATGCCGTGCTCGCGGGTTCGTCGCCGCGTTGCGAGGGGTCCACGGTGCTGGTCGACCGCCGCACCGGCGCGGTTGAGCCGATCAAGCTGCCCGAGGGCGAGCGCTGGAGCTTGCTCGCGGCGTGCCCCTGGCGCGATGCCGAGGGCCGCTTGCTCGCGGCGGGGCGATGGGCACGCTCGGCGATTGACTCGAATGAGTCCGCGTTCCTCGGGCTGGGCGTGATCTCCTTGCCACAAGGAGAGGTCGTCGCGCGCCTGGCGCTCGACCTGCTGCCGACGGGGCGGCCATGCTGGCTGCCGGACCAGCCGGGCGCTCTGCTCTTCCCCGCGGGGGATGGCAAGCTCTATCGCACACGCTCGCCCCTGATCGGCGACCAGGCCGAGACACCCTCCCCGCGCCTCGGCAGGCGCAGCCTGGGACAAAGCGCGGCCGAACCGCTGGCGTGGCTGGTCGAACCGCCGTTCCCGGATCCGATCGTCGTGAACGATCCGGTGATCTCCACCGATCCTCGCCTGCGCCGCTTCGTTTTCGCGGCCGTGAGCGTGCAGGGCCCGGCAGCGGATTCTGGCCCCGCGCGGCGGATGTATCGGCCCTCGAAGCTGTGGTGGCTCGAGCTCTCCGAAGACGGCCGCGCCATCCAGGCCGCTGGACCACTGCGAGCGGGCGCCTGTGCAGCGGATTCCGAGGTCGGCGAGCGCCATCCCAATCTGGCAATCGACAACCACGGCATCCGCCTGGTCTTTCTGGAGCGCACCCTCGGCGATCCGGCCGTCCGGCTCCGGCACGCCACGCTGGTGCTCGATGCGCGCACCGGCAAGCCGCGGCTTGAGAACGTGGCCGATGCGCTCACCACGCCGCCGAGCCTGCTGGCGTGCGCGCCGCTCCTCGTTGCAACCGACGGCCGGAGCGTCTTCGGACTCGATCGCCGCGGCAAACATGCCAGGCTCCTGCTCGGCAGCTTGTGACAGCGCGGCCGAGCGGATCAAGCCGGCGGCAAGACGGCGCGCGCCCCCAGGGCGATCAGGGGCGTCTTGTCGCCGCCTGGATGCTTGTGACATGCTAGGTTAAGGGGTCAAGATTTGTCTCCTTGCCCGTCCGAGCTCGAGGCCGATGCGCAATTCGTTCCGCGTGATTTTCCTGCTGGGGACAGTTGTGGCCGTTGCTCTCGCGCCCCTGTTCGAACCCAGCGCCCGGGGTGCGGTCACGGCCGAGCAGGTGGAACAGGCGATCCGCGATGGCGTGCGGTTCTTGAAGAGCAAGCAGCGCCCCGATGGGTCGTGGTTTGAAATCCAGGCCGATGCTCCCACCGGAGTGACCAGCCTGGTCACGCTGGCGTTGCTCACGGCGGGCGAGAGCCCGCGCTCGAAGGAGATCCAACGGGCGCTGGATTTCCTCCGTGCCAAGACGCCCGGCGAGCTGCGGAACACCTACGCGATCTCGCTCCAGACCATCGTGTTCGCCACCGCGGAGCCGGAGCGTGATCAGGCGCGAATCACGGCGAACGTGGAGTGGCTCGAAGGGGCTCAGATTCTCGCCAACGATCCGGTCCCCTGGCCTGGCTCCTGGAGCTATGACGACACCAAGCGCGGGCGGCCTGGCGACGGCTCGAACTCGCAATACGCGCTCTTGGCCCTGAACGCCGCCGCCGAGGTGGGCGTTGCGGTCAAGCCGGAAGTCTGGGCCCGCGCCCGCGAGTACTGGGAACGGTCCCAGAAAGGCGACGGGAGCTGGGCCTACCACCCCGATTCGGGCGCCTCGACCGCCTCGATGACCTGCGCGGGGATCGCAAGCCTGATCATCTCCGGACTCGCCCGATACCAGGACCAGGAATACCTCCGCGGCGATCTCATCGTCGATTGCGGCAAGGGGGGCGTGAACCGCCGAATCCGCCTTGGACTCGACTGGATGGCAAACCACTTCGCCGTCGGCCAGAACCCAGGAATCGGCCAGCAATGGCGGTTCTATTATCTGTACGGGCTCGAGCGCGCGGGACGCATGGCCGGCGTGCGGTTCCTCGGCCGCAACGACTGGTACAGGCTGGGCGCCGAGCGGCTGGTCCACGAGCAGAACCGGCTCGAAGGCGCCTGGCGCGGCGTGCTCACCGAGGAAGATCCCATTCTCGCCACCAGCTTCGCGCTCCTGTTCCTGGCCAAGGGACGCGCGCCTGTGCTCGTGCACAAGCTCTTCCACGGACCCGGCAGCGACTGGCAGAACGACCCAGATGACGTGCGCAACCTGGTCTCGATCGTCTCTCGCGACTGGAAAACCCTGCTCACCTGGCAGGTCGTCGATCCCGAGCACGCCACCGTATCCGAGCTCCTCCAGGCGCCGATCGCCTACATGAGCGGGCACAAGCCGCCTGAGCTTTCGCTCGAGGCCAAGCGCAGGCTGCGCGACTACCTGGAACAGGGAGGGTTTCTGGTCGCTGACGCTTGCTGCGGCAGCCCGGAATTCAACCGCGGCTTTCGCGACCTGGTGCACGACCTGTTCCCCGAGGAGCAATACAAGCTGCACCCGCTCTCCGAGGACCACCCCATCTGGCGCGCGCATTATCGCCTCTCGCCCGACCTGCACCCGCTCTGGGGCGTCGAGCACGGCTGCCGCACCCTGATCGTCTATTCCGAGCTCGACCTTTCCTGCTACTGGAACCAGGCCGAGCGCAGCCCGACCTCGCCCGCGGTGATCAAGTCGATGAAGATCGGCCAGAATATCGTGGACTACGCCACTGGGCGGGAAACGCCGGCCGACAAGCTCACCATCCGCAAGGCGCGGGAGATGCAGACAAGCGCCCCCAGGCGCGGCGCCATGCGCATTGGCAAGCTCAAGTACGCCGGGGACTGGAACATCGCGCCGCTCGCCGTGCCCAATCTCATGGACGCGCTCCGCAAGCCGCCGTTCTCGTTCGACGTCACGGTCGAGCAAAAAGATCTCTTCCCGCGCGATCCAGATATGATTTATTACCCCCTTATCTATCTCCACGGCAGGGCCGCGATGGCGTTCGACCAGGACGATCTGGCCGCCCTGCGCAGGCACATTGACCCAGGCGCGGGCACGTTGTTCGCCGACGCCGCCTGCGGCAGCCCGGCGTTCGACGCCTCGTTCCGCCGCTTCATCTCCCAGCTCTTGCCCAAGCATGCACTTGTGCCGATCCCCAGGGATGATCCGCTCTTCACGCGTAAGGTGGGCGCGGATCTTTCCGAGGTCGAGTACACCAGGGCCGCGGGCGGCGGCAAGGGGCCGCCCAGGCTCGAAGGGATCAAGATCAACGATCACTGGGTCGTGATCTATTCCAGGTTCGACATCGGCTGCGCCCTCGAGCGCCAGACCGGCCTCGAATGCAGCGGCTACACCCACGAAAGCGCGGTTCGCATCGCGGCCAATGTGGTCATCTATTCAACACTGCCCTGAGCCAAAAGGACCTCAGAAGAGCAACCGCGCACCCCCCTGCTCGACCGCGCGCACCTGCGCGATGTAGGCGTCGCAGTCGAACTTGCGCCTCATGCCCGACTCGCTCATGAAGCGAATCGTGCCGAAGATCGGCCGCTCCGGCCAGGGGCGGTCATGCTTGCCGCCGATCGCCCACGCCACGCCGGTGTAGCCGTTCGGATCGCGCCCGTCCATTTCATAGCGGTCGTTCAAATCCAGCGCGATGCCATAAGCGGTCTCGGCGTCCGGCGTCCATTCCAGGATCTTCTTGGCCCAGTACATACGCAAATAATTATGCATACGGCCCGTGAGAACCATCTCCTTCTGCGCGGCGTTCCAGATTGGGTCATGGGTCGCGGCGGCTTCGAGCTGGCTTGCCGTGTAGAGCGCCGGCCGGGGGTCTTGCCGGTGTTTTTCGAGCGTGAGCCTGGCCCATTCGGGGCAGCCTTCGAGCCGGTCGTAGAGCGGGTTCCGGGCGGTGAAGTTGATGGCAAGCTCCCGGCGGACGATGAGTTCCTCCAGGTAAACGTCCCTGGCGTCGTCGGCCGCGGCACTGTCGCGCACGGCAAGGGCGATCGCAAGCGGGCTGATCTGTCCAAAATGCAAATGGGCCGAGAGCTCGCTCGTCATGTAGGGCGTCGGCAGGTTCCGATCGGTCGCGTACCGCCGCAGGCGCTCGGCCAGGAACCGGCCGAGCCGGGCCTGCGCCTCGACGGACCCGCCGCGGTAACCCGGCAACTCGCTCGCGCCCGCGACCCCGAGCGTCTCGAGCAGTCCATCCACGTCGAGCTCGACCCCGCTCGCGGGCGCGGGATCGGGGAACGCGATCTCGGCGGAGGGGTTGGGCAGCGGCTTGAGATAGGTGTCGAGCAGGCGGTGGATCTTGGGCCGGATCGTTCTGGCCGCGTATTCTTCCTTAGGAAAGTGAGACGTGGGCACAACCACGTCGCCATCGACAAACCGGAGCGGGCACCTGAGCTCCCGCGCCACCCGCGCGCGCCAAAGCGTGCCTGGGCGCACGGGATTCTCATCGCCGATCACCATCGCCGGCCGGAGCTTCAGGGACCACCGGAGCACGACCTCGTCCGGTGCGCCCAGGTCGAGCAGAAACCGTACCCCGCGCTTTTGGAGCTCCGCCGCCGCGTCGACCAGCCCTTCGAGCAGGAAGCGATAATGCCTTCTTTGCGCGTGCGGATACGCCGCGGTGAGCCCAAACACCACCGCAACCGGCAGCCCAAGTGCGTTCCCAAGTGCGATCGCCAGGTTGAGCGCGGGATTATCGCGCCCGCGCTGGCTGCGCTGCATCCAGTAGAGGATGCACCGGCCCTCGGGATCGGGATCGCCCGGCCTCGCCACCCGCACGCGAGGATGCTCCGCCAGCAGCTTGCCCACGCGATCCATGATCTCGATCCAGAAGACCCCAGCCCAACCGAGCGCTGCACAACTTCAATCAACGGAGGTTGGTGTAGGTCGTTTACCGGAGGCAATCAAGGGACCGGGACACGAATCGCAGGCTGACGCGCGGCTCCCGACCCCACGCCGCGAATGGCCGTCGCCAGCCGTCCGTCCAGGAGACAACGGGCCTCGCCGCGCGTGCCCAGGCCAATTCCCAGGTCCACCGTGCGCGAAGGTCAGGGGGCCTGGAACAACCGCTTCGCCCGCCCTCCTGGCTCGACCCGAACCATCGAGATGTTCGGCTGGGCCTTCGCGGTGCCGCTGTTGAGGGTGATCGAGCTTGCTCCGTTCTGGTCCATAAGCGCGATGGTCGAGTGGTCTGCGCTCGTGAAATACATCGCGTTCGAGCCCGTGTCTGGATACTGGAGACGCATCCCGGGGAACTTGTTGTCGATCATCCCCAGGATCACGACCTCGTGGCCTTTCGCATCGCGGATCACGATTCTCCTGGCCTCGATCTGGTCCGCCTTCAAGACGTTGCTCCGCTGCGCGGCCATGAGCCCCAGACAGGCCAGGACCAGCGCCGTGCACGCACCAAAACGCCTCCAGCGGCGGTTCACGATTTCCAGCCGGGCGATTCTCTGCTCAAGGCGGGTCATTGCGTCATCGCTCATCATATGTCCCTTCGTCACCTTGTTGCCGTGGAAGATCAGGGGGTAAGCCCACCACCCGTACGTGCATGATACTGGGCCATGGAACGTCTTGAAAGCGGCATCGGGTCTCGATGCGAGCGGCTTCTCCCCGTGGATCGGGCCAGGTCAAGGCGTCTCTTCCTCCGCTCGAACCATGGTCTCAGATCGACCAGCCGGCCGCATCAACCGGTATGGTCCTCCAAGCGCGGCTCATTTTGGCGGGGCGGACGCCTTTGCAACACGCCCCCCCGGACCAACTTGATGCACTGCCTGGCGATTCCGGACCGCCTGATCGCATGCACACTCAGGCGCCAGGCGCGTCGGAATCAAACGCACTGCCGTTGTACGCGGTGGGGTCTTGTCTTCATACTAAAGGTCGTGCGAGCATCGCGGTGCTCGGGCTCGACGTCGGATCGGCCCGGTTGGCCGCGATCAACCCACCTGGATCATTCCCGCCGCGGTCGCCGCGCTTTGCCCTGTTGGAAGCACCTGATGGCACAGAATCGTGTGGGTCTCTGGCTGATTGGCGCCTTTGGAGGCGTCGGCTCAACCGTCGCGCTTGGGCTCTGCGCGATGGCTCGCGGCCTCGTGGGCGAAACCGGGCTCGTGTCCTCGTTACCACTCTTTGAAGGTCTGCCGCTGCCGGCCGCGGGCGATTTCGTGATCGGCGGGCACGAGATTCGCAAAACCACGTTCGAGGAAGCGGTCGAGGAATTCCGCGCTGCCTCCGGCGTGTTCGAGCGCGACTGGATCACCGCCTGCCGGGCGGAGCTCGACGAGGCCAGCCGCCGCGTCCGCCCCGGCACAACCCTGGGCGCGGGGCCCACGATCCAGAAGCTCTCAACCTGGGCGCCTGATGACAGCGGCCTCTCCCCCCGCGCGGTGATCGATCGCCTGGGCGCGGATCTCGACGCCTTCGCAAGCTCCGAGAAGCTCGAGCACGTGATCGTGCTCAACGTGTCCTCGACCGAGCCGCCGTTCCCAGCCGGCCCCGCCCTGGAACATTACAGCGCGCTCGAGCAGGCCCTCAAAACCAGCAAGGATCCGGTCGCCCCGGCGAGCACGCTCTATGCCGTGGCTGCGCTCGAGCGGGGGTACACGTACATCAATTTCACCCCCAGCCTGGGTGCTTCGTGCCCGGCCCTGGCCGAGCTTGCCGAGTCGACGAACGCACTCGTGGCCGGCAAGGACGGCAAGACGGGCGAGACGCTGCTGAAAACGGTGCTCGCCCCCATGTTCGCCCAGCGCAACCTTCAGGTAATGAGCTGGGTGGGGCACAACATCTTCGGCAATCGCGACGGGATCGTGCTCGAGGACCCGGTGAACAAGTCGTCCAAGGTGGTGACGAAGGACCGCGTGGTCACGGGCATCCTGGGATACAAGCCGGCAACGGTTGTCTCGATTGAATACGTACCCGACATGGGGGACTGGAAGACGGCGTGGGATCATATTCATTTCACCGGGTTCCTGAATTGCAAGATGACGCTGCAATTCACCTGGCAGGGGTGCGATAGTTTGCTTGCCGCGCCCCTGGCGATCGACCTGGCGCGGCTCGCCCATCTGGAACGGCTTCGCGGCGGCCGCGGCCTCATGCGCCATCTGGCCTCGTTCTTCAAGAGCCCCGAAGGCGTCGAGGAACACGACTACTTCAAGCAATTCGACCTGCTGGCCGACTACGCCCGCAAGGCACGCGAGACGCGCTAGGCCGTCTCGCCCCCGCGCCTGACCTCCCAAAGCGAGCATCGCATGCAACTTGCCTTCAGCACCAACGCCTACCTGACACACTCCTTCAGCCAGGCGGCCCTTCGCATCGCCGGGCTCGGTTACGCCGGGCTCGAGCTCATGGCCGACGTGCCGCACGCCTGGCCCGCCTGCCTGCTCGCCGAGCAAAAAGCCGCGATCCGGGCCGCCATGGATCGTAATCACCTCAAGTTTTCGAATGTAAACGCGTTTATGATGAACGCCGTTTCCGACCATCGGCAGCGGTACTGGCACCCCTCGTTCATTGAGCCGGACAGGCACTATCGCCAGGTGCGGATCGACCACACGTTCCGCGCGCTTGACCTGTGCGCGGAGCTGGGTGCGCCGCATATCACCACCGAGCCGGGCGGGCCGCTCGAGCCCGGCCAATCGCGGGCCGAGGCCGTCGATCTCTTCGTCGAGGTCCTCGAGCCGCTGGTGGATCACGCCGCGAAACGCGGGGTGATGCTGCTCGTTGAGCCCGAGCCGGGGCTCCTGATCGAAACCACCGAGCAATATCGCGAGATCGCCGAGCGGATCGCATCCCCCGCGCTTGGCCTGAACTTCGACATCGGCCACGCCTACTGCATGGGGGAGGATCTGCCGCGGCAGATCGCCCGCATGAAGGAGCATACGCGGCATTATCACCTGGAGGACATCGCCGCGACGCGCGTCCATCACCACCTGGTTCCCGGCATGGGCGCGATCGATTTTGCCGAGGTGATCGCCGCCATCCGCGGCACAGGCTACGACGGCTGGCTGACGGTGGAGCTCTATCCGTTCACCGAGGATCCGGACGCCGCGGCCAGGCAAGCGCTTGATGTGCTGCGCCCGCTGGTCGAGGCCAGGCGGTGAGAGCGGATTCGAGCGCGAGTTCGCGGGTGCGGGGCTGGATCGAGCTTGTACGGCTGCCGAACGTCGTCACCGCGGCGGCGGACAGCCTCGCCGGCTGGCTGCTGGCCGGGCATGGGCTCTCGGCTGTCGACGGCTGGCTCCCCCTGGGCGCTGCCTCGATGCTGCTCTACGCTTCCGGCGTGGGCTTGAACGACGTCTTCGACCACAAGATCGACGCCATCGAACGCCCTGGCCGGCCCATCCCCTCGGGGCGCGTGCCGCTCAGGACCGCGGCCTGGATCTTGAGCGCGGGGCTCGCGGCAGGCGTGGCCGCCGCCGCCCTCGCGGCAATCCAATCCGCGGCCGTCGCCATTCTGCTCGCCTGCGCGATCCTGGCTTACAACGGCGGACTCAAAAAGACCTGGTTAGGCCCCCTCTCGATGGGTGCTTGCCGTGGGTTGAACTTTCTCATGGGCGCTGCGCCCGCGGACGGGATCGGCGGCCCCGCCTGCTGGGGTTATGCCGCGGCCTTCGCGCTCTTTGTGGCGGGCATCACCGCGGCCAGCCGCGCGGAGGTCTCCGGCGGCCGCCTCGCCTGGCTTCCGTTCGGCGTCGCACTCGAAAACCTCAGCCTGCTGCTGTTCGCCGGCCTGGCGCTCGCACCCAGGGCCTTCTTGAATCCAACCGCCAACCGCGGGCGCGTGCCGCTCGAGGGCGTCGTGCTGCTTGGCTTGCTCGCGCTCGTGCTCAATCGGGCCGGGTTTCGCGCACTCAAACACGCCACGCCAGGGCTCGTGCAAGCCTTCGTCAAAACCGGAATCCTCAGCCTCGTCTGGATCCACGTGAGCGTGGTCGCGGCCATCCGCGGACCGATCGCAGCGATCCCGCTCACTGCGCTCTGGATCGTGGCGTTTCTCCTGGCACGCAGGCTCTATGCCACCTGACCACGCACGGAGAGGCTCATTCCATGCGGCTCGGCTATAACACGAACGGTTTACCCCATCACAGGCTGCTCGACGCCATCGCGCTGCTGGCCGATCTGGGCTACCAGAGCGTGGCCATCACGCTCGACGTCGGCGCCCTTGACCCCTATCAGGACCCCAGCGACCTCAACCGCCAGATTCTGGCCGTGCGGCGGGCACTCGAGCACGCCCAGCTTCGTTCCGTCATCGAAACAGGCGCCCGCTTTCTGCTCAACCCGCGGCAAAAACACGACCCCACCCTGCTCGATCCCGACCCCGCAAGGCGCACGATCCGCCAGGATTTTCTGATCCGGTCGATCGCGATCGCGCGGCAACTTGGCTCGGATTGCGTCTCCCTCTGGTCCGGCAAAGCCCCCGATGACCCGCCCGCCGAAGTCGCCCTGGACCGCCTGGTGCAGGCCCTCGAGCCAGTACTCCACTCCTCGGAAGCACAGGGCGTGCCCATCGCCTTCGAACCCGAACCAGGCATGTTCATCGACACGTTGGCCTCCTTTCGCCAACTCGACGAACGCATCGCCCAGCCCTGCTTGCAACTCACCGTCGACCTGGGGCACGTGCACTGCCTGCGCGAGGGCCCCTGGGAAATCGTCCTACCCCCCTGGCGCGGACGCATCCTCAATATCCACATCGAGGACATGGTTGAAAACGTCCACGAGCACCTCATGTTCGGTGACGGAACCATGGACTTTCCACGCATACTTGCAGTCTTGCGTGATATCGAATATCGTGGTAGCCTTCATGTCGAGCTGAGCCGCCATGGCCACATGGCGGCCGAAGCCTCCGCGCGTGCGATGGAAGCGCTCCGCCAGGCCCTCGCCAGCCCGGGCGTGCGATCCTGAGCGCCGGGTCGCTGGGATAGAAATCACCGGCACTTACGCGGATTCGGATTCGTACGGCGGCCTTTGCACATGAAATCTACGTTTCGAATTCAACAAATTTGACCGAATGCTTGAGTTTGGCCTGGACGGGGGATACAATATCGTTCTAGTAAGGATTGGCGTGCCGAAGAAGGCCACGCCGATCCCTCTCTCTGTTTGCGTTAATCATCACCACGTATCAGACCGTGCTGGAGTGAGCCCCAAGATGCGGCATCGTTCGACTTGTGCTCAGTTGGGCCTGTTTTGTCTTGCATCCGTGATTGCAGTTGTCTCCTCCGGTTGCTCGGATTCGGCCGTCTCTCCCCCGGCCGACAAGGCAGCGATGAAGGAGGCGGTCCTCAAGGCTGACGACCGTCCTGGTGCCGCTGGTAAAGCAACGAGAAGCATCAAGGGTCGTGTCCTGGGCAAGGGCGTCGGCGAAGCCGCTCCCAAATAGCTCAGCCGACGTTTTCCCCCTGTGTGTTGTTTTCATTTGCCCGCAAGGGCGTTTCCTTGACTTAGGGAGAAGCATATGAGTGAAGCACGTAGGCCTGCTCGTCGCGGGTTTACCCTGATCGAGCTCCTGGTTGTGATCGCCATCATTGCCGTGCTCATTGCCTTGCTCTTGCCCGCGGTTCAGTCCGCTCGTGAAGCGGCCCGCCGCGCGCAGTGCATCAACAACCTCAAGCAACTCGGCCTCGCCTGCCATAATTACATTTCGGCCAACAATTCGTTCCCCATGGGGATTCAGTATCAGGCCGATCCGCTCTATCCTCCACAGTCCTGGTGCTATACCTCAGGCAGTTGGCTGGTCTCGATCTCGCAGTATCTCGAGCAAGGCAGCGTGTTCAACTCTGTGAATTTCATGGTCAACATGTACACGGTGCAGAACACCACGGTCTCCGCGGTGGGCATCAGCAGCCTGTGGTGCCCGAGCGATCCAATCATCACGGGTCTTACCTACACCTACCCGGCTGGGAGTGTTGTCTCGACCCCGCTCACCATGAAGTACACCTCCTACGCCGCCAACGCCGGCGACTTTCTTCAGTATTATGGGGCCTATATCACGTCTCAGCAAGCAGCCACCGCTTGCCAGATCATGACGGGTCCTCCGGCCAACCAGGCCAATGGGATCATCTTCATGCTCAGCAGTGTATCCATCGCGAGCGTGACCGACGGCACCAGCAATACCATGCTGGCTTCCGAACGGGCCCATGGTAAGTTCCCCTCCCAGGACCTTTACTGCTGGAACTGGTGGACCTCGGGCAACTACGGCGACACGATGTACACCACGTTCTACCCGATGAACCCGTTCAACAAGATTCCGGACTTCTGCTGCCTGGATAGCTCACCGGATGCCTATGTTGCCTCAGCGGCCAGCTTCCATCCTGGCGGTGCGAACTTCGCCTTCGCCGATGGCTCCGTCAAGTTCCTCAAGGACTCCATCAGCACCTGGCAAATCCAGCAGGGTGGTGGTACCGGCGTGAGCTTCTCCGGCGGCAACGGCAACCCGATCGGCGTCACCCGGTCCTCGGGGCCTACCCCTCCCAAAGGAACCTTCATCTTCACTCCGGGCATGTATGTCGGCGTCTACCAGGCGCTCGCAACCCGGAATGGTGGTGAGGTGATTAGCTCCGACCAGTATTGATCTCGCCTGATTGGCAACCGATCGAGATGTACCGAGACAGCCAGAGCCCTGCTCTGGCTGTCTTTTTTTTGTTTCCGAATCTTCTCGTCGACACCCACTTGCCGCTAATTTGAATACATCATGACTGTTCGATCCATCGCACCCACGAATCCCTTTATTCGGCATGTGGCGTAGAGCTCATTCCAGCTTGTGGGAAATCCCCCCGCTTCTGGGCTTTGCCACCATTTGCGGTCTGGCTGGCGGACTCCTGGATTCCGTCTGGCGTTTGACCTTGCAGTCGGTGGCGCCGCGTGGGCATTTGATCACGCTGCACCGCGACTTCGCGTGGCTTGATCCGCTCGTTTGCGCGGTGTTGTTCCCGATCTGTGCGCTTGTTGTGTACCTGCCTTTTGCCGCCTGGCCAAAGCTTGCCAGCAAGATCTCGGCTCGGGTTTGCATTGGGCTTGGGCTCGCCCCCGTGTTCATGCAGTCGATTCCTGGGATCTATGAAGAGGCCTGGCTGGTGTTCTGCCTGGGTCTGGCGAGCCTGGTTGCGCCTCGTATTGAGTCAGCGCTTGGGACGCGGCGACGGCGGACGGCCACGGCCGCGGGATTGCTTGTGGCGGTGGGCTGCGTGGCTGGAGTCCGTTTCGCACGTGATTGGAAGGGCCGTCGAGACGAGTCGGCCCGCGCGTTACCAGCCGCGTCCGCGCTGAACGTGCTCTTGATTGTGCTCGACACGGTGCGGGCGGACGGCGTGAGCGAACCTGCGAGCCCGCGGATGGTGACGCCTGCGCTTGCCTCCCTGGCGTCGCGTGGGGTGCGGTTTCGCAATGCGCGCGCCACCGCACCCTGGACGCTCGCCTCGCATGCCAGTCTTCTCACCGGCCGTTTACCGAGCGAGGTTGGAACAGACTGGATGACGCCGCTGGCCAGGCCCTCGCCAGCGCTTGCCGAGGAGCTTGGCGCGCAGGGCTATCGCACCGCGGGGTTCGTGGCCAACGCGGGGTATTGCAACAGGCATACCGGGCTCGCATCGGGATTCACCCATTACGAAGATTACCCGCTCCATCTGGGCGGAATCGTGCGTTCCTCCGAGCTCGTGCAACGTTTCCTGATCTCGGCATCCGAGTTATCGGAATCGATTCACGACTGGGCGGCGGCCTGGGTCTTCGACCCCGAGCGCAAATCCGCCGCGACCATCAACGCCCAGTTCCTGGGCTGGCTCGACCGCCGAGACTCCTCGAACCGACCGTTTTTCGCCTTCCTCAACTATCTTGACGCCCATGCGCCTTACCAGCTTCCGCGGGGCGCTTCGCCGCGCATGCCGATTCTGGAAGATCCCACACGGCTGGAGCGGCTGATCACGCTCTGGCCGACTCTGGATCGCTCCACGCTCGACCCACGCATGATCTCCCTGGCCCGGGCATCCTACGACAACTGCATCGCCGAGCTCGATCATCAGCTTGGCCGGCTCTTCGACGCGCTCAAACGCCGAGGATTGCTCGAGCGCACGATCGTGATCGTGACCTCGGATCATGGCGAAGGATTTGGGGAGCACGGCCTCTTCGACCATGGCGACAGCCTTTATGACAGCGAGATCCGCGTTCCGCTGATCATTGTTCCGCCGGGGGGGCTCGCGCGCCCAATCGTGATCGACGAGCCGGTAAGCCTGCGCGACATTCCCGCGACGATTCATGAGCTGGTCAGCCCGGGGAGTGATTCGCGTTTACCGGGCCGGTCGCTGGCACGCTTCTGGAAATCGGATGCATCGGACGGCGGGGACGAGGAACCCGCGATCTCCGAGCTGGCATCACCCAACCCGACCGACCCCAACTGCGGGCGCTCGCCCGCGACGTCCGGCCCCCTTGTGTCGCTGGCGCAAGGACGCTTCGTCTATATTCGGAACGAACGCACGCAGTCGGAGCAGTTTTTCGACGTGGTGGATGACCCGCGGCAGCTTTCCAACCGCGCGGCTGATCCGAGATTCCAGGATGTGCTCTCTCGTTTTCGCGCCTGGAGCGTGGTCCAGCTTCCTCGCGCGCGCTTGACAAGGGTCGTCTCGGCCCAGCGTCCGCCAGGCTTGGAGTAGCCCACAAAGTCTTTTGAAGCAGAGGGTTATGGCACTGCCAGTTTGGCATTGTACAACTGTCATTTTGGAGTAGAATCCGGGCCGGGTGTGTGTCAGAATGGCCTGGACGGGTGGATGCCGAGGCGAGAGTTGTCGGCGGGCTCGGCGAGCCGGGAAGCGCAGGGACGCGCGAAGGGCAGAGTGAATGAGTCGTCGGCTAGCGAGAATCGGCTGGGCGCGGTTGTGCGCGTTGACCCTGGGGGTGTGCGCTGTGTTCGGGTGCACGCGTTCGTACTACCACGACTACGCCGATAACGATGTGTACCGCATTTTGAAGTCGCGCCTGATCGACTGGCGTTGGCGGTTGCCGGAGCGTCCCGTGGAGGCCGATCCGCGGTCGCGGATGGCGGATCGTACCGACCCCAACCACACGCCGATCATCCCCGATGAAGCCGCAGCGCGGAGGTACCAGGTTTCGTCGCGTTTTCCCTTTGAATACATCGGCTGGCGCAAGCGAGGCACAGCGCCGATCGAGGACCTGAACTGGCAAGGGGCTGTCTCGTTGGAACCGGACGGCAAGCTGCTGCTCGGCCGCGACTCGATCATGCGGCTGGGGATGCTGAACAGCCGCGACTACCAGTTTCAGTACGAGAATCTCTATCTTTCGGCCCTGAATCTGACGCTTGCGCGGTTCCAGTTCATGGTCCAGGGTTATAGCAGCTCAGCGCTGACGTATTTGCCGCTGACGGGGGCGGGTTACATTCCTCCGGTGACCTCGGGCGAGGTGACGGCCGGGGTGACGGGCGCATCCACAAGCGCGCTGACCTCGACGGCGACGGGTGCGGCATCGAGCGGGAGCACGGCGGGCTCCACGGGCGGATCAAGCTCCACGAGCACGAGCGGCTCAAGCGCGACCGCGAGCGCGACTTCAGGGTCAAGCGCCGGCAGCACGGCGGGCGCGCAGACCGCCGCGCGAACAGCCGGGCGCACGTTCGCCTCGAACGCCACGAGCACCACGCCGAACCTGAACAATCAGCTCCAGGCGCTCACCACCAACGGCTTTTCGCTCAACCTGATGACGGGCGCCCAGTTGCTCGTGAACATGGCGAATCAGCTTGTGTTTCAGTATTCGAACCACGGCATGCAGATCGCCTCGCCCAATCTCACGATCAATTTCATCCAGCCGCTGTTGCGGGGCGCGTGGGCGCGCATCGTGACCCAGTCGCTCTCGCTCCAGGAGCGCGAGGTGCTCTACACCATGCGCTCATTTGCCGAGTTTCGCCGCCAGTTTTACGTGGGGCTGATCACCGGCTCGGGCGGGACCTCGACGTCCGGGTATCTCGGGCTCGTCTCGCAGCTTCAGGCCATCCGCAACGCACAGGCCAATTTGAACTCCTACAGGCAGAATCTCGACATGTACGAGGCCGAGATGCAAGCCGGCCTGCGGACTGTGCTTGAACGCGATCAGCTTGCGCTCAATTACCAGACGACCCAGGCCGCGCTCTTGCAGCAGCAGGCCGCGCTCCAGACCGCGCTTGACGCCTTCAAGATCTCGCTGGGCTTGCCCCCCGAGATGGACGTGCGCATCGACGACTCGGTGCTCGACCCCTTCCTGCTCGCGGATGAACGGCTCAATCTCTTGCGGTTTGAGAACGACGACCTGCTCATCCGCCTGGTGCAAAGCAAGGAGCCGCCGCGGCAGGAGCTGCGCGACATCGCGACCGAGCTCAGCACGGCCTACGCCCTGCTGGAAGCCGTCCATGACGAGCTCCGTGAAGAGATCCACCGCTGGCGGGCGCGGCTCGACCGCGAACTCAAGGACGGGCTCAAGGAGCCCGATCTCGAGCACAAAAAGGAAATCTTCGCGCGCGAAGATCGGCTCTCGCAGGAGATCCTGGCGACGATCCAGGACACCGACGCCAGCATCGACAGCGACCAGGACGCGCTTGAAACCTTCCTGGCCAGGCTCGAGACCACGCCGATCGCCGAGGCGGTTCCCCAGCTTCGCGACCTGATGACCAAGCGGTTCCGCGACCGGCTCTCCAATGTCTACGTGGCGCAGACGCAGACCCGCGTATTCCTGATCGAGCTCAAGCCGGTGGATCTGACGGTCGATCAGGCGATCCAGGTCGCGCTTGGGAACCGGCTCGACCTTCAAAACGCGCTGGCCCAGGTGACCGACGCCTGGCGCCAGGTTGAAGTCGACGCCAACTCCCTGCGCGGGTTCTTGAACTTCGTTTATACCGGTAGTTTCAACTCCGCGCCGAACCACGCCACGCTCTTCCGCTTCGACGCCTCGAGCACGGTGCAATCGTTCGGTCTCCAGTTCGATGCGCCGATCAATCGCCGGGTCGAGCGCAACCAGTATCGAGCCGATCAGATCACGTACCAGCGGGCGCGCCGTGCTTACATGCTCGCCCGCGATACCGTCGTGCAGGAAATTCGTCTCGATACCCGCCAGCTCGCGCTTGCCAGGCGCACCTTCGAAATCAATCGCGAGCAGATCATCTCCGCCAGCCGCCAGCTCGAGCAGGCGGAATTCGCGCTTCGCACTTCCACCGACACCACTGCGCCCGTGACGCTCAACCTGCTGAACGCGCTTTCGGGCGTGCTTTCCGCGCGCAACTCGCTGATCCAGAGCTGGGTGAATTACGAGACGGCCCGTTTTTCGCTCTACCGCGACTTCGACCTGATGGACATCGACTCGAACGGGGTTTGGACCAATGAAGACGACCCAACCGCCATCCAGATCGCCCTCCGAAACGCCAACCGAGCTCCCGCCTACAGCCTCGGAGTTCCCGCCCAGTTCCCCGACCTCTCCCCCGGCCGAAGCTCGAACAGCATCTTCTACATCGACACCGAGCCCGGCGGCCGAGCCGGCGGAGTCCCCGATCGACTCGACGAGACCGAGGGACCACTCGGCCCTCGCGGCGACGTCGAGCGCGTCCCACCCCCGCCCGTCCCCGCTCCTGCCGCCGCCCCCAGTCCCTTTGCGCCAGGTCGTCCGGGGCCGTAGGCTCAGGCGGTTCGCCAGCCGGGTGCTCGGGACCCTCACCGTCGCCGCCACGGTCTGCGCGGGAGGTTACTACGCCGTCTCTTCCTCCTGGAACGCCGGCAAACGGGCCGATGCCCCGCTTACCTCCCAGATCCGCCGCGCCACCTTGCGCATCATCGTGACCGAGCATGGCAATCTTGAAAGCTGCGTCACCGTTGACGGCATCTGCGAAGTCAACGCTAACCAGGTCAAGATCATCAGCCTGGTCCCCGAGGGCACAAAGGTCAAAAAGGGGGACATCGTTTGCAAGTTCGACTCATCCGACATCGACAAGAACATCTCCCAGCAAGACGTGAAGGCCAAGCAGGCGTTCGGGAAGATCGAGACAAGCGCGCAGGAGCTGGAGATCCAACGCAACAAGGGAGAGAGCGACATCATCGCCGCCAGGGTGGAGCTCACGCTCGCCGAGCTCGACCTCGAGAAGTACCAAAAAGGGGATTACCCGGCCGAGACCACCAAGCAAAAGGGAGATATCGGCCTCAAGAAGAAGGACTTTGAAGAGGCCAAGAACAAGCTCGACCAGTTCCAGACGCTCATGAAGAAGGGCTTCAAGACGCCCGAGCAGGTGCGGATTCAAGAAGCCGACGTGGCCCGGATGAAGTTGCAATACGAATCGGCGGAGCTCGAGCTCAAGGTCAAGCAAACCTATGAGTACAAGCGCAAGACGACGGAGTTCAGCGCCAAGTCGGAGCAGGCGAGGAAAAAGGTGGAGCAGGCGCAGGCGACATTGAAGGCGCAGGTTTCGAAGGCGCGGAGCGAATACGAGGCGGCCAAGGCGACCTTCGACATCGAGCAGCAACAGCTCAAGGAGTATCTCAAGCAGAAGGACAAGACGATCATCCGCGCGGGGCAGGATGGCATCGTCGCCTATGCCAATCAGGCGTGGTATGACTCCAGCCGGCAGATTCGCGAGGGGGCGACGGTGTATTCGCTCCAGAAGGTTTTCAGCCTTCCCGACATGACGCGTATGCAGGTTAAAGTGAACATTCATGAATCCTTGATCAAGAAGATCAAGCCGGGCCAGACGGCGGAGATCCGCATCGAGTCGTTCCCGAGCATTGTCTTCCGCGGGACCGTGAAGACGGTCTCGCAGCTTGCGGATTCCACCCGGCCGTGGCTGACGGGCGGGGTGAAGCAGTATCCCACGGTGGTGGAGCTGGACACGCTCGAGGGCCAGGACCTGAAGCCGGGGATGACGGCCGAGACCCGGATCATCGTCGGCGTGCTGAACGACGTGCTCGTCGCCCCCATCACGGCCATCGCCGAGCACAAGGGGGCGTACTTCGCGTTTGTGGTGAAGCCCGATCGCATCGAGCGCAGGCCGGTCAAGATCGGCGAAAACAACGAGAGCCACGT
Organism: Planctomycetales bacterium; assembly: GCA_027451885.1. Classification (GTDB taxonomy): domain Bacteria; phylum Planctomycetota; class Planctomycetia; order Isosphaerales; family Isosphaeraceae; genus JAKBAP01. The sequence continues at coordinate 29,717 of DAIDHX010000293.1, forward strand.
GCAGATTCTGGAAGGGCTCGCGGTCGGCGAGGTTGTCGCGCTCGATGCGCGCACGCGGGCGGGCGTGGAATTCAAGCTCGACGATGAGAAGGAAAGCGCGGGGACGGAGCCAAAAACCAGCGCTTCAAACGGGGCAGCCGCACCCGCTCCCCAGTGAGCGCAGCCACGTGACTCGCACCCAGGCCAGCCGCCGGGAGCCATGAGCACCATGCATTTTCATCGCATCTACACCGCCGTTGTGCTCGCGCTTCGCAATCTCACACTGCACAAGCTGCGGGTTTTCCTCACCGTGCTGGGGCTGATCTTCGGCGTTTCGTCCGTCATCGCCATGCTGGCGATCGCCGAGGGAGCAAGCCTGGAAGCCCAGCGCCAGATCGCGGCCCTGGGCGCAACCAACGTCATCGTGCAGAGCAAAAAACCGCCGAGCGACGTCAATCCCTCAAAAAACCAGGATTCCGAGAGCTACATCCTCCCCTTCGGAGTGACCTACGCCGACTTCGAGCGGATCATCGCAACCATCCCCACCGTGGTCCAGGCCACCCCGCTGCGCGAGTTCCGCAAAAACGTGCGCCATGTCGACAAGGAAATCGAGGCCCGCATCGTGGGCGTGAATCCCGACTATCTCAAACTGATCGGCCAGACCGTGGCCCAGGGCCGATTCTTCACCGACGCCGATCTGATTCGCACCGAGAACGTGTGCGTGATCGGGTCGGAGACCGCCGAACGACTTTTTCCCTATGGCGAACCGGTGGGCAAGACCATTCGGATCGACGAGCAGCATTACTTCATCGTGGTCGGCGTGACGCCCTATAAAACGCCCTCGGGAGGCGCAGGGAGCTCGCTTTCCGCACAGGACTTCAACAAGGACGTCTACATTCCGCTCACCACCGATCGCTCGCGGTTCGGCGAGGTGATTGAAAACCAGAAGCAGGGCAGTTTTTCCGCCGAGCGGATCGAGCTGTCGCAAATCACCGTGACGGTGGCCGCGATGGAGGAGGTGAAGCGCACGGCCGCCGCGCTCGAGAGCATGCTCAAGCAGTTTCATCCCAAGGGGGATTACGCGATCACGGTGCCGCTGGAGCTGCTGGAGAAGGCCGAGGCCACCAAGCGTATCTTCAACATTGTGCTGGGTTCGATTGCCGGGATCTCGCTTTTGGTGGGGGGGATTGGGATCATGAACATCATGCTGGCGACGGTCTCCGAGCGCACGCGTGAGATCGGGATTCGCCGCGCCATCGGCGCCCGGCGCAGGGATATCGTGAACCAGTTCTTGATCGAGACGACGGTGATGTCGTCCGCGGGAGGACTGGTTGGCGTTGTGGTGGGGCTTGCCGTGCCTCCGGTGGTCTCCCAGTTTTCGGGGATTCCCGCCGTGATCCGACCCTGGTCGCCGATCGTGGCGTTTCTCATCGCCGTGGGCATCGGCATTGTCTTCGGCGTCTATCCCGCGCGGCGCGCGGCGATGCTCGATCCGGTCGAGGCGCTCAGGACGGAATAAGCCCGCGAGCAGAATCGCCCCAGGCGCCTCGCGCTTGCAGCCGCGCTGGGGTCAAGCGGCCGGTCCAACCGCTTCCACCAGCAGCTCAGCAGCACGCGGCGGCGCGGCAAAATTTGCCGCGTGCGCGTCCGCTTCGCAGAGCTCCTCACGCAACACCTTCACAGACGAAGGCGCCTCAATCCCCAACCGCACGTAATCTCCGCGATGACCAAGCACGGTCACGCGAATTCCGCCCGCGATCACAATCGACTGATTCGACTTGCGGCTCAAAACCAACATGGCAAACTCTCCCTTCGGATATGCGATGTTATTCACGAGGCGACGCTGCCCGCGCTGGAAGGATTCAGACAAACTGGGACCGATCGGACGCGAACGCCGATCGCCCCGTCGTCCGTCGTGGCTGAGCCACGGCGATCCGATTCACGATCACCCGCACCCCGGACACACCTGCGACAATCTGCTGCGCAACCTGCTTCAGATAGTGCGAAGGGAGCCGGCCTTCCAGGATGAGCGCATCCCCGGAAGCCGTGCACGTGAGATCCTGAAACACGGAATAGCCGCTGCCACAAAGCCGCTCAGCAGCGATCCCAGCGAGAGCCTGGCCGGGAGATGTGGAGGGAACTCGATCTCGAACTTCCTCATCAAGGCGGTGCATGCCGACAACTCCAGCATCTCGGGTGGACGAATCCTTGAGAAACCTGGCTGGCGCGGCGGTCATGACCGCGGGCGGACTTCGCGTATGGCCGTGCCCCGGCAAACTCCAGAAACCTCAACGCCGGGCGCAACAAAAAAACCCCAGTTTCGCGAATACTTCGCGGAACAGGGGCTTTCATAGCCTTCACGACTTGCCGATCGTGAGCAAGTACAACTGGAAGTTATCGAACCTCGACGAATGTGTCAACGGCTTTTTGCGCCAATTTTGGGAACGAGCCGTCGCCAAATTCGCTGGGGGTGATCAAGCGTTCCAGGACAGGGCTTTCCAGGACAGGTCTCCCAGGACAGGCATACTCACAGGGCTTCTCAGGACAGGCATGCTCACGGTCGCTCTGGATCAGGCGCAAGGAAACGCGCGCCTGCGTGCCGTGCTCGGGCGGCGGATCGGGAACGAAGACCCGTCAAGGCCATGACCGACGGGGCCCTCCTACTTCTGATTTTCGTTAGAACCCGCAGTCCCCGCGCAGACCAACCGGGCCAAGCAGAGATCGGGGGGATTCTGATTCGAGCCGAGCCAACGTGCGTTAGATTCATGGTGAGAAGAACCCGGAAAGGCGTCTGAGCCTTCCAGCTTCCGGCTTTCACCTTCCACGACTCACGCGACGCACCTCGGCGGTTCCCGAGTCGATCCATCCGAAAAGCCGACGCGGGGCGGGCCTGCGCACCTGGCCTGCGTTTCGTGTTTGTATCGTGACCGGCCGGGCCGCGGCGATCAGGGCGGACCTGGCACGAATGCACGCACTTGCTCGCGCTGCGTGCTCGTACTGGGACTGGCTGGGCCAAGGCAGGAAGGTCGGACCGGGCACGAATGCATGCGCCGTCGCGCGCTTCGTGCTCATATCGGCGGCGCAGTCGAGAGCGTCATTTCCACGCCGACGAAGCGCGCCAGAAATCGAGCCCAGACGCGTCAGAAAGTGATGCCAAAACTTGTCAGAAAGTGATGCCAAAACTTGTCAGAAAGTGATGCCACATCCGCTGCGCAGAATCGCGTCAAGGCTCTCTGTAACATGAATCCAGAAAAGGAGAACCGTCGACTGGTCGAGTAGCGGGGGCAACGGGAGTGTTTAGGTCGCGTTACCTCCGCCCTCTTCAAACCGGACGTGCGGATTTCCCGCATCCGGCTTGCCCGAATTCTCTCGATCGCGGGCATGCACAGGGT
>DAIDHX010000294.1 GCA_027451885.1 Planctomycetales bacterium
TTCGCGGATCGCGCCGGGGGGCGTTTGCTTGCCAATCCGGTGCGACACATTCGCCAGATGGCAGCAGGCCGTGGAGCGATATCCCTCGAGCGCCTCGGCCGCGAGGTCGCTCGGTTTGCGGCTGCGCACGGCCGTCAGAAACGCCGTCAGATGTGCCGTCTCGAGCTCGCCGGCGTTCACGCCCCTGTCGAGATCCTTGATCTTTTCGCCCGACCTGTCATAAAAAGCCCCACCGCTGCCGTCCCCCGCGAAGTAGCCTCCTTCGCAGTCGATGATCACGCCGCCGGTCCGCCCGCGGTACTTTCCGATCGAGCCCTGCTTGCCCGCGGTGACGTTGCGCACCTCGCAGATCAGTGGCGCGGGTTGATAGTCAAAGAAAGCGACCTGCGTATTCGCCGTCTGGCCGCAATCGTCGAAGGCAAAGCGGCCCCCGATGCTCAAGGTCCGCGGCGGCGTGCGGTCTTGCCCGAGCGCCCAGCGGCAAATATCGATGACGTGAATGCCGTTGTTCCCCATCTCGCCATTGCCGGTGTCCCAGAACCAGTGCCATTCATAGTGCACTTGCTTGCGCATGAGCGGCTGCATGGGAGCCGGGCCGCACCAGAGGTCGTAATTCAGGGTGGCTGGCGGCCTGGTCGGGGTGCCGACGGTGCCGATGCCGACGCGCGGGCGATAGACAAGCGCATGGGCGAAGCGAATCGGGCCAAGCTCGCCGCCGCGCAGGCGTTCAAAGACCCCGCGCAGAAACTGGCTCGACCGGTTTTGGGTGCCCACCTGCACCATGCGCTTGTAGTTCCGCGCAGCGGCGACCATCTGCTGGCCTTCCCACAGGTCGTAGGAAAACGGCTTCTCGACATAGACGTCCTTGCCGGCCTGGCAGCCCCAGACTGTGGCCAGGGCGTGCCAGTGGTTGGGCAGGGCGACGATCACCGCGTCGACGTTCTTGTCGTCGAACACGGCGCGGGGGTCATGATACGCAGTCACCTTTACGCCGTGCTTGCCGGCCGCTTCAAGCTCGCGATCGAGATGAGCCTGGTCGGCGTCGCAGTAGGCGACGATCCTTGCCCCTGGGATCGAACGCAGCCGGCCGATGAGCTGGTGGCCGCGGCCACCCACGCCGCCCACCGCCGTGGTCGATCCCATGCCGATCACCGCGACATTCACCGCGTCGTTCGCGCTGACGCCTCGCGGCTCCGCGCCTGGACTGAGCCGAGGCATCCCAAGCGCCAGCCCAGCCGACATCGAACCACGCAAAAAGCTGCGACGTGGGATCGGTTTCATGTGACTCTTCACCTTGGTTCTGGAGTGCCTGGGTGGGGACGAATCGCCGCTCCGATTTTTCCAGTGACGCATCGCCGCAGGGGAACGCCTCAGCCACTGCGCCCGAGCTTATCCTGTCCGACGAGTCGCGTCGAGCCACCAGAACCCTCGGACAGGACCGGTCGGGCGGCTTTTCTGGACATCCAGGCCCAGGGGTTGTACTTTAATATCGAACGATTGCACAACAATTGTCCACCCGTGTGGCCACGCGTGCGCTGGCACGTTTTCATGGCCTGTTTGTTCGATCGCTGACCGGCGACGAGGTCACGCTATGTCCCGGTGGTTTGCATTCGGCTGGGTGATTCTTGCCACGGCCTCCGCGCGGGGGGACGACGAGTTCGAGAAATCGGTTCGGCCGCTCCTGATCGCGCGTTGCCAGAAGTGCCACGGGGCCGAGAAGGTGTCAGGCGGGCTGCGGCTTGACTCTCGGGCGGCGATCTTGCAGGGCGGAGATAGCGGTCCTGCGGCCGTTGAGGGGCGGGCGGATGCAAGTTTGCTCGTGCACGCGATCGAGCAGCGTGACGAGCTGCGCATGCCGCCCAAGGGGAAGCTGAGCCCGCGCGAAATCACGGTCATTCGAGACTGGATCAAGCGCGGCATGCCCTGGACCCTATCCCAGGGCGAAGGGGCCCGGGCGTCGGATCGATCCGCCGCCTCAGCAGCCGATCGGAAGTGGTGGGCGTTTCAACCCATTCGTGAGACTGCTCCGCCCTCGGTGCAGCACGCGGCCTGGTCTCAGAACGAGATCGATCGGTTTCTGCTCGCCGCGCTCGTGCAGAAGAAGATGTCGCCCGCGCCTCGGGCCGATCGCCGCGCACTCATCCGGCGGGCGACGTACGATCTCACCGGCCTGCCGCCATCGGCCGAGGAGGTCGCGGCATTCCTCGACGACGATTCACCCACCGCATTTGCAAGGGTCATCGATCGCTTGCTGGCCTCGCCCGCCCATGGCGAGCGCTGGGGACGCCACTGGCTCGACCTGGTGCGCTACGCCGACACCGCGGGTGAGAACAGCGATCATCCCACACCGCACTCCTGGCGCTACCGCAACTGGGTGATCGACGCTTTCAATCGAGACTTGCCCTATGACCGCTTTGTGCGCATGCAAATCGCCGGTGATTTGATCGCCGGCGAGGCTGCGCCCGAGCAGCATGCCGAGGGAGTGGTCGCAACCGGGTTCCTGGCGATCGCGCGCCGCTTCGGCCACGATATCGACAAGGACATGCACCTTACGCATGAAGACGTGATCGACACGCTTGGCAAGACGTTTCTTGGCCTCTCGATCGCCTGCGCCCGCTGCCACGACCACAAGTTCGACCCGATCTCAACACGCGATTATTACGCGCTTTCGGGAATCTTGCAGAGCACTCGTTTCAGCTTCCCGGGTTGCGAGCCCAGGCCGCAGCCGAGGGATCTGGTTCCGATGCTGCCGGCCTCGGCCTGGGCGCGAACGCTTGCCCCGCATCGAAGGAAGCTTGCCGCGTTCGATGCTGAGATCAAACGCGCTCGCGAGCAGGTCGCGCGCGAATCGCAGGAGTTGTTCGCGGGCGATGCGCGGGGTCGGCGGATTCGGGCCGCGGGCGTGATCGCCGATGGCAAGGAGCAACGGTTGGGCGATTCACCGGGGATGAAACTTGAGTCGATTGAGGTCGATCGTGGGGAGATGCTCCGCCTGTTGATCGCGCCCGAGGGGAATCATGGGGCGGATTCGACCTTGATTGAGCTCGAAATTGCCGAGCGGGACGGGCCGGGGAAGTGGTCACTCAGCGCCGATGTGCTTGACGATCTGCTTGCCGGCAACCCGCATGCGGATCGGCAAGGCAAGGGGGATGTGTGGTGGTTTCTCGACGGCCGGCCGGGGCGTGGGTTGCTGCTCGAGGCGGTGCGTGCTGATGCAGGCCAGGCGGGGCTCGACGTCTGGCGAGACGGCGACACGCCTTCGGTGTTTGTGAACCCGCGGCAGACCGCGCTCAATGTGTGGACGAAGCTACCGCCGCGTTCGATCTTTGCGCATCCCGGGCCCGATGGGCCGGTGGCGGTCGGCTGGTTGAGCCCGATCCGGGGCCGTGTGCGTGTTTCCGGCAAGATCGCTGATGCGCATCCCGGCGGACCAAGCGGCGTGGCCTGGTCGATCGAGCGGCTCGCGGGCGACCAGCGAGGTGCAGCGGCTCGTCTGGCTCAAGGGAGCAGGGAGCAGAGGAAGCTCGAGCAGGCGCGTGCCGAGCTAGAATCCCACGCCCCGCGGCCTGAGCTGGCGTACGCGGTGAGTGAGGGGACGGAGACGGACTCGCCGATACACCTTCGCGGCGATCCGGAAAAGCCCGGCCCAATCGTCCCCAGGCGTTGGCTGGAAGTGCTTGGCGGTCAAGCTGTGAGTCGAGGGCAGGGGAGCGGGCGCAGGGAGCTGGCGTCCTGGCTGACATCCAGCCCGCTCGCTGCGCGTGTGATGGTCAACCGGATCTGGCAATGGCATTTTGGGCGTGGGCTGGTGCGCACGCCGAGCGACCTTGGCACGCGTGGGCTGCCACCGATCCATCCCGAGCTGCTGGACTGGCTCGCCGCTCAATTTATCAAGGACGGCTGGTCGATCAAGGCGATGCACCGGCGGATCATGCTCTCGGCGGCTTACCAGCAAACGAGCGTGGTCAGTACGCGCGCGCGGGAGCTCGATCCTGAGAACACACTCTGGAGCCATTTTGTTCGCCGCCGCCTGGAAGCCGAGGAGATTCGCGACAGCTTGCTGGTGGCGGCAGGCGCGCTTGACCGCCGGCCGGGCGGGCCGCATCCGTTCCCGCCTGAGACTTCATGGAGCTTCAGCCAGCACAACCCCTTTAGCAGCTTGTACGACTCCGAGAAGCGAAGCGTTTATCTCATCACGCTCCGGAACCGGCGGCACCCGTTTCTTGGTCTATTCGATGGCGCGGACCCCAATTCCACCACGCCCGAGCGGCAGGAAACCACGGTCCCCACGCAGGCGCTCTTCTTTTTGAACGACCCATTCTTTCATCGCCAGGCCGAGCGGCTGGCCGAGCGGGTGCTTGCCGCGGGCCCGAGCGACGGCGCCCGGCTCGATGCGCTCGATCGGCTCGTGTTTCAGCGCTCGCCCACAGTGGCGGATCGGCAACTGGCATGCGCATTTCTCACCCGTTACGCCCAGGCGCTCGGTGATCTGCCGCCGCCCGAGCGCACCTTGGCGGCGTGGTCCGCGCTCGCCCGCGTCGTGCTGGCCTCGAACGAATTCCTCTATCTGGACTAGCCCGATGCGGAACGATTTCAACGCTCTGACTCGACGCGGCCTTGTGCGTTCCGCGGTTGCTGGCACGATGCTCATGCCCGGCATCCTGCACGAGCTCCTGGCCGCGGAAGACGCCGTGGACCCGCTCGCGCCTCACGCGCCTCATTTCCCCGCGAAGGCCAGGGCGGTCATTTTTTTGTTCATGAGCGGGGGCGTCTCGCACGTTGATTCCTTCGACCCCAAGCCCCGCCTCGCGGCCGATCACGGCAAGAAGGTCACCCTTGACCATCCAGAAACGCGTAACCGAGCTGGCTACGAAGCGCTCTACCTCAAGCGCCCGGGTTGGTCCGCCTCGCGAAAAGGGCAAAGCGGGATCGAGACGACCGACCTGTTCCCGTGCATCGGCAACCAGGTTGACGACATCGCGCTGATCCGTTCGATGCACACGAGCCACTCGAACCATTACAACGCCACGCTGGGGATGCATACCGGCTCCTTTGCGTTCGCGAGGCCGAGCATCGGCTCATGGGTGAGCTACGGGCTGGGAACCATGAATCGCAATTTGCCGGCGTTCATGGTGCTCGCGCCCCAGATGCCCTACGCGGGGACGCAGGTCTGGGCGTCTGATTTTCTGCCGGCCGTGCACCAGGGCACGCGGATCGTCCCCGGCGCGGAGCCGATTGCGAACCTGGGTCGGCGGGTCCCCACGCAAAAGCGGCAGGAACTGGAGCTCGAAGCAATCCGCGCCGAGAACCTGGAACACGAACACGCACGCGCGAACAATCCCGCTCTCTCCGCCCGCATACGCTCCTTCGAAACCGCGTTCGGCATGCAGGCAGAGGTGCCGGGAACGCTCGACCTGGCCAGCGAGTCGGACGCCACGCTCGATCTTTACGGCCTCAAGCGCGGCCAGTCAGACGGCTTCGGCTGGCAGTGCCTGGTCGCCAGACGACTGGTCGAGCGGGGAGTGCGCTTCATCGAGCTGATCCATACCGGCTCGAGCGGCAACTGGGACTCGCATGGAAACATGGCCGACCATGGGCGGCTTGCGCCTCAGGTTGATCGGCCGATCGCGGGGTTGATTCAGGACCTCAAACAGCGCGGGCTATTTGATTCCACGCTCGTCGTCTGGACGACCGAGTTTGGGCGTACGCCTTTCAATAACACGCCGGATAATCCCGGGCGTGAACATCATAGCTGGGCGTTTAGCTCGTGGCTCGCCGGTGCAGGGGTGAAGCGCGGGGTGGTCCATGGCGCGACTGACGAGCACGGCATCCGCGTAGCTGAGAATCCCGTGCACGTGCATGACTTCCACGCCACGATCCTGCGCCTGATGGGGCTCGATCACACCCGGCTCACCTATCGCCACGGCGGCCGAGACTTTCGCCTCACCGACGTCCACGGCACCGTGGTCGAATCGATCCTGGCGTGACGCCCTGATCACAAGTCGCGGCCGCGAAGATAATCCTCCACCGCGCGCTTGGCCCCGGCCAGGCTCGATCCGTACTCGTCGCGATGGGCCTTGATGGCCTCGATCTTCCGACCAGGATCGTCGGCGATTTTCTGCCAGGGAAGCTGGGCCGGCGGGACATACTGAACCCCCAGATTTGCCAGCATCAGATCGAGCTTGGCCTCGATCCGCTCGAGCTGCCGCCCGACTTGTGGAATGCGGGACCGCGAGACTCCGAACCCGCCCGACGCGACCAAAAGAAGGAGCAGAATTGTGATCAGGATCCACTCGACTGAAGCCAAATGACCGAGATTCATGACGCCTGAACTCCGCGACGAGCGCCGGAGGCAGGGTTACACACGCCCCGTCCGACACCCGGCAATTCCGAAGAACCTGAATGCGAAGCGTTTCAGAGCGCTCGTGTTCAATTTGCTATTTTGCTTTTGAACAGATTATCCCGCGCTCAAATGGGTAGAATACCATTTCGGTTTCAGAGACTCGAGGATCGCAACGATGGCGCCCAAGAAGCGCGTGGACAAACGACCCAAGGGGAAGGACAGGCCTGGCGCGGCCCAGCGTGCGAAGAGGGCGCCCGAGCCGCCCCCGGAGCCGCCAGCGATTGCCGATCCCGGTCCAGTTGAA
>DAIDHX010000295.1 GCA_027451885.1 Planctomycetales bacterium
TCCTGCCGGGCGATCGCCGGTTCCAGGCGATTGTGGGAGTTGATGAACGTGCAGGCTCGCTTGGCAGTGTCGTCTTCCGGGTGCTCGTCGATCGCCGCGAATGCTATCGCAGCAAGCATCCCATGACCGACCACGACGCGCCGGAGTCGATCGACGTCGATCTTGCGGGCGGGCGCTTCCTGATCCTGGCAACCGAATACGGGGATCGAGGCGACGTTCGCGACCTGGCCGACTGGGCCGAGGCAAGGGTGATTCGCTAATGCCTGGGTCCGCCCACAAGGGCGTTGGGTTTCGAGAGAATACGCAGAAGCAAGGTGAGTGGGAAGCGCCATGAGTAGCCGAGCCGGGTGTGGTGTCGATCCGAGCGACCGACTTCGCGACATGGCGCATCTTGCCTCGGCCGTGGGTCATCACCTGATTAACAGCTACAGCACTGTGGTAAGTAATGCTGAGCTCCTGCGCACGCTCGCATCGTCGGCATCGGGCGGCACGGAGTCCCGGCTCGCAGGTTCAATCGTATCTACCGCGCTTGATGCGTCACGCGTGGCGCGTTCGCTCATCGCGTGGACGCGTGAGGCAACTCGACCAGGTGCGTTCGTCAATTCACCAATGGAGCCGGTCGATCTCGCCAGGATCGTGGAACGCGTGGTGGCTCAGGAGTCGAATGAAACACCGCTTGCGATCGAATGGATTCTGCGAATCGGTGAAACGCCGCGCATCCTGGGGGACGCGCCCCAGCTCGAAGCGATGCTTCGCGCGATCGTGCGCAACGCAGTCGAGGCGTTCGGCGCTGGGGCTGGAACCGTCACCATTCGCACGGGGATCGACGCCTCCGACTGGCTCTTCATCGAGATTCAGGACGACGGCTGCGGAATGCCCCAGGAGGTTCAGGTGCGCGCGACCGAGCCATTCTTTACGACCAGACCTGGGCATGAAGGGGTCGGCCTGACCATTGCCCAGGGAATCTGGAGGCGGCACGAAGGCTCGTTGGCGATCGAGAGCCAGCCTGCCCACGGCACCACGGTGCGGCTTGGGCAGGCGCCTACCGCGCGGCGGAACACGGCCCCCTGAACCTGACTTGCCCGCCGCGGCCAAGGCCTCGCGGCGCCCTTACTTCCGCATCGGGATCGTACGCAATGATCGTGATCATCGACTATGGCATGGGCAACCTGAGAAGCGTGCAGAAAGCCATCGAGGCTTCGGGCGCGAACGCGGAGATCTCTTCCGATCCCGAAGCCGTCCGCGGGGCATCGCACGTGGTACTCCCGGGCGTCGGCGCGTTCGAGGACGCCATGGCGGAGCTCCGTCGAACCGGCCTCGACCACGCCTTTCGCGAGGCTGTCTCGGGCGGCAAACCGTGCCTCGGTGTCTGTCTTGGGTTACAGCTCCTCTTCGACGAAAGCGAGGAAGACGGCCTGCACCAGGGCCTTGGCCTTATCCCAGGCAGGATCGTGCGCTTCACGCCCCGGCCCGGCCTCAAAATCCCCCACATGGGCTGGAATTCGCTCCGAATCCTCCGCCCGCATCCACTGCTCAAGGGAATCACCGGAACCCCTGAGGTCTACTTTGTCCACTCTTACCACGCCGTCGCGGAGCACCCCGAGCACGTCATCGCGGAGGCCGACTATCCCGATCCCTTTCCTGCAATCGTCGCGCGAGATAACCTCGTCGCCTGCCAGTTCCATCCCGAGAAGAGCCAGTCAATTGGGCTTGCGATGTATCGAAACTTCGTGAAGCTCCAGTAAAAAAGCTCGTGGGCCGCGCAGGCTATCGTACCTGCGCCTCAGCAGGTTGGTCGGCGACGAGCCGGGCGATTTCTTGATCGAGCGCGTCACCACGTAGGTTGATCGCTCGAATCACTCCCTGGCGATCGAGCACGATCAGGGTGGGAAACGAATCGATTCCCCAGCGCGTGGTGATCGGCCCTTCTGTTCCATGGTCCCACCACGAGCGCCAGGTGATCTCGCCCGACTTGATCGCCTGGACCAGCGTGGACCGATCCTCGTCGGTGTTGACCGAAACAAGGGCAAATGGCCTGTCCCTGTAGCGCGCAACGAGCTCCCTTTCCTGCGGATACATGGCCCGGCAGGGTCCACACCAGTTGCCCGAAAAAGTAAGCAACACCACCTTGCCCCGGTAGTCGCTCAGCTTGAAGGATACGCCCTCGTGATCCGTGCCTTCGATGTCGGGGACGGTCTTGCCGACTTGCAGGTCCCGAAGTGCGAACAGGTCTCCCTCGGCCACCATTGCCATCGTCCGGTTTTCTACCACGACATCCGCGAATTCATGGCGGCAGCGCTCGAGCAGATTCGCCGCCTCAAGTCTCAGAGCCGCTGGATCAAGAGCAAGCAGGCGTTCCACATTGTCGCGGCCGTGGAATTTCCGATCCTCCTCGATTTTGTCCGCCGTTGCGGCTTTGCGCCGTTCTACCCACTTCGCCTGGTAAATCAAATAATGTGCAAGTGCGCGGCAAGCACGCGCACGGTCTTCCCGATTCGGGTTCTTCTCGAGCACCGATCGGATGAACGTCTCCGCGATCGTCCAGTGCGCGAAGTAAAAAACCTCGAATGTCTTCGCGCCCATCCCAGGATCCCGGACGTGATCCCGAGCCAGAATCTCGATCGCCCGCCGGGACGCGTCGCTCGGCCCAGCGCGGGCGGTGCGGATCGCATAAAATAATGCGTTAGTGACGCCGGGATCGCGCGGGT
>DAIDHX010000296.1 GCA_027451885.1 Planctomycetales bacterium
CATGGACTTCAGCGGTTCGGGGGCGCTCGAGGTGCGTTATTTGCAGGGTCCGACCGGGATCCTGGCGCGGGAGTCCGCGAGCGGTGTGATCGCGTGGTATCTGTCCGACCGGCTGGGCACGGTGTCGGACGTCATTGACAATTCGGGGAACGTGATCGACCACGTCGATGACACGGCAGGAGATTGATTTCACCGAGTCACGATGGGACCGCGGTCGTCCGGAAGATCGACAGTCAGTAATGAGAGGCGGAGTTCGCGGGCGTGTGATGCGCCGGACTTATCAGGAACGGGAAGCGGCCTCAAGCCGGGCGCGGAATTCAGCGTGTGGTGCGCTCGCGAGCCCCGCATGCAGCGTTGCCTGGAGCCGAGCCCCGTCGTCGGCCAGCAACGCCGCCGTGTCGAGCCAAAGACCCGGGAAGCTCACGCTTTGGATCACGCCCTGCTCGTCAAGGGCGACTCGCTCAAAACCGCTCTCCCTGCGCACGAACCAATCGAGCGCACGCTCGCGCACACGCCAGACGATGTATTCACGCACGCCGTGCCGTTCGTACATGCGCAGCTTGGCGTGGAGGTCGAGGCTCGCGGAAGACGACGCGATCTCAGCCACAAGCTCGGGGGCTGCTTCGAGGTAGCCATCGTCGCTGATCCTGGCCTGGCCGCCCCGCTGGGGGTCGATGAAAAGCGCTAGATCCGGCTGCGGCATGTTGTGCGCGTCGAGCCGGATGCTGGCGTTGTCGGCGCCTCGAACTCCGGGGGTCGACGCCTGATAAAGATAAAAAAGCCCAAGGAGGTGGAAGTGCGGCTCCGCATGTCCGTCCAGGCTCACGGGTGGCGACATGTGGACCACTCCCTCGATCAGCTCCGCCTTCTTGAGATGCGGCGTCGCGCGAAACCTGCGCTCGAACTCCACGCGATCGAGCCGGTCGCCAGGCTCGAGCGGCAGGATCGCGTCAACCGCCGTCATCCGCTGGCTGGACCGCGCTTTGACCTGGGTCTCGAGCGCCATGGTTTATCCCCCCCGCTCCGGGATCGTCCGCATCACGCATTCCCGATTGTAACCGACGCTGTGTTCTGAGCCGAGGTCGCGCATTGACCCGACCCCGGCAAGTGCATAGAATTCCTCTGGAGAAATTCCGTATTTCGATCCATCAGGCGGTGTAATGTCTCCACTGGCGGCGGACCTTCGACTTCACCAGATTTCCCTCCTGGGCCTTCGCGCCTGGGTGAGGAGGGTGGCTTAGGGTTCGTCGACTTGTCCGCGTGACCGGCCAACGAAGCCTCGGGAGCCACCCAGTCGGTGGGTCTCGGGGCTTCTCGCGTTTTGGGGCCTCTGGATCGCCGGGGCTGGGCTCGGGGCGGCAATGCCGCGGAATCCGGGCGTGAATCTTACGAGCGATCTTGCGAGGGCACGAGCGAAAGAAAGGAACGAGGGATGAGCGAGAGCCAGACAGGTCGTCCCGCCGAGAATCGGCCGGACCGAGTCGTGATTTTCGACACGACGTTGCGTGACGGCGAGCAGTCGCCGGGCGCGAGCATGAACATGGCCGAGAAGCTGGAGGTTGCGCGTGGGCTCGCGCTTCTGGGCGTTGATGTGATCGAGGCGGGCTTTCCGATCGCTTCGCAGGGGGACTTTGAAGCCGTGCGTGCGATCGCGACCGAGGTCGCGGGGGCGTCGGTGTGCGCGCTTGCGCGGTGCAATGACCGCGACATCGATCGCGCGTGGGAGGCGGTGCAGTTCGCGCAGAAGCCGAGAATCCATGTGTTCCTGGCGACCTCGGCGATCCATCGCGAGCACAAGCTGCGGATGACCAAGGAGCAGATCATCGAGCGTGCGGTGACGAGCGTGCGCAGGGCGAAGTCGGTGTGCGCGGACGTGGAGTTTAGCCCGGAAGACGCGGCCCGCACCGAACTTGACTTCCTGTGCGAGGTGGTGCAGGCCGCCATTGAGGCCGGCGCCACGACCGTGAACATCCCCGATACCGTTGGTTACGCCACGCCGATCCAGTATTCGAAGGTGATCCGCACCCTGATCGAGCGGGTTCCCAGCATCGGCCGCGCGGTGGTCAGCACGCACTGCCATGACGACCTGGGCCTGGCCACCGCGAACAGTCTGGCGGGCGTTGAGGCCGGCGCGCGGCAGATCGAGTGCACGATCAACGGCATCGGCGAGCGCGCGGGCAACGCCGCGCTCGAGGAGGTCGTGATGGCGCTCAAGACCCGGTTTGATTACTACGGGCTCACCACGGGGATCAAGACCGAGCGGCTCTACCCCATGAGCCGGCTGTTAACGTCGATGACCGGGCTTTCGGTCCAGCGCAACAAGGCGATTGTGGGGCGAAACGCATTCGCGCACGAGTCCGGCATCCATCAGGACGGGATGCTCAAGGAGCGCTCGACCTACGAAATCATGCGGCCCGAGGACGTGGGGGTGCCGCGCACCGACCTGGTGCTGGGCAAGCATTCCGGCCGGCATGCGCTCAAGGATCGCGTGGCCGAACTGGGCCACAACCTGAGCGACGAGCAGCTCGAGTCGCTCTTCACGGACTTCAAGGCCCTGGCCGACAAGAAGAAAGAGGTCTATGACGACGACCTGCTCGTGTTGATCGAGAAGTACCTGGAGCACATCCCAGCGCAATGGTCGCTTGTGGGTCTGCACACAACGGCGGGGATGTCGCTTCTGCCCACGGCGACGGTTTCGATTCGGCGCCCGGATGGCGAGATCGCGCAGGACGCGGCGATCGGCGATGGTCCGGTGGACGCGATCTTCAAGGCGGTCGAGCGCGTGACGGGGGTCCGTGCGAACCTGCGGGAATTCGTGGTGCGAAGCGTGACGCAGGGCAAGGACGCGCAGGGCGAGGTGACGCTGGAGCTGGAGGTGGAAAGCGGAGACCGCTCGTTCCGCGGGCGGGCGGCCTCGACGGATATCATCGAGGCTTCGGCTCAAGCGTATGTCAACGCCGTGAACGCGATTGCCGCACACCGCGATCGCGGGCATGTGCGTGAGGTGGTCGGCCGCCCGGGGGCGGGCGCATAAACCATGAATCCCAAAGCACATCCCTCGCGCCCGCTGGTGGCCCTGACGATGGGCGACGTGGCGGGCGTGGGCCCGGAGATCATTGCGCGGGCCTGGGCAGACCCCCTGCTCCACGCGCTTGCGCGCCCGGTCCTCATCGGCGCCCCCGCAGTGCTCGCTCGAGCGCTTGCGACCGTGGGCGGGCAGTGCCGGATCGTCATGATCGAAGATCCGCGCGAAGCCCATCCCGACCTCGAGACGATCCCTTGCGTTGCACTTGAATCAGGGACGTGCGACCTCGACTCCATCGCGCCCGGCCGCGTGGACGTGCGCGCGGGCAGGGCCGCCTATCAGTTCTTGATCGCGGCGACCGATCTCGCACTCCAGGGCCGGATCGACGCGATTGTCACGCTGCCGCTCAACAAGAAAGCGCTCGCGCTCGCGGGCGTACCCCATCCCGGCCACACCGAGATTCTGGCGGAGCGATGCGGCGTGCGTGAACATGCGATGATGCTCTACCTGGAGACCGCGGGAGAGACTGGGCGAGACGCGCGGAAGCGAGGCGTCGGCCTGGGGGTGGTGCATGCCACTTTGCACGTTGCGCTCAAGCGTGTTTTCGAGCTGCTGACGGTAGAGATGGTCGAGGCGAAGATCCGACTGGCCGACGCAGCCATGCGCCCGCTCACGGGCCAGGCGCCTCCGCTGATCGCCGCGGCCGCACTCAATCCGCATGCGGGCGAGGATGGGCTTTTCGGCGATGAGGAAACGCGCATCATACAACCCGCCGTGGCACGTGCCCGGGCCAGCGGAATCGACGTCGACGGCCCGCATCCCAACGACACCCTCTTCGGCCGCGCGCTCGCGGGAGAGTATGACGCCGTCGTCGCCATGTATCACGATCAGGGACATATCGCGCTCAAAACAGCAGGCTTCCACCGCGCAGTGAACGTGACCCTGGGGCTGCCGATCGTGCGCGTGAGCGTGGCCCACGGCACCGCGTTCGATATCGCCTGGCGCGGCGTCGCCGATCCCAGCAGCCTGATCGCCGCCGTACGCACCGCCGGCCGGATCGTCGCCGGCAAAGCCTCGGTCGTCGCCTGATCGCAGCTCCTGAATTCACCCTCGGTTCTGGATTCGCCCTGCTTGCGCTTCAGCCACGAAACCCTTAGAATCTTGAGGAGCAACCGCGGCCGCGTTGCAGGACATGGCCCGATTCCAGGAGAGATCCGCCCTTGAGCTCGATTGACTACATCTACCGGTATGATCCAGACAACCCCGAGGATAAGTCGCTGCCGCCCGACCCCCCCACCGCCCGGCAGGTGCTCGAGGAAGGCAATCGCGTCTACTCGCGCTGGATCGAGGAATGCCGCTCGCATCAGTTGAACGATCAGCCAAACCAGTACATCGTTCCCTGGCACGGACTGCTCGTCGACATCGAACATCCCCCACGCCAGGCGCCTTTCGCTGTGATTCTCGGCTGCGCTGATGCCCGCGTACCCATCGAGATGGTGTTCGGCCAGGCGAGCAACGACCTGTTCGTCGTCCGTGTGGCCGGGAACGTACTCGCCAACGTTTGCATGGGGAGCATCGAATACGCCCTGAGCAACCTGGCCGAGACGGTGAAGTGCGTGGTTGTTCTGGGGCACCTGAACTGCGGGGCGGTGACCGACACAGTCAAGGCATACCTGCACCCGGCCGAGTACGCGATGAAGATTCAGTCGACCGGCCTGCGCTCGATCGTGCAATCCCTGTTCACCTCGGTGAAACTGGCGGATGATGCGATTCATCGGATCTGGGGGCCAGACGCGCCCCGGCATCACGAATATCATGACGCGCTGATTCACGTTTCGGTGTGCGTGAACGCCGCGCAGTCCGCGCTCGACCTGCGGAACGAGGTCAAGCGATCGGGCCACAAGGAGATCGAGGTTCTCTACGGCGTCTTTAACATGGTGACGCACCAGGTGCGGATGCCGGCGGACCCCCGGGCGCCCCGCGGGGAGCCGCATGTGAATCTTGCACACGCACCGCGGGGCGCGAGCGGAGTAACCAACATCGCGGAACTGATGGCCGAAATCGTGCGTCCGAAGCACGTGAAGCGGTATCGGCCGGCCGCCAAGGCGGCTGCCTCGCAACCGTGAAGCCGCGCGTCAGTTGCGGATGATCTCGACTTCGAGCCAGTTGGTGCGGATGGTTCCGGGCCAGACGGAGCGCACGAGCGGGTCGGCCCATCCGGCGGCGGGATCCGCGGAGAGCAGCACCCGGAACCTGCGCTTGCCTGGGCGATCGATCATACCCGCGGGCAATGACGAAAAGGGGTTCAGCGGAAATCGCACCACCGTGGGCTCCTGCGCCAGGTCAGGCGCGAGCCCCTGGCCCGAGACCACAACGCGCCCGGCATCGAGGAGGCGCGGGAGCCCTTCGATTTCAATCGAGACTGCGTGCGCGAGGTCGCACGGGAGCGGGGTTTTGACGGCGATCTGAGGCGGCTCGCGGAGCACAAAACCATCGGTGACGGGCAGGGGCTTGGAATGGCCGGCCGCGCCCGGCACGAGCTCGACAGCGTGCTCAAATACGTCTTCGCGTGTGGAATCGGGGAGGGTGAGGATCGATTCGAGAGAGGGACTCTGGGCGAACTCGAACTGGAAGGGCATCTGCGGCAAGAGGATTTCCCAGCGCCCCTGCGGGCGTTCGATGCGAACGCGGGCTTCGAGCACGAGCCGGTGCGGCCCGGGGGTGTCGAAGTCCTCG
>DAIDHX010000297.1 GCA_027451885.1 Planctomycetales bacterium
GCCATCCCCGCGACCGTGGTCCTGGCATGGTCCATCTTTGTGCTTCTGGGGCTCTTCTTCGCCTTCGTGGCGGGCCTCATGGTCGGCCACTTTCTCTGGAAGCCGCAATGACGCCAGAACCCCTGGCGCAGCCCAACCGGCCTGAGGATCGCCCATGAGCATCGCCACCGCCGCGCAGCCCGCGCGCGTCCCGCTCGTCCGCACCGTGCTCGCGGGCGCAGTCGGCAACGTGATGGAGTGGTACGACTTCGGACTCTTTGGCTTCTTCGCGCCCACCATCGCCGCCCTGTTCTTTCCACGCGAGGACAACCTCGCCTCGCTCGCGGGCGTCTTCGGCGTCTTCGCCACCGGGTTTCTCATGCGCCCGCTCGGCGGAATCCTCTTCGGAGTGCTCGGCGATCGCCTGGGACGCAAACACGCCCTCGAACTTTCCGTCCTGCTCATGGCGCTTGCCACAACCGCGATCGGCCTCCTGCCCACGTATGCGACGATCGGACCGCTCGCGCCGATTCTGCTCACGCTCATGCGCTTGCTCCAGGGACTCTCGGTCGGCGGCGAATACGTCGGGTCCATGTCCTTTCTCGTCGAGCACGCTCCCCCAGGCCGCAGGGCTTACATCGGAAGCTGGACATCCTTCACCGTGGTCCTGGGATCGCTGCTCGCCTCCGCCACCGCGGCCGTGATGACCGGCTGCTTCTCCGAATCCCAGCTCGGCGCGTGGGCCTGGCGCATGCCATTTCTTGCTGGCTCGGCCTTTGGCGCACTCGGGCTCTGGCTCCGCATCGGCGTCGACGAAAGCCCCCATTTTCTCGAGCTCAAACGCACAGGCGGACTCGCTCAAAATCCCGTCGCCACGGCCATCCGCCATGATTGGAAAGCGATCCTCACCACCATCGGACTCGCCTTCCTGTCGTCCATCGGTTTCTATATTCCCTTCGTCTGGCTGGCGACCTGGCTGTCGCGAATCAACCAACCGCCCCTGCCCGAAAGTCAGGTTCTCACGGCAAATACGGTCGCGCTGCTGGCCTTGCTCGTGCTCACGCCATTTTCGGCGATCGTCTCCGACCGCATCGGCCGCCGCCCACTCTTTCTGGCCTCGGCGCTCGGGTACGCGGTTCTCACCTACCCCACGTTCCTGATCCTGGCCGGCGGCACCTTCCCCCGCGCTCTCGCCGGCGGCCTCATCTTCGCTGGAGTCAACGGCTTTTACTCAGGCTGCATGGGCGCAACGATGGTTGAGCTTTTCCCAACGCGCACGCGCTACACAGGCATCGCCATCGGCTACAACCTGGCGCAGGCGATTCTGGGCGGCACAGCCGCCTGGGCGGCCACCATGCTCATCGAATGGACCGGTGACAACCTCGCCCCGGCCTGGTATCTCACCGCCGCCGCCGTCGTCGCCGGGCTGGCGTCCCTTGCAATCCCGGTGCGCCACCAGCGCCCTCTCGACGAATCGGCCGCCGCCGGATCGGCCGAGCTCCACCCGATCGCCGACAGTTCATCAGTTCTTCATCAGTGATTGCGACCTAAGTCAAGGTCGAATCATGATCTGGAAGGCGCGGTAGGCGATTGAGATTGCCATCGGAACGTGGTTGAATACTCTGGTCACGCCGGGCTTGATTGGTCGAGCCCAGGCGCGAACCAATTTCGGTCCTCTGGATTTAGACCCTACGGAGATCGACGATGCGGAAGCTGATCATGCTTGCGGTTGCGGGAATTCTGTGCTCGGCCGCCGGCCTGCTCCAGGCCGCGCCCCGGGGCGAGAAGGTCACGATCGAGGGCAAGGGGCTCTGCGCCAAGTGTGCGCTCAAGGAGACGAAGACCTGCCAGAACGTGGTCATCGTGACCAAGGACGACAAGGAAACCAAGTACTACATGGCACCCAACGCCGTTGCCAAGAAGGCCCACGCGGCCGACGGCTTCTGCATGGCCACCAAGGACGACCCGATCAAGGTGAAGGTGACCGGCGAGGTCGAGGAGAAGGACGGCAAGATGATCATCACCGCCGAGAAGATCGAGAAGGAGTGATCCTCTCGTGATCCTTCGGCTCGATCGAGCCGAGTTCGCGGCACAACAGCCTCGACGGTCCCCGCGATCGTCGGGGCTTTTTTTTCCATGGGCGCCCCCTGCTCCATTCTGGTTCTCGGCCCAAGCGCCCGCGCGGGAGCCTTTTCCGCCGCGCGCGCGGGGTATGCCCCCCGGGCCGGCGACTTCTTCGCCGATCGCGATCTCACCGCGCTTTGCCCCACGCGCAGGATCGACTCAGGCACGCTCGCCCAGCACGCGCACGCCCTGGCCGGCGGCCGCTCCGTTCCCTGGTTCTATACAGGAGGGTTCGAGAACCGCCCCGCGCAGGTGGCCGAGATCGAGCACACGCATCGCCTCTGGGGCGTCTCCGCCGGCGATCTCCCCCGGACGCGCGACCCGTACTTGATTGCAGATGTGCTCACTCGTGCGGATTTACCGCATCCCCGGGTGAGCCCGAGCCAGGCCGGCTTGCCGCGCGATGGCTCCTGGCTTGTCAAACCTCGTGGTTCGAGCGGGGGCCGCGGCATCATTGCGCTCGAGTCGCACACCGCGGTGGGCAGCGATTGCTATTACCAGGAGCGGATCGCGGGCCGCAGCGGCTCGGCGATTTACGTTGCGGCCGGCGGCCGCGCTTGCCTTCTGGGGGTGAGCCGGCAAGTGATCGGCTACCCGTCGATGCCGTTTGGATACCGCGGCAGCGTGGGTCCCGCCACGATCTCAGGCCGGTTGCGCGCGCGGCTGATTGCGCTTGGTTCCGCGCTGGCGCGGGGGCTGCCGCTTGCCGGCTGGTTTGGCGTTGATTTTATCCTTGCGCACGGCATTCCGTGGCCGGTCGAGATCAACCCGCGCTATACCGCCTCCATCGAGATCCATGAGCTCGCCACCGGGCGCGCGTTCTTGCCCCTGCACCGTGCAGCCTGCGAACAGGGCCTTCTGCCTGACGCGCCCGCGAGCGCCACGCCGCCGCCCCCCCGGGTGATCGCCAAGCGTGTGGTTTACGCCACGCGCCCCTGTGTTGCTCCCGCGATCGCCGAGGCGGAATACCAGAGCCCGCGCGACGAGATCCCCACCATCGCCGACGTCCCATGCGAGGGCACGTCCTTCGAACGCGGCGATCCCATCTTGACCGTGTTCGCCCAGGCCCCCACGATCACGGAGGCAAGCGCAAAAGCCCTCGCGCTCGAGCGGGCCTGGCGGCATCGCCTGAGTGCATCCCGCAGGCACACCTAGGCCGCCCGCCTCGATCTGGAGCTCGAATCCCATGCTCATGCTGTTCGACTACTTCCTGTTCGCGCTCCCCGCCTTCTTGCTTTCTTCCTGGGCGCAGGCAAGGATCTTGCGGGCTTACGCGGCGGGATCGCGCGTCCCGGTCTCCTCGGGGCTCACGGGCGCGGAGGCCGCTGCGCTCGTGATGCGCCAGGCGGGGGTCGCTGGGGTCGCGATCGAGGCGGTCGCCGGCGAGCTATCCGATCATTACGACCCCAGAACCAGGGTCCTGCGGCTCTCGCACGGCGTCTACGCGGGCCGGTCGCTCGCCGCCGTGGGAATCGCCGCGCATGAGGCCGGCCACGCCGCCCAGGACGCGGCGGGATACCCCGCGCTCATCGTGCGCAACCTGATCGTTCCCATCGCCAGCATGGGGTCGCAAGGATTCTGGCTGCTCATGGCCGCCGGCCTCCTGCTCAACATGCCGCGGCTGATCATCGCCGGGCTCTGGCTTTACCTGACCGTGCTGGTTTTCCAGATCGTCAATCTCCCCGTGGAGTACGACGCCAGCAGACGAGGCCGCCGCCTGCTGCGGGAGGCCGGCGTGACAATCGAGACTGAAGACGCCGTCGTCGCCCAGGTGCTCAACGCGGCCGCCTGGACCTATGTGGCCGCTGCGCTCACGAGCGTCTTCACCTTGCTTTATTACCTGAGCAGATTGGGCCTGCTCGGCCGCCGGCGAAACGCAGGCTGAATCCGGGCGCTTTTGACCGCCCGAAATCTCCCGGCCGCAACAGTCCCCCTGGATCACGCAGGCCCAATTCTCCGCAGAATTTCCCCAGGGCTCCTGAAATGCTCGAGCCCGCGCGGTCGGCTGTGTTTTTTCGTGAATCGTTCGAGGATGATAGACTCAGGGTGCCGAAGATAGAGGACGCTGCGGACTCGAATAGGTCGTGGTTCGTACGCGTCTTTTAAGATTGGCAAGCATGAGCGACTGCGCGAGCTCGGCATGAAATTGACACCTCACGTGACAGGGAACCACACGCGGGTTATCGCGGGGCGAATCCGACATCGCTCCGAAGTCGGCCCGATCCAGAAAGGTCATAGCGCGATGTTGTGGCGACGCCTTTACCTGGTCCGGGCCGCTTGGGCCACGGGCCTCATGGTTGCATCCTTGGGGTTGGCGAATCGCGTCCAGTCCCAGACGATTACGCTGGATTCCGAGCCCTCGTCGCGTCCGGTCGCGGTCGCGAGCGAGACGGTGGACATCCTCTCGGCCAGCCGGGCCGGTGACCTGGCGGTGAGCGCCCGGGGACATGGTCAGGATCGGGTCCGGATTTCGATTCAAAACACGTCGAAGCGGCGGCTGAATGTGGTGATTCCGCCCGGTCTGGTTGCGGCGAATGCCGTGGGCCAGGGAGCCGGCGGCGGCGGCGGCGCGGGGCGAGGCGGACTCCAGAACATGGGGCTGGGCTCGATCACGAACCGCGAAGGGGGCTTTGGCGACTTCCAGGCCGCGTCCCGCCAGCCCGGCTTCAAGTCGGTCGCCGTGAAGGACGACGCAACCCGCGGCCTGGCCGTCCCGGCTGGTCAAACGGTTGAGGTCTCCGTGCCCGCGGTCTGCCTGAATTACGGTTTGCCCTCGCCCATCGGCCGGAACAAGCTCCGCCTGATGGACGTGACCGACTACACCCGCGACCCCCGGGTGCGCAAGGCCCTCCGCGGGCTGGCCACGCTGGGCACCAGCCAGGGTGTCGCACAGTCCGTGATGTGGCACGTCTGCGACGACCTGCCGTTCGAGACCATGGCAGCCCAGGCCGGGCGCGTGATGAACCCAGCCGAGATCGAGCTCGCCCGCCAGTACGTCGAGGTGCTTGACGCCTCGAGCGACGAGCGGGTCGACGGCGAAGCGCTCGTCGACGGCCGCATGCTGGTGCGAATCCGCGGCGAGGGCAAGCTCGCGGCCGAGGCGGAGCGCATCGCCAGGCAGATCGAGGGCCAGGCGATCATGGGCCTGCCCGCCCACGTCGTCAAGGCGACCGAGCTGCCAGGCCACGGCACCGCCATCGTGCTCGACGTGCTGCTCACGAGCGCGAAGGTGGGCGAGACCCGCGGCCGCGTCCTGGTCGGCGTCCGCACCCTCGACCAGTCGCTCACCCCTCTCGCCCGCCTCGACCTGCGCGAGAACTCGTCCGCGTCGGTCATCGACGGACCCCTCATGGCCTCCACGCTCGGGCGCACGGTCGCCGGTTCGCTCGTCACCCTCAAGGCCGCCAAGCGCACCCCGGCCAGCACCACCATCCGCGTCACCAACCGGCTGCCGTTCTCCATCAGCAACCTCGTGCTCCGAGCCGGCGACTCCGCCGGTTCGCCCCCGGTGCCGTTCGAGGCGCTCGGCGTCGGCCCGCTTCGCTCGATGCTCCTCCCCGTGCAAGCCTCAGGCGCGTCGCTCGTCGAACGCGTCGAGCTCAACGGACTCTGAGATCGCCTGACCAGCCAACGCACGCCGTTCGCCGCGACCTGGATCCGCTCCAGCGCGGCGAACGCGTTTCTACCTGAGCCCCGTTTCCAGCCTCGAGATGCGTTGCAGCGCCAGGGATGCTCACAGTAAAATCTTGCTCCGGCATCGCTGGGTTGCCGCAAAAGCCCGTCCAAACCGCACGATCCCGATGACTGTTGAAACGCGACGAATCGTGTTTACCGGGCGCGTCCAGGGTGTCGGATTCCGGGCAACCACCGCCTCGATCGCCCAGAATTATGAGGTCGCCGGCTACGTCCGCAACCTCCGCGATGGCAACGTCGAGCTGCTCGCAACCGGCGAATCCGCGACTCTCGACGATTTTATCGCGGAAATCTCCCGACGCATGAACCGTTACATCGCTTCGTGCGTACAGGAGATTCAACACAACGGCGGAGAATCCCTGCCCGGATTCCGCATCCGTTACTCCTGAACTGTTACAATCTCCGGATCTCTCGAACAGAACTCGACTTCGGATACCACGAACGACACCCATGAAAGCAATCACGATCGCGCTGGCGACCGCCAAGGAAACCGTTCGGCAGCCGGCCTTTTTCGTCATGGCCTTCTTTGCCGCCGCCCTCCTGATCGTGACGATCTTCGTCTCCTACTTCACATTCGGCGAAGATCTGAAGATGTACAAAGACACAGGTCTCACGACCATCTCGTTCTTCTGCATGCTGCTCGCCCTGTTGACCGCCAGCTCCACCGTCGCGGACGAGATCGAGGGCAAGACCGCCATTACCCTGCTCTCGAAGCCAATCAACCGCCGCCAGTTCATCGTCGGCAAGTTCATGGGCATTGAGCTCGGCGTGCTCGCCCTCTACGTGCTGCTCGGCGCGCTCTTCGCCGCCGGCGTCTGGTACAAGTACGCCTACGACCTGCGGGAATCCGCCGGCAGCACCGCGGACCAGGCCAAGCGCTGGGCCCAGGTGATGCAAGTTATTCCAGGGCTTGCACTTGGATTCTTCGAAGTCACGATCCTCACAAGCGTCAGCGTGGCCATTTCAACCCGCTTGCCGATGTTGCCGAACCTGGTCGTTTGCATCCTGATCTTCTTCCTCGGCCACCTGAGCCCCGTGCTGATCGAGGTGTCTGACCAGGGTCGTGCCAACGAGCTCATCGCCTTCATGGCCAAACTTTTCGGTGCCATTCTGCCCGGCCTCGAATACTTTAACGCCGGCCCGTCCATCTCCACCGGCGCGGTGATTCCGTGGTTTACCTACGTTTTGCCTGTGCTGGGCTACACCATGTTATATTCTGGAGCAGCGTTACTATTCGCGTTTCTCCTCTTTGAAGATCGCGATCTGGCCTGATCTGTCGCTCCGCCAGCCCCGAATTGGCTCCCCCAGTTTACCCAGGGACCTCTATTTACCCTGTATACTGGAATGATGCGGGAGCTGAAACCAAGAATTCGAGGCGGGGCGTCCGACCGGGCTGTTCCTGGTTGAGACCCTGGCGAGAGGCTGGGGGGAGCTTGAGGCATGCAGGTCGAAGCGTATCGCCGCGCGCGATTGTTGACGGGTGCGCAGCGTGAGCATGTGCTCATCCGGGTTCTGGGCCTGCTCCAGTCGTTTCTGCTGATCCTGTTGTTGTGGCTGGCGGGGCTGTTTGTGTCCCTGGTCGCGACGCGGGGCGAGACGCGATTTCCGTCGTCGCAGGCGGAGCTGCTCCCGGAATGGGTGAAGAGCCATTCGACGGGCTCGGATCGCCAGTTCATGCTGTTTGACCAGACTGGGATCTTCCCGCTGATCGCCGGCAGTCTGTTATCGGACAACCCCGTGCACCGGCTGGCGGGCCGGGGGCTCGACCGGCTGACGTCGGCCGTGCCTGCCCTGCGGTCGAATTACGAAGCACTCTCGGCGCTCCTTGGCCTGGCCACGGCTGCCGTGCTGTTTCTCATGCTGGTGGCATGGCAGCGCAGGCGGATGATCGCCACCACATCCGCCCAGTTGGCGACCACGCTCCGCAAGCAGATTCATCGCCAGATGTATCGGCTGGGGCAGTCCTCGTTGCCTGCCGAGGGTCTGGGGCCTGTGATCAACCTCTGGACCCGTGAGGTCAACGATATCCGGGAGGGTCTGCGGCATGACCTCGATGTCAGTCCCCGGGCTCCTGCGCTCGCCGTGGGGCTCTTCCTGACCGCGGTTCTGGTGTCGCCCTTGCTGCTCGTCTTTGTTGCCTCCCTGGGCGCCATGGCGTGGCTCATCGCGCTGCTCTGGAGGCGAGAACGTGTCCAGGTCATGGAACGGGCGCTCCGCCAGGCGTCGATCCAGCTCAGCCTGCTCCATGAGGATCTTGGCCTCCTGCGCACCGTGCGGGTCTATGGGATCGGCGAGTACGACCGCGAGCGTTTCGATCGGCATCTCGAGGAGCACGAGCAAGCCGAGATCAAGCGGCTGATCACAACCACGCCCGGCCTGCTAGGCGTGGGGCTGATTGTCGGCGTCACCGCGATTCTTGTGCTCGGGTTGCTCGGCTTTAGCGTGGTGATCAACTACCGCATCACGATCGCGACCATGCTCATGCTGATCGTGGCGCTCGGCGGTCTGGCCTATCCGCTCGTGGAATGGGTGCGGCTGACGCGGGTTTTGCGGCAGGCCAATCGATCCTCGCGCGCCTTCTTTGAATTCCTGGAACGCAGGCCCGAGCTCCAGCAAGAAGTGGGCGCCCAGTTCCTGAACACGATCAAGGACAGGATCACCATCGAGAGCGTCACGCTCGAGAGCCGGTCGGGCCGCTCCCTGCTGGCGGGCGCCTCGATCGAGATCCCGGCCGGTTCCAGGACCGTGATCCTGGGCTCGGACGACGACTCCAAGCTCGCCCTGGCCTGCCTGATCCCACGCCTGATCGACCCCCGCTCCGGACGGGTGCTCTTCGACGGGAAGGACGCGCGTGAAGTCACCATCGACTCGATTCGCGCCCAGGTCGCCACGGTCTTTCAGGCCGACCTGGTCTTCACCGACACGGTCACCGTGAACATCGGCCTCGGCGATCCGATCAACACCCTGCCGCGCGTGATCGAGGCAGCCAAGGTCGCCCACGCCCATCACTTCATCCAGGATCTGCCGCAGGGTTACGACACCCAGGTCGGCTTGCTCGGCCACTACCTGAAGCCCGACGAGCAATACCGCATCGCGCTCGCGCGGGCATCCCTGCACGACCCCTCGATCATGATCATCGAGGAGCCGCGCAACCTGGTCGACGAGGAAACGCGCCACTTCCTCGACGACACGATGGCCCGGCTGGCGGAAGGCCGCACCCTGATCGTGATCGCGCACCGGCTCGAGACCATTCGCGCCAGCGACCTGGCGATCGTGCTGCACGAGGGCCGGGTGGTTGAATCCGGCCCGCCGCGCAGGCTTGAACAGGAAAGCAAGCTTTTCCGCCACCTGCTCTACACCGAGTTCAACGAGTTCGCCTCGGGTGATCTCGAGGCGGGCAAGGTCGAGCTCGCCGGCGCGATTCGGGGCGGCGTTTAACGCTTGCCGCTCAGGCGAAGTCGTCGACCGTCGGCTTGATCACAAGCTCGGGAACATGCGCCCGCGGCGGCAGCTCCACCAGGAACTTCACCGCCAGGGCGACATCCTCGGGCTTCAAAATAACGTCCCTGCGTTCGGCCGGCACCGGCACCGGGCGCTGGGCGAGAATCGGCGTGTCAACCTCGCCAGGGTAAATCACCGACGACCGGATCCCCTTCGTCCCCTCCTCACGCCCCAGGCAAATCCCAAGCGCCGACTGGCCAAACTTCGACGCCGAATAACCCGCGCCCCCAAGCGGGCTGGCACGCAGCCCCGAGACCGAGCAAATCTGCACGATGAGCCCGCTCCTTCGCTTCCGCATCGAGGGCAGCACGTAATGAGCCAGGTTGAACGACCCCGTCAAATTGGCGGCGATCATCCGGTCCCAGTCGGCGGGATCGAGCGCTTCCAGGCTGCGATTCTTGACGTTGAGCCCGGCGTTCGAGACCAGCACGTCAATACCGCCGAAGAGCCCAAGGACCTGCTCGACCATCGCCTGGACGGCAGAGCGATCGGCCACGTCGCAGGGGCACACGACCGCGGCATCGCCCCCCCTCGAGAACCCTGCCCGAGCACGCTCGAGCTTCTCCCGGTCGCGGCCCACAAGCGCGACCCGCATGCCCATCCCCGCGAGCGTGGCGGCGATCGCCTGCCCAATCCCGCTCCCCGCCCCCGTTACCAAAGCCGTCTGTTCCGTCGCTGCCACGATCGATGCCTCCCGACGCGATGGGCCTTGGCTCGACCCGCGTGGATCCAACCTCAATCCCCTCTCCCAGCCTGGATTCTAACGGTGGGGCACGCGCGATAACAGACAGGGCCGCGTGATCGGCGCGCCGGGCGCGGGGCGCGTGCAAACGCCCAGGCCATGCGCCCGGGCGCTTGCTTCCATCCAGGCTTGCTCACGCGTTCCAGAACTGGACCGAGGTCGAGCCGTTGCCGTTCGAGCCGCCGGCCCAGGCGTCCATGGCGGCGAGCAAGAGGTCAAGGTTCGCCTGGCCGAGCGCGGGCAGGAGCGTGGAGGCGTTCGACTGCGTCAGCGCCTGCCCATTCGCGAAGAGCTGGATGCTCGAGGTTGTGCCCGCGGGTGAGACGCCTGAAAGAATCGGCGTCTGCGGCGGCACGACCACGGGCGCGGGGGCCGGCGGAATGAGCGCCGCGGAGTTCGCCAGGTTCATCTCCCCGATCGTGATCCCCGTCACCGGGTCATGGATCGGAGTCGCGCCTTCTTGCAACCAGCCCTTGAGCTGGGCGACCGTGGGCAGGGTGCCAAACCGCTGCTGGTAAATGTCCTGGAGCAAGACCACGCCCCCCGTGACCAGCGAGGTGGCGAAGCTCGTACCCGAGACCTGCGACGAGCCGTTGTTCCCCGTCGGCGCCGTGATGCCCTGCCCAGGCGCGGCGATCGTGGTGGCCGATGCCCCGCCGTAGGTCGAGCCCAGCCGCTGCGCGTCCGGCAGCAAATTACCGGAAAGGTCGGTCGCCGTCACGCTGATCGTGCCCGCCACAATCGCCGCGAAACCCTCCCCTTGCTGGCCGTTAAAGCTGTTCCCAGTGGCCACCACCACGGGAATGTTCATGCCCGTAAGCTGGCCGATCAGGCTGGTAATTTGCTGCCCCTGGCCGCCGTCGCTGGCGAACCAGTTCTGGGCGTAATTGCCACCATCAGATAATGACATGTTCACGGCAGTAATATTATATTGTGCGTGATTGGCGATGACCCACTCGAGCGCGCTTGCGATGTTGGCCAGGCTGGCGGTGTTTGCATTATTGGTCACGCGGAGCGCCACCAGGTTGACGCCCGGCGCCACGCCCAGGTCGCTCGGGTTGTTCGAGCCGATGAGGCCCGCGGTGGCCGTGCCGTGCTGCGACGCTGTGGCGATGGGGTTCGCCGTGCCGTCGGCGAAATCGTAGCCGGCGATGACCTTGTCGCCTGGTCCGAAACCGGATCCGAGCGCGGGGTTATTGTAATCGATCCCGGTATCGATCACGGCGACGGCCATGCCTGCGCCATTGACGTTGTAGGCTGCGCGGGTGCTTGCCGCCTGGATGATCGGGTCATACGCCGCGGTGGGGCCGGTCACAAGAGCGCCGGCGGGCCGTTCCACGGGATTCGCCGGGGTGGTCACCACCTTGATGGCGTTGGGATGCGCGTGATGCCGGATTTCGGCGTGATGGATCGCGGCCGCGACGTGCCTGGATCGCGCAAGCGCGTGGTGGTCGATCGGCCGCGGCCCGGCAACTGTGGAGAGCAGACAACGGTCATCCAGGCTTTCGAGCTCGAGGCGGCGTCGACGCTTCGCCGGCCGGGTCAAGTTGCTGATCCATCGCATGATTCCAAGACTCCCCAGACGGCCGCCATGCCATTGGCTTAAGGCCGCCCCGCAAACGTGATGCGCTCTCCTTCCCTGGCGCGGCTCGTTCTCGGGCCAGCAGCGGGCTGGCCCAAGCGGGGCGAGACGCGGCGACATGCCGGGCTTTGGGGCCGCCGGCGTGTCGATCAGAGCGCGAGCAAGGATGATGAATAGACAGACCGCCAGGGCCAGGCGTGGGGCGGGACCGAAATCTCGCCTTCAACCTGGTTGGCCCGACGGTGGACCGGGCGCACGGAACCGCCTCACCTCCCGATGCCGGAGAGCTGGGGAGCATCCCCTCGGCGCCGAGCGGCACAAACGCTTCCCAATCGACTTCCTGCAAGCTGGCCTGGGCGGCCGCGAGCCGCTGGGCCTTAAGGAGCTCGCTTCCCTCGAAGCGGGCCTCCTCACCCAGCGCGTTTCCAGGTCGCGCCGGGGTGAGCAATCGCCTCGACCCCCTACTGGAGTCGCCACGCGGTGATCGCTCCGCACGTCCTTTGCCGCTTCGCTCCGTCTTGCGTCCCATCATGGGACGCCCTAGATTGAAGCCGACTCGCGAACCTGCGCCGCTCGAGATCGAGTCTCGGGCAGTGCCTCTTCTATCGGAGCACCCCACGGGAGATATTCTTTAGAAAGATGGAAATCGTCGGCGTGATCCCGGCCCGTTTCGCTTCGACCCGACTCCCCGGCAAACCCCTGCTATCCGCAACCGGGCGCCCCTTGATCGCACATGTGGTCGAGGCCGCGCGACGCGCGCAATCGCTAGAACACGTCATTGTGGCCACCGACGACGCCCGGATCGCCCAGGCCGTCACGGACTGCGGCGGCGCATTCATGATGACCCGCGCGGACCATCCGTCCGGAACCGACCGCGTCGCCGAGGTCGCGGCGGCCATCCCCTCCGCCAGGATCGTGGTCAACCTGCAAGGGGACGAGCCAGAAATCTCAGGCGCGACCATCGACCGCCTGGTTGCGCTCCTGCGTGACGATCCCGATGCGCCCATGGCCACGCTCGCCGCACCCATTGTCGACGAGGCCGTCCACCGCGATCCTTCCTGCGTCAAGGTGGTGTTCAGCGAGCGCGGCCGGGCGCTCTATTTCTCGCGCGCCCCGATCCCCCACACCCGCGATCGCGACAGCTCCGCTCCTGGGCCGATCGGGCACCTGCACCTGGGGATCTACGCCTACCGCCGCGACTTTCTGCTCGCGCTTGGCAAGCGGCCTCAGTCCAGGCTCGAAGTCCGCGAGAAGCTCGAGCAGCTCCGCGTGCTCGAAGCCGGCTTTCCCATCGCCATCGCCGTCGTCGACGAGCCCCACGTCGGCATCGACACGCCCGACGACTACGCCCGCTTCGTCGCCCGCTTCCACGCCCAGCACGGCCAGCCCGCCTGACCCGCCGGGAGGCCGCTGCATCATTGCAGCAGCAGCCGGAGCAAGGCGGAGTGGTCGATCGGCTTGACCAGATGATGCCGGAACCAGTTCCCCGCGGCCGCGGGGCCAACGTCCTCAGGCGCGTAACCCGATATCGCGATCAGGATCACGCCCACAAGCCGCGGATCCTGCGAAAGATCCGAGGCCACCATCGCCCCATCCATCCCCGGCAGCCCAATATCCACCAGCACGAAATCAGGCCGTGACCGCCGCGCTGCCTCAACCCCAGAACGCCCGTCGTGCGCCACCTCCGCCTCAAGACCCGCCAGCTCAAGCCAACGCGCCAGCCCGTTCGCAAGCTCCTGATTGTCGTCGATGATCAGCACACGTATCAGCCGAGACCGGGACGATCCCTCCCGCGCACAGGGAACCGCAGACGCCTTTTCCACGTCCCTCGGCTCATCACGCAGGCTGGCTCCGGACTTCGTCACAATACAATCCTCGCAGGGCGATCACGCTCAAAGGCGACCGACGATCCAGTTTCCTCACCACAGGCAGACTTTTCGCTAATCTTATTGTAGTCGAGGATGGCCGACGTTCGCCGACAAAAAACACCAATCCGCACCGGTACGCAACCTGTGAACCCGGCTGATGGAGCTTTCCCACACTTGCTTGCACCCGTTCATTCCCGAGCTAGGATTCTCAAAGCCAGGGCATCGATCGGGCGTCCGCTTGCCAGGGATCTCCTCCATCGAATACATTGCCAGAAGGACGCGCGCTCGGACATTCGCGCGGCTCCACCATCCCGCACCCGCTTCGCCCGCGCTGCCATGGCCGCCGCGGCGACCGATCGACGCCTTGAGGATCCATCGATGCCCAAGCGCAGCGTTTCTTCGATTCTCCTGATCACGGCCATCGGATTTCTTGCCTGGCAAGGCGCGGGGGGCGCCAAGCCCAAGGACGAAATGCTCGAGCTCTACGGGCTCTTCGTTGACGCTGTCGAGAAGGTGGAATCGAACTACGTTCGCTCGGTCCCACGCAAGGAGCTGCTCGAAAGCGCGATCGAGGGCATGCTCCAGAATCTCGATCCCCACTCGACTTATATTAACACCGCCGAGTGGAAACAGTTCCGCCGCCAGATCGAAGGCCGGTTTGGCGGCATCGGCATCCAGGTCGGCATCGATGAGGAAACCAAGCGGCTCCGCGTGATCGCGCCCATGGTTGGCACACCGGCGTACGAGGCCGGGATTCTGGCGGGGGACCAGATTGTCGAGATCGACGGCAAGCCGGCCGAGGGCATGAGCCCCGACCGCGCGGTCGAGGTGCTCACCGGCCGCCCGGGGACCGATGTCAAGCTCGCGGTCCTGCACGAGGGTGACGAGGATCCGACCACCATCACCATCACCCGGGCCATCATCGACGTTCCCAGCGTCCTCGGCGACCATCGCAAGCCGAACGACGACTGGGACTTCATGATCGACAAGGACAAAAAGATCGGTTACCTGCGCGTCACGAGCTTCATTCAGAAGACGCCCGAGGAGCTGAAAGCCGCCCTCGATCAGCTCCGGGATGAAGGTGTGAAGGGAGTGATCATCGACCTCCGCGACGATCCCGGTGGGCTGCTGAGCGCGGCGGTGGAAACCGCGGAGCTCTTCCTGCCGTCGGGCGAGATCGTGAGCACCCGGGGCCGCAACACCCCATCCCGGCGCTACGAGGCTCACAAGGATTCCCCCTTCGAGGACCTGCCGCTCGTGGTGATCATCAACCAGAACTCGGCCTCGGCGTCCGAGATTCTGTCCGCCGCGCTCCAGGATCACAAGCGGGCCTCGATCGTCGGCCAGCGCAGCTATGGCAAGGGCTCGGTCCAGGGGCTCATCGACCTCGACGACGGCAACAGCATCCTCAAGCTCACCATCGCCAGCTACTACCGGCCGTCGGGTGAGAACATCCACCGCTTCAAGAATTCCAAGCCGACCGACAAGTGGGGTGTCACGCCCGACCCGGGTCTTGAGGTCAAGCTGCCGTTCAAGGAATATGTGGCCTGGTTCCTGGGCAGGCGCAACCGAGACCAGGAATCGGCCGCCAGGGGGCATCGCCAGCCGGCCGCGGAACCCGCCGCGAAACCAGCGGAAAAGCCGGAAGCGAAGAAGGCCGAGACTCCGAAGGATAAGCCGGAAGCGAAGAAGGCCGAGACTCCGGTCGATGGCAAGACGAAGGCTCCAGGCGCCTCGCCGCATCGTCCCGCCGCGGGGCCGTTTGTCGACAAGCAGCTCGACAAGGCGCTCGAGGTAATGCGAGCCCGGCTCGAGGCGAAGCCCAAATCCGCCTGACTGCGCCCGGGTCGATCACGCAGGCAAGACCGAATGGCTGTTGACGACCCGAATCACGCCCTGCTCGCGATCGAGTCCACCTGCGACGAGACGGCCGCCGCCGTGATTCTCGGTCCCCGGCCGCCGAGCGCGGGGACTCCGCGGGTGGTTTCGTCGGTCGTGGCCTCCCAGGTCAGCCTGCACGAGCGCTTCGGCGGCGTCGTGCCCGAGATCGCCTCCCGCGCCCATGCCCGCCAGATCCTGCCGATCCTTGACGAGGCCCTGCGCCGCGCCGAGATCCGCCTCGACGACCTGCACGCGATCGCCGTGGCCACCCGCCCCGGGCTCGTTGGTGCTCTCGTGGTGGGCCTCACCGCCGCCAAGTGCCTCGCCGCCGCACTCCAGATCCCGCTCGTCACCTACGACCACCTCGAAGGCCACCTCTACGCCTGCCAGCTCGCCTACCCCGACCACGCGATCTACCCTTGCCTCGGACTCGTCGTCTCCGGCGGGCACACCAGCTTCTTCCGCTGCGAAAGCCCCCTCGCCGCCGCCTTCCTGGGCGGCACCATCGACGACGCCGCCGGCGAAGCCTTCGACAAGGTCTCCGCTCTCCTCGGACTGGGCTATCCCGGCGGACCCTTGATCGAACGCGCTGCCCACGCCGGCAACCCCCGCGCATTCGCCTTCCCACGCTCCTTCTCGGGCGACGAACGGATCCTGCTCAGCTTCTCCGGCCTCAAGACCGCCGTCCTCTACGCACTCCGCGGCCCAAACGCCACCATGCCCATGCCCACCCTCAGCCCAGCCCAGCTCGCCGACCTCGCCGCCAGCTTTCAGATGGCGGTCGTCGACGCCATCGTCGCCAAGACCCGCCAGGCACTCGAACAGACCGGGCTCGATCGCCTCGCCCTCGGCGGCGGCGTCGCCGCCAACACTCTCCTGCGCGACAAACTGACCGCACTCGCCGACCACATGCGCGTCGAGCTCTTTATCCCCCCGCTTGCCCTCTGCACCGATAACGCGGCCCTGGGCGCCATCGCCTTCCCCAAGCTCGCCGCCGGCCAGGTCTCCGACCTCGATTGCGACGTCGCCGCGGGACTCGTACGGCCTGACCGAAAACGAAGCTAGCCGCGGCCCAGAAGCCAGGGCGCACCAAACCCCCTCGGCCCGCGGGCGCTAGACCCCACAGATCGGCCCGCTTGTTCAGGTTCAAGCCGCGCTTGCAAAACAAGGCGCTGTCCCGCTCGTCGGAGAGCAACTGGCCCAACTTCAAAGATCCACGACGGGCGCACCAGACCCGGAGCGCCGCGAACCAAGGAGATCGCAAAGTACGCCTGGACGGGCAACCCAAACGCCCTCTCTGGGCGCTCGACCGAGTTTCCAGGGTTCACCCCGGAAGCCCTGCCCGGGAACGCCAGAACAGAAGTCGAGGGGGCTGTACCCAGAGCCAATTCGATTCTCCACGACAGCCGCGGTTTCTCATGGCATAATGAGTCGCTCGCCGCCAGGCGCCGGCAGGCCGCGACAAAACCCGCGGTCCAGGCGCCTGTTCCCGCAGACAGTTCGTTCGCTGCGTTGTCCAGCTTTGAGGTCCATGACTCCCGGAATCGCCCCGATCCGGTCTTTCAGCCAGGAAACGAACTCTGAGGCCCCTGGATGACACCTGGAACGGTCTTTACCCGCTGCGTTCTGGCGATCAGGCGGGGAGTGCTCATCAAACGTGTCAGCTCCACGGACAAGGAGTATCACTTCCAGAACCGGCTCAAGGAGACCGGCCTCAAATTCGAAACGGGAAGCCGCAACAGTTACCCCGACTTCCGCATGGTCGCCACCACCGAAGGCTACGAGCTCAAAGGCCTGGCCTACCCCGGGCGCGACGCCAGCTTCGACAGCAACAGCCAGGTCCCCGCGGGTTCCCACAACGGGCGAACAGTTTATTATGTTTTCGGACGCTATCCCAAGAGGCCGGACGGTAATGCTTATCCTGTGATCGACCTGGTGCTGTGCCACGGCGACTTTCTTAGCGCCGACCATGAGTATACGCATAAGAATAAGAGCGTAAAAGGATTAGGGAGCTATGGCGACATTCTGATCCGTGACCGAAAAATGTACGTGGCGCCCACGCCCTTCCAACTGATCGAGGGGGTGGCCCACAGGCAGACGCTCATCTTGCCGCACGACGTGGACGCGGGCAGCGGCTTCATTGAGGTTGGCAAGCTATGCCGCCACGAGGCCGCTGAACTGATCGTTGGCTATTCCTTCGATCTCCAGACCAACGCGCTTATCCCAAAGAAGGTACCGAATCCCGGTGCGGGCCGGGAGCATGACTTCCGGGCCTGGCGGTTGAACGGCTCTGAAACCGAACCCGTTGCCTTGCGTAACATCCGGCCGGATTCCCTCACGCTGGAAGCAGATGACGAAACCGCGGAAGAATGAAATGCGCCTGATTGAAACCGACGCCTTCCCGTTTGAATTCCTGTCCCGGCTCGCGGAACGCGAGAGCTGGCGTAAGGAAGTCCATCGTCCGATTTACCATGTCCATAAATGGTGGGCCAAGCGCCTGGGATCGGTTTTTCGCGGCATCCTGCTGGGTACAGCCCTGCCCCAGGAAGCCAACCTTGCCGCCGCCTTCTACGAGACACACGACTTCACGAGGGCAACCGTGTTCGATCCGTTCATGGGATCGGGCACGACCATCGGCGAGGCCCATAAGCTCGGATTCACCGCTCTTGGCCGAGACATCAACCCCGTCGCCGTGGAGTCCGTCCACACCGCTCTCGGCCCGATCAATCGGCACCAATTGGAGGCCGCGCTTGATGAGCTCACGGAGGCCGTGGGCAAGGACATCCGGTCGCTCTACCGCTCCAGCGATTCCAGGGGCCATGCTTGCGAAGTGCTCTATTACTTCTGGGCAATGCAGACGCCTTGCCCCGAATGCCAGAAGTCCATCGATTTGATGCCGTCCTGGGTGATCGCGCGCAACGCCTACCCGAGCCGCAAGCCGGAAGTGCAGCTCCTGTGCCCCGCGTGCGGCGCGATTTTCCCCGGCCTTCATGGCCAGCAGGAGGCAACCTGCCGCTCCTGCAAAACGAACTTTAATCCCGATCAAGGCCCGGCGAAGGGAACCAGGGCGGAGTGTCCTCACTGCCACAGCGGCTTCAATATCCTGAACGCGATCGCCCGGGCAGGTACGCGGCCCAACTTTCGCCTGTATGGAAAGCTGGTTCTTACACGAACTGGGGACAAGGAGTATCTGCCCGCCACACCTGCCGATCACGCGGCCTACCAAACTTGCTCCGCGCGGCTGAAGCAAGAAATCACGCGGGGAAAGATTTTACTGCCCACTCTGACCCTGGAACACGGCTATAACACGCGGCAGGCCATGAGCTACGGATTCACAGCCTGGCGAGACTTCTTCAATGACCGGCAACTCCTGGCCCTTGGATGGTTACAGCGCGCGATCGGCCACATCGCCGACGCACCGACAAGAGCTGCGCTCCTGACTTTATTCTCCGGCGTGCTCGAATTTAATAACATGTTCGCCTCTTACAAAGGTGAAGGCACAGGCGCAGTTCGGCACATGTTCTCACACCATATTCTCAAGCCGGAACGAACGCCGATCGAGGCCAATGTCTGGGGAACACCCAGGAGTTCGGGGTCGTTTACCAACCTGTTCCGCAGCCGCCTTTTGCGGGCGGTCGAATACCGGCAAAGCCCCACCGAGGTCAACGGAACCGGCAGCGCCAGGGGCCGGATATGCTCGCCGCCGTTTGCCGGCAAGATCGAGAAGAACTGGCCCGTTGACGGCCAGGTCGCGGATCGGGCGATCTACCTGTCATGCGGCGATTCAGCCGCCACGGGCCTGCCCGACGGCAGTATCGACCTGGTCATCACCGACCCCCCGTTCTTCGATAACGTTCATTACTCGGAGCTCGCGGACTTCTTTCACGCCTGGCGCCAGTTGACACCCGAGGCCAGGCCAGACGATGCGCGGACGACCCGCAGTCCCTCGGAAGTGCAGGACACCGACGCCGACCAGTTCGCCGCCAAGCTCAAAAACGTCCTCCGCGAATGCCACCGTGTTCTCAAGGACGATGGACTGCTGGTCTTCACCTATCATCATTCCCGCGAGAAGGGATGGAAGGCGCTCGCCGACGCAGTGCTTGGCTCAGGATTCTTCGTGGTCAATTCGCAGCCGGTCAAGGCGGAAATGTCGGTCGCCACGCCCAAGAGTCAGGCGAAAGACCCGATCCAGCTTGATATCATCATCGTTTGCCGCAAGCAAGCCAGAGACCAAAGACCGCGTCCCACAATCGGCCATGCGATCGAGTCCGGCAAACAAAAGCTCCAGCGGCTGCATGCGGCTGGATTCCAGCTCTCCCGCAACGACCGTCGAATCGTCCTCTTCGGCCAGCTCCTCACGACGCTCGAATCTTCCAGGGATGTGGATGCCACCCTGATCCAATCGGACATCGAGCTTGATGCGTTCCCCGCACCGAAACAGAAAACCCAGGCATTGCTATTCGAGTGACCCATCCACAAGACCGTCATTCCTTGTCGCTGAGAACGGTCCTTGCACATCCCGCTCCGGTTGAAACTGTTGACTGAACGGACGTGCCACTCCCATTCCGCAAGTCCCCCACACGAACAGATTCCTCTCGAACGAACGCTTCCAACGCGCGACAAACCCTCGCCGCTCGCAAGCATTGGCCGCTCAACACCCGCGGGACTCGTACGGCCTGACCGAAAACAAAGCTAGCCGCGGCCCAGAAGCCAGGGCGCACCAAACCCCCTCGGCCCGCGGGCGCCAACCGCGGGCCGCTGCCACCAACCGCCATATTGCCAAGGAACACCCGCGGGATTCACCCGCTCACAACCAAACCGCTGACCGCCGACCGCCGGGGCTTTGACCGCGGAGGCTCGCGGTTGAGCCTCTGACAGCCGAGCCGCACGGCTGAGCCGCGCGACCGGTTTCCAACTCAACGCCGCCAGTCTGCCCGACTCACCGCCGCCGAGCTGCCCGACTCAACGCCGCCGGTCTTGCCGACCCAACGCCGCAGGTCTGCCCGACTCACCGCCGCCGGTCTCGCCGACTCACCGCCTGCGGTTCTTCCGCCTGCTCTCTTTCTGACGCCGGCGTTCTTCCTTCCGCTTCTTCCGCTCCCTGGCCTCCGCCGAGTCGTCCCGCCGCTCCTGCGCCCGCCCAGCGTTCTTAGTACGCCTGGAACCGGCCGGATTCGTGCCACTCACGCTTGACGCAAGCTCTTTCTCAGTAACGGCCTGCGACGCGTTTTCCGGCCCGTTGGGTTCGCTTCGCAAAACCGCGGTGGCTTCGCTCTGAACGGGGGCAATGGCTTCGGTTTTTTCCGGCGACGAGTCGCCGGTCTGGAGGCCCAACCGATCGCGCTCCCCATACTGACTTTGCATGTCCAGGTTAGGGGGATTTGTGTTGTTCGATCTCGACGTAACGTCCTGCGGCG
>DAIDHX010000298.1 GCA_027451885.1 Planctomycetales bacterium
GGACCTCGGGCGAGGATTGCCCTGGTGAAGCAGATTCGCACGCTCGAGCATACGAGAAGCTTGCGAGCGGATCGCTTTTCCCCGGAACACACTCGCTGGCGCGTCGAGCTTGTATTCTGCCGCCCGCGACGGTTTGAAAGACGAGCGCGAAGCGCCAGCGAGTGAGTATCCGCACCCGGCGATTGCCACCGAGTACGAGCCCGATCGTAGGGTCATACTGCCTCCTTTGTCACAGGGACTTGGATGATTTGTCCATCTCCTCGAGAGCGTACGTGATGAACGTCTGGCCGCTCAATACCAAAGCAACTGCACTCTGCCGCCGGGGCCAGAGGCGGTGTGAGTGCTCTGACCCCCGCGACCCGCCTGGCTCACTTGGACGAGCCCCTTCCGGGCGACTGACGCTTGCGACGGCCGGTCCGCGCGACGGGCGGGGCCAGACGCGGGCCACCTCGCGCCAGCAGTTGCCGGACGCTCTCGGAAGTAAACTGCCGACCACGCGGCGTGCGATGACCCGCAGTGTTCAACTCCTCCGCCATGCGGCGAGAGGTCCAACCCGCGGCTTGCCAGCCTCGCACACATTCCCACACCGCCGTCGCGTCGGCGACTTGCTCCCACGTCCGCACCCCGCGCGTCACCTGATGCTCCGTCATCGAGCCGCCACTCCAGTGCAAGTGCACCCTCACCTCTTGGGTCGACGACGGCGCCCAGACTACCACACGCTGCAACAGCAGCCGCACGACTTGACGCTTCTCATCCACCGAGGTCGTGGACGCGTGCCAGAGGGCCGGCAAATCCCGCGCCAAGGCCTCGATCTGCTCGCGCTCCGCCGCGCTCAATCGCACGGGCTGCGCCTGCAGGAACCGCCGGTATTCCTCCTCCAAGCTCCGCTGCGTCAGCAGGGCCTCTTCCCAGGCGCGTTCCAGCGTCCGCGCCACCAGGCGGTTCTCGGGCTCGACCGCGTTGTACTGCCGAGACGCGCGATTGGCTTCCTGAGCGGCTCGCTCCAACCGCAGCCGCCATTGACCGTCCAGGGCGGCTCGTTCGCGTTCGCACTCCTCAGCCGCGCGGCGGCTCAATTCCAGGCCGGCGGGCGTCACGACTTTGAGCACCTGGTCGCTCACCAACTGCTCCAGCGCCGCGCCGGCCAAGCTCTGACAGGAGGGCGCCGCGTAATCCAGGGCCCGCCGCTGGCACGCATAACGCAAGGATTTTGTGTAATGCGTGTGCATACGAGAGCCGCACTCGCCGCACACGACCAAGCCGGCCAGGATCGCCGTCGTCGTGCGCGCCGGACCGGGAACCGGGCCGCGCCTGCGATGCTGCTTCAGGCGGCGGAGGTTGGCCTCGTATTGCTCCCAGGTCAGGTACGCGGGGTGGTTGTCAGGCATCAACACCGGGCATTCCTGGGGCTCGCGTCGGACGCGACCGGTGCCGCGCCGACCCGGGCGGACGCGGCGGGGATCCGTGGCGTACCGGCCCCAGGTGTAGGTGCCCGCGTAAGCCGGGTTGCGCACCAATTGCCGCAGGGTTTCCCGGTGTGGCGCGCGCCATCGCAGTTGTCCGCGTTCGGGTCCGCTCACGGGGCGCCACGGCAACGGAATTCCTTGCTGCCGCAGGTGGCGCAAGACCCCGCTGACGCTCCCCAAGACAGCGAATTGCTCCAGGATCAGCCGCACCACCTTCTGGACCTGCTCGTCGGGATCGAACTGCAATTTGCGATCCGGCCCGACGACATAACCCGGCGGCGGTTGCCCCAGCCACTCGCCGCGACGACACCGATTCAGCCGACCGGCCTGCATGCGCTGCTGGAGTTGGTGCAATTCGAAGCCTCCCATGAAGCCCTTGATTGTCAGGATCATCCGATCATTGAAGTCATGTGGATGATACAATCCGTCTTCGTCGGCGAGCAAGGTGTCGAAGGCGGCGCAGATCTTGATCAAGCGGCAACAGTCCTCGTCTTCACGGGCCAGGCGGTTGATCTGGAAGCAAAGGACCAAGCCGACGTGCCCCAGGGCGATCTCCGAGAGCATCAAGGCAAAATCGTCGCGGCCCTCGCTGGTGGTTCCGGAGCGGCCCAGATCCCCGTTGAGAACGCGAATGCGTTGCTCGGGCCAGCCCCAGGCGATCGCGCGCTCTTTGAGCCGAGCCTGGACTTGGGCCGATTCCGGGTGGCGTTGGACCTGCTGAGGGTGCGACTGCCGGATGTAGTCGAAAGCCCAGCGCTCGAGATGGTGGGCTTGGATCTTCGCGGGACGGTCGGCGGCCGAGGGGTTAGCGGGGATCATCGGGAAGCCCCCTTCCGTCGTCGTCGCGCGACCTGGGGAGGTGGTTGCCGATCATCCGTGTCAGCAGGAGGACCAGAGCCTGTTGGAGCTCGTGGTCCAATTGGTGCCAGTTGGGGATCCCTGGCGGGTTGAGCGTCGTGGTTGGGAGCGAGAAAAGGGGGGCGCTGTGGGTCGGATCCTGGGTGAGCGCATGGGTCTCCATCCTCCGTGGAAGTCAATCGCTGTTGGCACCAGCGTGCCAGCTCCAACAGGGCCTCCACGGAGACTACCGGCCGTAGGGACGGTGTGACAAGAGTGGTCGTTTGCCGCGAGGATCCCGAAGCGCCAGCGAGTGAGTATCGGAAGCGCATGCGCGATCAGGAACACACTCGCTCGCGCGTCGAGCTTGTATTCCGACGACCGCGAGGGCTCGAAATACGAGCCAGAAGCGCCAGCGA
>DAIDHX010000299.1 GCA_027451885.1 Planctomycetales bacterium
GCCCCACGCGCGGCCAACCCAAGCGCGGTCTCGTATCCGATCCCCGAGGTCGCCCCGGTGACCACGCACGTCTTGCCCGACATGTCCCAGTGATCGTGTGTCATGTTTGGTCCCGATGCACGGTTTCGAGGCTGAACGCGGGCAGGCAAACGGCGAGATACTCCGCCCCTTCAGGATCGGGCGTCGAATATCGCACCCATTCCCCGCGCTCGACAAGCACACCCTGCCCTGCCCGCACATCGAGCAAGCCGCCTCTGTGCTCAATTCGGAGCCGGCCTGCGAGCACCACCGTGTACTCGTCGAAGTCCGGCGTTTGACCAGGCTCCACCCAGCCCCCTGGGCTCTTCATGCGGGCGATGCTCACGCCCTCGTCACCAGACCGCACGCGACCGAAATATTCCTCGATCCGTTTCGGCTTGTTACCCGCCGAAGGGACGACGTTCGGCTCCGAAATCAACTTCGGCA
Organism: Planctomycetales bacterium; assembly: GCA_027451885.1. GTDB lineage: Bacteria > Planctomycetota > Planctomycetia > Isosphaerales > Isosphaeraceae > JAKBAP01. The sequence continues at coordinate 466 of DAIDHX010000299.1, forward strand.
TCGCAGCAGGATCCTCAAACCAAGGGTCGACAGTGTAACCTGGGAGCCCGAACGACGAGAATGCTCCGAGCCCCCGCGCGGCGTCAAGCGAGATCGGAGAACCTCAATCAGACCACGACCCCGCGGCACCGATCCGCGACCCGCTGCGAGTGCTTCATGACCTCGGCCAAGCCACCCACATCCCTGCTCGGCAATCTGGCCCTGCCCGTGGTTCGTGAGCTCATCGAATCCGGTGATGATGAAACCCTGGGCGAGGTCATTAACCGTTGGATGGCCCCAGACCTGGCCGAGCTGCTGAGAAACCTCAATCACGATGAGCAAATCCATCTGCTGCGCTTGCTCTCGCCGGCAAACGCCGCGACGGCGTTCGAATATCTTGACCTGAGCGTCCAGCGCGGGCTTCTCGAAGCACTCTCCGAGGGCGAGACATCGTCGATCCTGAACGCGATGTCGCCCGACGACCGCACCGCCCTGCTCGCCGACCTGCCGCCCGAACAGTCCGAACGCCTGCTGGGCCTGCTCTCGCCCGAAGAGCGAGCCATCGCCCAATCGCTGCTGGAATACGGCGAGGATTCCGTCGGCCGCCTGATGACGCCCGATTACGTCATCGTCCGCAAGGAATGGACCATGCGCCACGTGCTCGACCACGTGCGCACTCACGGGCGAGACAGCGAAACGCTCGACGTCATCTACGTCGTCGACGACCACAATCATCTGATCGACGACCTGCGCATTCGGGAAGTCCTGCTCGCTCCCCTGCATGCCAGGGTTGGCGATGTCGCCAACGGCAAGTTCATCTCACTCAAAACGACCGATGTCAAGAGAAACGCTCTCGAAGCGTTCCGCAAATACGACCGGGTTGTCCTGCCTGTCGTTGATCCCCAGGGGAGGCTGGCGGGCATCGTCACGCTCGACGACGTACTGGACATCGCCGACGAGGCGGCCACGCGCGAGCTTCAACGCTTCGGCGGCGTTGAGGCACTCGATGTTGCTTATATGAGCACACCGCTTACTGGGATGGTTCGGAAACGCGCAACCTGGCTCGTCATTCTCTTCGTCGGCGAAATGCTCACCGCTACGGCAATGGGATTCTTCGAGCACGAGATCGCCCGCGCCGTCGTGCTCGCCCTCTTCGTTCCGCTCATCATCTCGAGCGGAGGCAACTCCGGCTCCCAGGCCGCCACGCTCATCATCCGGGCACTCGCGCTCGGCGAGGTCCGCCCCCGAGACTGGTGGATCGTCCTCCGCAGGGAAATCGTCTCCGGCCTGCTCCTGGGCATCATCCTGGGCGTGATCGGCTTCTGCCGCATCGCACTCTGGTCCGCTTTTTCCAATCTCTATGGCCCGCACTGGCTCATGGTGGGACTCTCCGTGTCCCTCTCGCTCGTCGGTGTTGTCATCTGGGGCGCAGTCACAGGCGCGATGCTCCCGTTCTTGCTCCGCGCGCTGGGACTCGACCCCGCCACTTCATCCGCACCGTTCGTCGCCACCCTCGTCGACGTCACGGGGCTTATCATCTACTTCTCAATCTCGCTCGTCCTCCTCAGAGGCACCCTGCTCTAAAACCACGCCAGAACCATGGTCGGGCCAGCTCAGACCTCTCCATCCAAGCCTACTTGGGCGATCACAAGGTTCATTTCCGGCTCGCGATGGGTCCTCCCTGGACGACCATCGGCAAGCATAACTCGCAATTCGAATCCGCCTTGCAGCGCACGAATACACTCGTCCCGCGCAATGTGCACAATCTCGGGTGCATGGCACTTATTTAGTCGTGCAAGACAAATTAAGAAAGGCAATCGTTGCTTTTGCTTCTCTGGTTTCCTATAAGCGAGTGCCCCTCACGATGACGTACAGGACCACAAAGCAGAGGCGCATGGATCCTCATGAAGCCTGGAGTGCTCATCATTTCGTGTCCTCGTTGCGGCCGATCCGGCAATCTTCCGGAGCGATTCCGTGCGGGAGAGCATCAGGTCCGTTGCCGCCGTTGCAAGGCGAAATTCTCGACCCGGCATCTATCTCCTCAAGATGCGGCAACGCGGTGGGGGGAGGATTCGAGCGAGTTTTCGCTGAATCACGCTCTCGATGACAGCGGTGAGTGGCGATATGGCGACGACGATTCGGGACTGATCGAGAGCGGCTCGGCCGACTCGCACTACGAACTCTCAGTGGTCGACACGAATGAAGCTCTCGTGTTGCCGAACGCGGGGGCGGACGCCACGGAAGCCGCACCGGCTTCGACGTACTGGGGTTTGGATCTCCTGCACCGGCTCAAGCGGTTTGAGTCCTTGTGGATGCGTGTGATGCTGCCGGCGTCCTTTGTGCTGGGGACCACGGCGATCCTCGCGGGCTGTCTCCTGCTCGTGCGGCTCGCCTTCGCAGATCTGCCGCCGGGCGCGGGCTGGTTGGCCTGCCTGGCCGGCCTCGGCATCGCCGCGCTTGGCATGTTGCTCGGTACGGTCGCGACCTTGAGCCTGCGGCTTGCGAGGATTGCGGGGGACGTTCAGCGCATCGCGGGCGATCTTGCCAGGCGATAGACCCGAAGTCCGGAAGAGTTCGCGGGAACTCGAGACGCCCCGACGTAGAGGCGGCGGGAATGGGCAGAGCCGGGATCGAACCGGCGACACCAGGATTTTCAGTCCTGTGCTCTACCAGCTGAGCTATCTGCCCTCCATGAATCGTCGTATGTAAAAGTAACGCCGCTTATGGCTTGTGTCAAGCGGCTGGACCGGGAAATCGGCCGATCCTGAGATCGTTCCAAAAGTTTCAATCGTTCTCGCCGCGCGATTTGTGTCGTAGGTTCCCGTCGTGCGGGTCTCGTGTCTCGAGACCGACCCGCATGCGCTGGGAAACCGAAGGAGGCGAGGCTCAGGATGACGCGAAGCACGTTGGCAGTGGAGCCCCTGAAGTGGAACGACGACGCGCTTTCGCGTGGGGCACGGTTGCCGCTCGCTCGCCTTGTCCAGCTTTTGCTCCTGCTCCAGAACTCGCACTTCCCCAACGCCAGGCGCCTGGCGGAGGCCTGTGGCGTGAGCAGGCGCACGGTTTTTCGCGACCTGGCTGCGCTCGAGGCGGGCGGCATCCCCGTGGCCTACGACCCAGTTCGCCAGGGCTATGAGATCGCCGGGGGGGGGCTACTGCGGTCGCCGCGGCTCGACGAGCGTGAGATGCTCGCGATCCTGGTGCTGATTCAGAGCCGGCCCCTCGTCGATCCGTTTACACTCGATCGCGACAGTCAAACAGGGCTGGCGAAATTACTCCAGTCGCTGCCGCGCGAGGTGCGGGACCGATTCTCAGCCCTCGGCGAGCTGTTCGACGCGGATCCAGCCTGTCTTGCGTTTCCCGAGGAGCGTGCCTCGTCGTATCAGACGCTTCTGTTCGCCCTTGAGAATCGGCTCAAGCTCCGCGTTTGGACGACGGAGCCGGAGCTTGGGCAGGGGCTTGCCGCAACCTTGCTCGCGGCTTATCGGATGACCCGAGGGCGCGGGGCCTGGGCGCTCGTGGGGCACTCCTCGTTCCATGGCGAGGTCCGAATCTTCCGCCTGCCGTGGATTGCGCGTGTGGAGACCACGGCAGAAGCCTATGAAATCCCCCCGCGGTTCTCGCTCCGACGCTTCCTGGCCCGGATGGACGCATCGCTTGGGGAGCAGGCGATCTTGCGCTTCGCTCCGGGCGCCGCGGACGCAGCGCGTGATTATTCCTTGCCCGATGGCAGCGAGTTTCGCCCCGCGCCCGATGGCTGCCTGGATCTCGTGCTCCCAGAACTGGCCTGGTATCAGCTCCTGGGCTGGATCACCGACTTTGGAACCCAGGTCGAAGTGGTCGAGCCGCTCGCGCTCCGCCAGCGCGTCGAAGCCTGGGGGCTCGCCATCAGCAACACCCATGCGATCCGCCTGGAGGACGCCCCCCGCGCGGCTGGACCGTTGACTCGCGCCGATCTGCGTTTATAATGCATCCCGTCAACGCGGCGGGCGTATAGCTCAGTTGGCTAGAGCGCACCCCTGATAAGGGTGAGGTCCTGTGTTCGAATCACAGTACGCCCATTCACCTGCCGGCCAGCAGGCTTTCCCATCTGAACTTCTGGCCTTATCGCGATCAATTTCCTGATTCGCGTAGCCTGTGCGTGCGTCGCACCCTTAAGCCCGAGGAACGCACCCGCGCAGCCGTGAGCGCGTAAACCGCGAACAGGGCATCCTGCAAAACGATCCCAGGCGAATTCGCGGCGGAATCGTCTGAGGAATCGGCATCTGACCCGATGCCGCCTGGCGAATTGCGACACGGCATCGGGATCAGGATCAGGATCCAATGAAAGAAGGGGAATCTCGTTCGAGGGCTGGGCCAGCCGGGTTAGAACGTGGGCTCTGAGATCGGGAGCGAATCACTCCTCGTCATCGCCGTCCTCTTCCTCTTCGACTTCGGCTTCTTCCTCTTCTTCTTCCTCTTCGGCTGCCTCGACCTCTTCATCCACAACGGCCGCGGCCTTCGAGCGCGACGGCTTGGAGGGCGTGGCGGCGATACGGGGAAGTGCAGCCCCAATCCCGGGTGCGTCGTCCGGCATGGCTTCCTTGGTGCGCTGGACGAAATGCGATCCCTTGCCCTTGGCGGTGAGCTCAGCCGCCCTGGCCTCGGCCGCCTCTTTCTGGTTGTAGTCGAACTTCCCGACTTCCTTGAAGGCGTCGTTGAGCACTACCCACACAATCCGCATCCGGGCCGCCTGCTTGGGGGCGCGGGTCGTCTTTGCCTTCGCCTTCGGCTTGGCTTTCGCCGGAGCCTTGGGCTTCTTTTTTCGACGTCCCCCGTCCTCCTCATCGCCTTCGTCCTCGACCGCCAGTTCGTCGACCTCATCCTCCATCGGGTCAAGCGGCTCGGCGGCCTCGCGCTGGCGTCGCAAATCAAGTCGATTCAGGGGTTTACCGGCCATCAGACAACCCTTCGGGTATGCGATGCAAGAAAGGGACTCGACCGTACAATTCATTCGTACGACCAAGGAGTTACGGTCCAAACAGCCAGAAATCTTATCCAATCTGGCGAGGCTTGACCAGACGGTGCACAGGTGCAAGCGGGCGGTGCGGGTCTGCCTCGATCGAGCTCGCCTCGGGCTGGGCTCCTGAACGAATCCGTTCGAGCAAAGCCCTGGGATGATACGGCTTGCCCAGAAACTGATTGACGCCCAGCGCGTCGAGAACGTCCAGATGCTGATCCAGCACCGCTGCGCTACAAATCACCACGGCCTGGAAGGGATTGATTGCCTTGATCCGGCGGCAGACTTCCTCGCCGGGGATGTAGGGCAGATTCAGGTCGAGTAGAACGACGTCGAAAGGTCTTCGCCGTTCGTAGAGATCGACCCCCTCGCGGCCGTCGGCCGCCTCCACGACGTCGTAGCCCTCGTTCCTCAGGAACTGGCTCACAAGCCTCAAGAGCAGACGCTCATCTTCGACGACGAGCAGCCGCTTCCCATCCTGGGTCGTCATGGGATCCTCCTCTCCCATGCGCCCGAACCACGCGCATCCCTGGGATTGGTCCCAAACTGGGCCGTTTGAGGAGCGGAGCGAGCAGCCAGGCGCGGCTGGGATCTTAACCCGCGCGGGCCAAAGCGCCCACACGAGTTCTGGGCGAGTAAACTGGGGCAACCTAGGCAATTGGGCTGGGCTTGCCGCGAACATCGCCGCGAGTGGACGCGGGACCTGGGGCCGACTTGCCACTTGGCTTGCGATTCACGCCCAGGATCTGGCAGAGATAGGCGATCGAGACGTGCTTGGTGAGGTTCAATCCCACAATTCCCCAGAATACTCCCACGCGGAAAAGCCAGAGATTGAAGGCGATGCACGCGATAAGGCCCAGCAGGCCGAGCAGGCTGAGTTGCAAAGGTTGGCGCTGCATGGCCTTTATTATGACCGTGACGAAAACCGGCGGAAAGACTGGGAAGCCCGATTGCCGCGAACATGATCGCGCGCGTTTGCGTCTGGTTTGGGAGGAAGAGGGTGCCTACTAGCGAGCTTGAGGCGGCGGTGATTAGGATATCGCACACATTCGAGGCTCTGAGTCGCCCGGCGCGATACCGCGGACGCCGGGCGTGGGCGCGGCCGACCTCGGCGCGCGATTTGAGCACCCTTCCGTGCGGTGACCGCCTCCCGCGCGCAGCGCTCTGGCTCTCAACATCAATCCCTTCTCGATGACGCACGAAACCATCACTCGTCCGGAGTGGAGCACGGTCATCGACCCTGTGCTCCAGAAGGAGCTCGAACAGCATGTCCTCGTGACCTCATGGGACAAGCTGCTCGGAATGGTCGACACGATCTACAACTGGGGCAGGCGCTCTTCGCTTTGGCCGCTGGGATTCGGGCTGGCCTGCTGCGCGATCGAGATGATCTGCACGGCGTCGAGCCGGTTCGACATCGCGCGTTTTGGCGCCGAGGTCTTCCGCGGCTCGCCCCGCCAGGCCGATCTCATGATCGTCTCGGGTACGGTCACCAAGACGATGATGCCCATCATCGCCCGGCTCTACGATCAAATGCCGGAGCCGAAGTACGTCATCGCCATGGGTGCCTGCGCCAGCGGCGGCGGGCCGTTCAAGGAGGGTTACAACGTTGTCTCCGGTGTCGACAAATTCCTCCCGGTCGATGTTTACATTCCAGGCTGCCCGCCCACGCCGCAGTCGCTGCTGAACGGTTTGATGGTGCTCCAGCGCAAGATCGACGGCGAGAAGATTGATATCCCGCTGATCGGCCGCGAGGGGAACACTGCCTGGTATCGCGACGACGTGGAGCGTGAGATCCCGGTGCCTGTGCTTGGCCCTGATCTGATCGATCTGCGTACGGTGGAGCTGGCAGCCGAACGGACGGCGATGGGGCTTGTCGAGGCGCGTGAAGCCGGGCTCGACAAGCCCGCGCTGATCCCCGCGCCCACGGTCGAACACGCGCCCCCGCCTGAGACCGCCTCGGCCAGGCCCGCCCGAAAGCTCAAGCACGCGGTCGCGCGCCCCAGCCTGGTCTGGCTCGGAGACGAACGGCTCGCCCAGCTTGCCGACGATCTCAATCGCACGCTCGGGCCAGGCACGGCCGCCATCATCCAGGCTGGGCTGCTGATCCCGCCGCAGAAACTCGTCCCGGTCGCGTTTTACCTGCGCGACAAAAACCCGATTCGCTACGACTACCTGGTCACAATCCAGAGCGTGCACTACACCGATTGCATCGAGGTTGTCTACCATCTCGACTCGACGGGCGTGCCCGGATCGCTGATCGAGCTTCGCGTCCGCGCCGCCGAGGCCGAGGGCGCAGGCGAAGTCCCCTCGCTGTACGACGTTTACCGCGGTGCCGATTTCCAGGAGCGCGAAGTCTTCGACATGATGGGCGTGCGCTTCGAGGGCCATCCCAATCTCAAGCGCATCCTGATGTGGGAGGGATTCGCCTATCACCCGCTCCGCAAGGATTATCTCGAACCCTACTACGAAGCCCCGGCGAAGGTCTTTCCAAGCCGTGTCGACGATGGGCTCGGGCACCACTTCCGCGCGGAGGAACTCAATCCGCACGGCACCAATCTCAAGGCGCCTCGGAATTACCAGGACTGGGGAAAGCTCTCCTCGCTCGATGACCCCAAGGGCCGCTTGCTCGTTCCCAGCGGCGTGCAGGTTGAAGAGCTCGCCACCGACCAGTACGTCGTCAGCATGGGTCCGCAGCACCCGAGCACCCACGGCGTCTTCCGGCTCAATCTGCGGGTCGACGGCGAAACGATCGTCGGCCTTCAGCCCGTGATGGGCTACATGCACCGCAACCACGAGAAAATCGGCGAGCGGAACACGTTCCTCATGAACTTCCCGTTCACCGACAGGCTCGATTATTTGACCTCAATGGCCAACAACTTCGGCTACGCCCTCGCCGTCGAGCAGCTCCTGGGGGACGAAGCCAGGCCGCCCGAGCGCGCGGAGTACATCCGCGTGATCATGGCCGAGCTCACCCGTATCGCCAGCCACATGTGGTCGATCGGCTTCTTGCTCAACGATCTGGGCGCATTCTTCACTCCCGCGCTCTACGCCATCGAGGAACGCGAGCTCATCCTCGACCTCTTCGAGTGGGCCGCCGGCAGCCGCATGATGTGCAACTATTTCCGCTTCGGCGGCGTGGCCTTCGACCTGCCCCCCGGCTGGATCGAGCGCTGCCGGGGTATCGTGAACGAGCGCATCGACCGGAAAATCGACGAGCTCGACCGATACCTTTCCGGCAACGAGATCCTGCTCGATCGCACCAAGGGCGTGGGCATCCTCGACCGGGAGCAGGCGATCCAGTTCTCAACGTCCGGGCCGGTGTTGCGCGCCTCGGGCGTCGCCTACGACATCCGCCGGGTTGCTCCCTACAGCATCTACGACCGCTTCGAATTCCGAATCCCCACGGGAACCGTCGGCGACGTTTACGACCGCTATCACGTGCGGCTCGAGGAGATGCGCGAAAGCGTGCGCATCCTCAAGCAGGCTGTCCGCGACATTCCGGACGGGCCGATCCTGCCACGCAAGAAGACATACCAGATCAAGGTGCCCGCGGGTGAGGCCTATTCGCGCGTTGAGAATCCCAAGGGGGAGCTGGGCTACTACGTGGTTGCGGACGGCTCGGCAACGGCCTACCGCTACCATGTGCGCAGCCCCAGTTTCATCAACCTGACTGCGCTCGAGACGATGTGCCTGGGGCATACGATTGCGGACGTGGTCGGTATCCTGGGAAGTCTGGACATCGTGCTCGGCGAGGTCGACCGGTAGACCGATCGATCTGCGGGGAACGCGAAAACGAGCGAGTCGCGGGCGGAGGCCCCCGCGCGAGCCTGGCGAGAGGATCGAATCCATGGGTGCGGGAGTCGGCGTTGTTCGCGGCCATCTGATTACGCTCAGGCGCTTTTTGCTGACCTTCTGGCGTGACTGGAAGACCGGCAAAGGGTTCAGCCGGCGCGGGGGCGGCGCGCTCCTCATCGACCTCTTCCACGGCCCCAAACGCGGCCAGGAGCCCACCGTCACTCAGGATTACAGGACCGACGGGCTCTTCACGGTGGAGTATCCCGACGAACGGCTCCCCGTTTACGAGCGTTATCGCGTGCTGCCAGTCCTGATTTACGACGCCGATGACGGCAACGTGCGCTGCACCGCGTGCAAGATCTGCGCCAAGGTCTGCCCGCCCCAGTGCATCTGGATGTCACAGGCGAAGAGCCCCAAGGGAACGGTCTTGCCGCTCCCCGAGGACTTCTACATCGACATGGACGTCTGCATGAATTGCGGCCTGTGCGCGGAGTATTGCCCGTTCGACGCCATCAAGATGGACCACAACTTCGAGCTTTCAAACTACGAACGGCACCAGTCACACATCTTCAACCTGCAAGACTTGCTGGTTTCGTCCGAGTTTTATGCCAGAACCCATCCCGAGGCATGGGCGAGCGCGGATGAGGTCAGCGAGCGGAACCGGGTGGCGAAGAAACGGACTCAGTGGCTGCAAAAGGTGCTCGCGAGCGCCCCGCAGAAACCAGCAGAATCACAAGCTCCCGAAGCAGCCGTGGCGAAGTGACGAACCGCCCACGGCGCCTGGAGCGAGTCACGCGCTGCGTGCGCCAGGATCCTTGAGATTGCGCAGGATGGCGGCGGAGCCCGTCCGTCCCCGACTTCGCGCGGTTTCGGCTGGCTCGGGCGAGGCGGTCATTGGCGAAGCCGGGCGATCGCACTAGAATACGCGAAGCTAGACTGGAATCGCGTTCCTGTTTGAGATCCCTCAATGCCCACACTGAACGAGCTTTACGACGCGGCCACGGACCGCCGTGACCAGGGAGACAAGGAGGGTGCGGCGGCAATCCTCCAGGATGCACTCGCGATCGATCCCAATTTCACGCTCGCCCATGGTATGCTCGCCAAGCTCTATGTCGATCTTGCGCAGGCTGACAAGGCGATCGAGCACGCCCGCAAGGTCGTGGAGCTCGAGCCGGACGACGCTTTCAGCTACACTGCGCTTTCGGTCGTTTACCAGCGCTGCGGCAAGATCCCCGAGGCCGAGCACGCCAAAGCCATGGCCTGGCAGAAGCAGATGGGCCTCGATTGACCCGCTCGAAACCCTCCCTCGCTCTCGCTCAAGGTGCACAATCCGATGCTGCTCATGAGACTGCTTGCGGGCTCGCTGCGCGGGCTCGTTGCGCTTGGGGTGTTTGGTCTTGGAATCGCAGCCGCGAGCCCCGCGCTCGCACAGGCCACGGGCGCATCGCCCTGGTTCAGCGAGAAAATGCCCGAGCTCGTCAGTCTCTACAAGCATTTCCACACCCATCCCGAGCTCTCATTCCACGAGGTTGAGACCTCGAAACGGCTCGCAGCGGAGCTCACGGCCGCGGGCGCTCAGACGACCTCGAACGTCGGCAAGCTGGGCGTGGTCGGCGTGATGAAGAACGGGCCAGGACCGGTCGTGCTCGTCCGCTCGGACATGGACGCCCTGCCCGTCGTCGAGGAAACCCGGTTGCCGTACGCAAGCACGGTCAAGGCCCACAATCGCGCAGGTAACGAGGTCGGCGTAATGCACGCCTGCGGCCACGACATCCACATGACGTGTCTGGTGGGGACGGCACACTGGCTCGCGGACCACAAGAACCTTTGGTCTGGGACAGTGCTCTTCATTGGCCAGCCCGCCGAGGAGGCCATCGACGGCGCACGGAGCATGCTGGAGGCCGGCCTCTACAAGCGCTTTCCCAAACCGAATTATGCAATCGCCCTGCACTGCACCTCGGATGCCCCCACGGGCTCGATTGCGTACGTTTCAGGTCCTACGATGGCGAGCTCGACATCACTGCTCGTGACCATGCGCGGCAAGGGGGGCCATGGCGCGTGGCCGCACAGGACGGTCGATCCGGTTGTACTTTCCGCGCTCCTGGTGCTCGACATGCAAACGATTGTCAGCCGCGAGGTCGAGCCGATCGAGCCGGCCGTGGTCACCGTGGGCTCGATTCATGGCGGCACCAAGCACAATATTATTCCGGACGAGGTCAGGCTCCAGCTCACTCTCCGCAGCTTTTCTGAGCCCGTGCGCCTGCAACTGATCGAGGCGATCAAGCGGCGTGCCCGTTCCCTGGCCGAGGCGCACAAGGCACCCGAACCGAGCGTGGTCGTCGAGGAAACCACGCCGCCGACGATCAACTCACCCGAGCTGGTCGACAAGGTTGTGCCGGCCTTCAAGGCCGCGCTCGGCGAGTCGAAGGTCTTTCAGGCGAAGCCCGTGATGGGGGCGGAGGACTTCGGCCTGTTTGGTGAAGGGGGCGTGCCAACGTTCATGTTCTGGCTGGGCACGCTGCCCGCGGAACGGCTCGCTGCGCTCAAGGCGAAGGGCGAACAGCCCCCTGCCTTGCACTCGGCCGTCTACTATCCCGAGGCCGAGGGGAGCATCACCACCGGCGTGAAAGCCATGAGTGCCGCGGTCGTCAAGCTGTTGCCGCCGACAAGGTGATCCTGGTGCTCTCACACGGCCGCCTGGGTGATCAGTTCCTTGATCACCCGCGCGGGCTCGACCCCAGTCAGGCGCTGATCGAGCCCAAGGTGGCGATACGTGAAGCGGCGGTGATCGAAGCCGAGCAAGTCGAGCACGGTCGCGTGGAAGTCGCGAATATGCACGGGGTCGCGGACGATATTGTACGAGAAGTCGTCGGTCTCACCGTGGATCGTTCCCGGGCGTGAGCCGCCGCCGGCCATCCACATCGTGAAGCAGCGGGGATGGTGGTCGCGCCCGTAATTCTCGTGGCTGAGGCCCCCTTGCGAGTAAATCGTGCGCCCGAACTCGCCGCCCCAGATGACCAGGGTCTCGTCGAAAAGCCCTCGCGCCTTCAGATCCTGGATGAGCGCCCAGCAGGGCTGGTCGACGTCCCGGCACTGGCTGGGCAAGCGGCCCGCCACGTTGAAGTGCGTGTCCCAGTTGTTGTGATAGATCTGCACGAAACGCACGCCGCGCTCGATCATCCTCCGCGCCAGGAGCGCAGAGTGGGCAAAGGTGCCGGGCTTGCGCGCCTCGTCGCCGTAGAGCGTGAAGGTCGACTCGGGCTCGTTTGTGATGGCGGTGAGCTCGGGCACGCTCGACTGCATGCGGAAGGCAAGCTCGTACTGTTCAATGCGCGTGTGGGTTTCATCATTACCCACGCGGTCGTAGTTCATCTGGTTCAGGGCCTTGAGGCCGTCGAGCGTGGCTCTACGGACCTCCGCCGAGACCCCGGGAGGATTGTTGATGTAGAGGATCGGATCGCCGCCGGAGCGGAACGACACCCCAGCGTGCTCACCCGGCAGGAAACCGGACGACCAGAGCCGGGCCGAGATCGCCTGGAGCTGCTCGGTATTGGTCGGCCGGGCCACAAGCACCACGAAGGTGGGCAAGTTGTCATTGAGCGATCCCAGGCCGTAGGAAACCCATGCCCCCAGGCAAGGCCGGCCGGTGACCTGGTTGCCCGTTTGCATGTAAGTAATCGCGGGCTCGTGGTTAATCGCCTCGGTGTGCATGCTGCGAATGAAGCACATGTCGTCGACGATCCGCGACGTGTAAGGCAGGAGCTCGCAGACCCACATGCCGCACTTGCCGCGCTGGGTGAACTTGTAGCGTGAAGGGGCGATCGGGAATCGCTTCTGGCCCGACGTCATTGTGGTCAGGCGCTGGCCCTGGCGGATGGAGTCCGGCAGGTCCTTGTCGTACCAACGATCCATGACGGGCTTGTAGTCATACATATCCATCTGCGGCGGCCCGCCGACCATATGCAGGTAGATCACCTGCTTCGCCCTGGGCGCGAAGTGGGTACGCGCCTTAAGCGCCTGGGCGGCGTGCTGGGTTCGATCAGCGTCGCCCGCGGCGGCGTCCTTCGCCAGCAGCGACGCGAGCGCAGCCCAGCTCACGGCGTTCGAGCCCCGTGCCAGGAACTGCCTGCGCGTTTCGTTGCGGATGTATTCTCGGATCGGATCCATGGCAGCCTCCGCTCGATCGCCGGCGTCTGGCTTTCGCGCCAGCGCACAAACTTCTATTTATTTGTTCAGAAATTCATCAAGATTCATGAGCTCATTTGCAAGCATTGTCCAGGCTGCGAGCGTGCCGGGATCGAGCGCGGCATCGGGCCTGGACTCTCCCACGTTGATCAGCTTGAGCGCTTCCTCGGGCCGGGACTGGTACCACTGTGCCAGGCGCTCGAGCGAAACCAGCACAGCGGGCCGCTCGTCGGCGCCCAGCGGCCGCGCGATCAGCCGCGTGCACATCCAGTCGATGCGGTCCTCCTCGCGCGCGAACTTGTGCTTGAGAGCCAGTGTGGCCAGGCCGCGCGCGGCCTCGATGAACTGGGGGTCGTTCAGAGTAACGAGCGCCTGCAGCGGGGTGTTGGTGCGCTCGCGCTTCACGGTGCAGGTTTCCCGCGTGGGGGCGTTGAAGATCTCGAACGACGCCGGGGGTGCGCTTCGTTTCCAGAAGGTGTAGACTGAGCGGCGGTAGAGCTTCTCGCCGTGGTCCGGAACATAGAAGTGCGTGTTGCTTTCAGGCATGGCAACGGCTTCCCACACGCCCTCGGGCTGATACGGCCTGACGCTCGGTCCGCCCATCCTGCGCACCAGCAAGCCGCCGGCCTCGAGCGCGGCGTCGCGCACCATCTCGCCGTCCATGCGGAATCGCGGCCCGCGCGAGAGCAGGCGATTCTGTGCATCCTTCGCGCGTTTCTCGGGCGTAACCACGGCCGACTGGCGGTAGGTGGCGGATGTGACCATCAGCTTGAAGAGCCGCTTCACATTCCAGCCGGAATCACGAAACTCGACCGCGAGCCAGTCGAGCAGATTCTGGTTCGACGGCAGCTCGCCGGTCACGCCAAAGTCGCCGGTGGTGCTCACCAGTCCGACGCCGAAGACCTCTTGCCAGAAGCGGTTGACCACAACCCGCGCGGTGAGTGGATGCTCGGGGCGTACCAGCCATTCCGCGAGCCCCAGGCGATTCCGCGGCAGATCCCTGGGCCACGTGGGGAGCGCGGCGGGAGTGGCCGGCTTGACGGGGTCTCTGCGCTTGTCGTACTCGCCGCGGAAGAGGACGTAGGCCATCGCCTCCTCGCTGCGCTCGTGCATCACGTGCGCCTTCGTGCCGCGCGCAACCAAGGGTTCAAGCGCGCGATCGACGTCCGCCCTGCGCTCCAGGAGCGCGCGCGACACGGGATCAAACGCCTCGCGCCAGAATCGGTAGGCACGCTCGAGCTCTCCGGGGGTGCGATCCGCTTCGGCCGCGGCGGCCAGTAAACGGACGCCCGGCAGCCCCATCACGATGTTCGTCTCGCGAGCGTCGAGAACACGGTCATAGATCCGTAGCGAATGCACAAGCACATTTTCGAGCTTCGAGCCGGTCTCGCGCTGGCGAAGCTTGAGTGCGACCGCGGTGCGTATTGAGCCCTTGAGCGAATCGGCGTGGGTTTCGGTGGAACGTTTGCGGCCGTCGACGTAGATCGAGACGCCGCCGGCCTTGCCGCTGCCATCGTACGTTACCATCACGTGGACCCACTCGCCGATGGGGATTCCCTGGCTGGTCACGACCTTGATCGCGTCGTCCGACCAGTGATGCACCAGGTGCGTGGCCACGCGGGCGCCTTCCAACCAGAGGTCCCAGCCGCGGTAGTTGTTGCGGTCGTCCATCCGGGCGAAGATCGACCCGGTGCCACCGGCGTTCGGGATCTTGATCCAGGCGCCGAAGGAGAATGCGTGATCCTTCTCAAAGTCACCGAAATCGGCCGCGTACGATTTCACGCTCGGCCGCTCGCCCGGCAAAAGATCAAGCGCCTCGAGCTGGAGCCCGTTCGAGGGCGCAAGCGCGCGGAGCGTCTCGGGCTCAAGCGCGCCAAGCCAGCGCGTGAATTCGGGCCGGGCGTCTCGCGCGCGCTTTTCCAGATCCGCGCGGATCGCGGACTTTTCAGCTTGCAGGCTTTCCCAGCGTTTGCGATCGTTCGCGGCTGGCACGAACAGCGTCGGCGGCGTGTCCTGCACGTTGCCGTCCATCACCGGCTGGGTCGTGTTGTTGAAAAACGCCGACAGCGCATAAAACTCGCGCTGAGAAATCGGATCGAACTTGTGATCGTGGCACACCGCACAGCCCGCGGTGAGCCCCATCCAGACGAGCGACACGGTCTCGGTGCGGTCGCGCGTGTAGAGAACCTGGTACTCCTCGGGAATTACCCCGCCTTCGTTGGTGGTGGCGTTACAGCGATTGAAGCCGGAGGCCACCTGCTGGTCGAGCGTGGCGTGCGGCAGCAGGTCGCCGGCGATTTGCTCGATCGTGAATCGGTCGAACGGCAGGTTGCGATTGAACGCGCGGATCACCCAGTCGCGATAGGCCCAGGCCTCGCGATAATTGTCAAAGTGATAGCCGTTCGTATCGGCGTAACGAGCCAGGTCGAGCCAGTAACGCGCCCGATGCTCGCCCCATTCGGGACGTGCGAGAAGCGCATCGACCAGGTCTTCGTAGGCGGTTTTCGAGGCATCGTGCACGAACCGTTCGACGGCTGCGGGATCGGGCGGCAGGCCGGTAAGATCAAGCGACAGTCTGCGCGCGAGCGTTCGGCGAGAAGCCTCGGGCGCGGGCTTGAGGCCGATTTCCTCGAGCTTTGCCAGCACGAAGCGATCGATCGGGTTGCGCACCCAGGCCGGGTCTTTCACGGCGGGCAAAGGCGGCCGCCTGGGTGCGATCAGCGACCAGTGGGGTTGGTATTCCGCCCCTTCCGCAATCCAGCGCGCGAGCGTGGCGCGCTCGGCCGCGGAGAGCGTCTTGGTCGTCTCCTTCGGCGGCATGACCTCGGCCGCGTCGCTGGAATGGATTCGCAGGACAAGCTCGCTCGCGTCCGGCTTGCCCGGCACGATCGCGCCGGCGTGAATCGCCGCGTCACGCTGGTCGAGCCGCAGATCGGCCTTCCGCGCTGCGCTATCTGGACCGTGGCAGGCGAAACAGTTCTCAGCCAGAATCGGGCGGATGTCGCGGTTGTATTCCAGCTTCGGCCGGTCCGAAGCGCCCCGGACCGGGATCGCGATCAACCCTGACATCATCGCTGCCAGTACGATTGATCCCACACGCGATCGATACGGGCTCCGAGCCCCGAAAAGGCTGAGCGATCGGCTCGACCGCGAAGCGTTCGGATGCATGAACGGTCGCTCCCTGGAGACGCCAGCGGCGCAGTTGGTCGCGGGGCAACCCAGGTTCAGGCTGTACCCCGTGCCCGGCGTGATCCTCTCATTTTATACGCAACCCGGTCGATGTGCGATCCGCATTTCCCCAACGAAACACGAACCTCGCCGCACCGCGAGACGGCAGGAGCCTCCGCTGCACGCTTGACCCGCACGCCGCAGGGAGGGAGAATCCAGTCAGCGAATTCTTGAACATTTTGAACGCACGGAGTATTCGCTTTCCTTCGAGAAAGTCCTTCGCTGGCTCGATTCGAAGGAAGGGTTCCACGCGGTTTCCCTCCTTTCACATTTCGAGGCAACCCATTTTCGCTCAAGCGGGGCAACAGTCCCTGACGCACCGTCCGAGCTGCGACCGAAATCCGTGTTGAAGCGGTAAGGGCTCATTCGTCGAGACGGCCCGGGCGTCGTTCAGGACGAAAGGAACATGAAATCGGAATCTCGAGGCCGCCGATGCGCGCTGGGATGTGTGAGCAATCGCGCAGGGGTCTGACGCTGATCGAGATCCTGGTTGTGATCGCCCTGGTGGGGCTTGTGATCGCGATCGTGATCCCAGCCGCCCTGTCCGCGCGCGAGTCGGCCAGGCGCTCGACGTGCGGCTCTCGCCTGCGGCAGATCGCGCTTGCAACTTCAAATTACGCGGATTCCTGGGGCGTCCTCCCGGCTGGAGTCCAGTTCGCTCAAGATTTCAATACCGCAAGCCAGCAGGTTGCGATTCTGCCGTTCCTTGATCAGGCCGTACTCTTCAACGCAGTCAACTTCGACTGGTGCATCTGGGCCGCCGCAAACACGACGATCCTTGGTACGAGCCTCGATCTTTATCACTGCCCGAGCGACCCCAGCGCGGCGCTTCGCGAGCTTTTTTCCAGCGACCGATTCTTCGAAGGAGGCCACGATTTCCTCTATTACGGCCATTTCCCCATCGCTTACACAAGTTATGCGGGCAATGCCGGCACCTGGTTTCAGCACAGCCGCGATCCCGCCCGTCTTGGGCAAAGCAACGGCCTGTTCTACCGCGAAAGTGCGATCCCTCTGAGCGCGATCACCGACGGGCTCAGCAACACGATCTTCTACGCCGAGCATGCCGTCTCGATCCTGAACGATGAAACCGAACGCATCCTCGAGGGACCGCAATGGGCCGCGGGCTGGTATGGCTCCACGATCTTCACGTCGTTCTTCCCCGTGAACCCCCAGGGATCGATTCGCGATGAATACGGAGACGGCCTCTGCCGCGCCTTCATCGGCGCAGCATCCAGCAAGCATCCAGGGGGTATAAACGTCGTCTTCGTGGACGGTGCGGTCAAGTTCATCAAGGACACGATCGACTCCTGGGAAATCGATCCCGTGCGGGCCGCGCCGCGCGGGGTCATTCGCGATGCCGCCGGGCTCTTCCAGCTCTCACCCAGCACCGGGTTCCACGTCTGGCAAGTCCTCACAACACGCGCCGGCAACGAGGTCGTCGGCGCAAGCGGCTTCTAAACCGCATCCACTACCTCCCCTGGGAGTCATCAAATGTCGCCAATCCGCTCCAGTATCCGTTCTTATGTGTAGGGAACTCTTCCCTCCAAATCACACTAAACCAGGATTCGCATTAACGTTTCCTGACAATTTGCTTTCCAGGCGTTGCTCGCGGGGGTTTGGGCAACCTTGCGAAGTGACGCCGCATCGTTAGATCCAGCTCCACCCGATCTCGCGCTCTGGGGACCTTGGGCGCGTGTTCCGGCCGTGGTGAACCAGAACGAAAAGGCGCCGGGCCCAGGTCGATGGAGAGCCGCGGACTGGCTTCTGACCCGAGTGCGGCTCAGGCGGAGCATCATGAGCAACTCATCAAGGTACACGCTTCACGACATCTCCCTCGACGAGGATCTCGATCGGCAAGCATCTGGTTCCACGCAAGATGCCGATTCCGGCGAGGTCGATCTCAGCATCGACTGGGAAGACTCTGGGTCGACGGGCTGGAATCTGGACTCGGGCGATCTGGTCGGTCGCTCGATTGCCGGCCTGCCGCCAGGGCCTCATCTGCCCCATCTCGGGGACTTCCGCCTGTTGCGGGAACTTGGCCGGGGCGGGATGGCGGTCGTTTACGAGGCGATCCAGATCTCGCTGGGGCGGCGAGTCGCGGTCAAGGTTCTGCTCTCACCGCCGGGGGTCGATCCGCGTCGGCTCCGCCGGTTTCAGGTTGAGGCGCAGGCGGCGGCGAGCCTGCGGCACCCGCATATCGTGCCGGTTTACGCCACGGGATCAGCAGGTGGGATTCCCTACTACGCGATGCAGTACATCCAGGGGCGGGACCTCGCACGGATCATCGAGGATCTGAAGCGCGGACCGAGCACCTTGCCAGCCGTGAACGAAACCGGCCTGGCTCCTCCGCGGCGGCCGATCTTCGACTGCGGCCTGTCGTTCGATCGTGATGCCGCCAGGCTCGCGCATCAGGCCGCCCTTGCCCTGACGCACGCCCACGCGCACGAGATCGTGCACCGGGACATAAAACCCTCGAACCTGTTACTCGACGACAATGGCAATCTCTGGGTTACGGATTTCGGCCTGGCGCGGATTCGGGGAGGGCTCGAGCTCACGCAAACCGGCGAGGCGCTCGGCACCCCACGGTACATGAGCCCAGAGCAGGTGCAAGCTCACCGCGTGCCGCTCGACGGCCGTACCGACGTCTACTCGCTCGGCGCCACGCTCTACGAATTACTGACGCTCACTGCGCCTTTCCCGGGCAACGATCGAATCGAGATCCTGCGCAAGATCGTCGAGGCAGAGCCGATCGCGCCCCGCAAGCTCGAACCCAGAATCCCGGCTGATCTTGAAACCATCGTGCTCAAGTCCATGGCCAAGGCGCCTGAGGAGCGGTACGCGACGGCCGCGGAACTGGCCGCGGATTTAAGGCGCTTTCTCGATGATCGCCCCATCCTCGCACGGCGACCCAGTCTCGCCCATCGATCCCTGAAGTGGGCCTGCCGCCACAGGCGAATCGTGCTCACGGTCGCGCTTGGCTTGCTGTTCGCGACGGTCTTTCTCACGGCGGCGATGTTTCAGTACACGATCTGGCTGCGGGACCATAGCGCCAAACTGGAGGCCGAGGTCGCACGCGCTGATCGCAACGCGCAGCTCGCCAACCGCCATCGGCGCGAGGCCGACCGGCACTTGCACGCCGCCCAGCTCAGGCTCGCGAGCGCATCGATTGAAACCGGGCAGTTCGAGCGCGCCCAGGACATCCTCCAGGACCAGGTGGCGCATCCCGGTGAGGATGATCCGCGCGATTTCGTCTGGCACGTTCTTTGGGATCGTGCCACCGGCGACGTCGATCGGCTCCACGGCCACGATCGCGATGTACTTGTGCTGGCCGAAAGCCCCGCGGGACGGCTGCTCGCCAGCGGCGACGAGCAAGGTGAAATCCGGCTCTGGGATCAGGCGACCGGGCGTCAACGCGCGGTCTTGAAGGCACACACGCGACCGATCCGGCGACTGGTCTTCACGCAGGATGGCAGCCTTCTCGCCTCGACCGCGCACGGCGACGGCGATACCAGCGTGGAAATCGTCCTCTGGGAAACCGCCGGCGGGGGAGAACTCGCTCGCATTCCAGACCTTGCAGCCCGCTCAACCGCGAATCCGTCCTTCTCGAGCACCGAACCCGCGCTTGTCATCGACGCCTTCGTAACCGAGCAGCGGGCCGGGGATCGCTCGCTTTCGCAGATCCGTGAAATCCGCACCTACAGTCTTTCGTACGGTCCTACCCGGCTCGAGCTGCGCTCCGTGGAGCATCCCGAGGGGAACTTTTGCGTGGCCAACGGTCGCGTTGTTCACTTCAGGAGCATTCCTCAAGGCGACCCGGATCGATGGTCCCTGGCATCGGAAAGCAACTCCGCGGTCTGGTCGTTCGACGCTGCGCGATTTGGCGATCAGGTCGTGGCCGCAACCAGCCCGGACGGGCAAGCCATCGCCGCGGTGTTCGGCGGCCGACTCGTCTCTTGCCGCGAGGTCGCGACCGGCAAGGAACTCTATCGATGCATCAGCGACGGGCCAGTGCGCGCGTTTGCGCTTGGCCCCGGCGCCCGTGCGCTCGCCGTGGCTTCCTTCACGGGGTCGATCGAGCTTCATTCGCTCGGAACGGGAAAGCGCGTCACGATCGCGATCGGTCCAACGGGCCGCGAAAATCCAGTCCTCCATCTGGCCTTTTCTCCCGATGGCGCCCGGCTCGCAACCTCAGAGTGGGCTCTCCCCGGAGGCGCGACCCCGCTCACGCTCTGGGATGTCGCCAGCGGCAAACCCCTGTGCGTCTATCCCGGCCGCCGCCAGGGGGTCTCCGACCTGCTCTTCAGCAGCGATGGCACGTCGGTCCTGATTGCCGCGGGACCAACCATCGCGCGCTGGTTCCCCAACCGCGCGCCTCGCTCAATCCGGCTCGGCTCCCACGATGACGAGGCCTGGAGCGTGGCTTTCTCCGCCGAGGGCGGGTTCCTCGCAACCGGCAGCGACGACGACGACCGCGAATCGATCCGGCTGTGGGATCCCGTCACCGGCGCCCGGCTCCGCGGCTGGCACGCTGGGATCGGCACCACCGCCGCGATCGCCGTGGCACCCGGGGGACAGATCCTCGCCTCCGCACATCTTGACGACTCCGGCAGCATTCGAATCTGGGAGGTTGGAAGCGGCAAGCTCAGGAGGACCCTGAGCGGCCATACCGGCAAGGCGCGTGCGCTCGCCTTTCATCCGCGGGGCAATCTTCTGGCGACGGGGGGCGCGGACAGGCAGATCCGGATCTGGGATCTCTCCACAGGCGCGTGCGTGCGAATCCTCAAGGGGCATCGCGACACCGTCCAGGACCTGGCCTTTTCAACCGACGGCGAGACGCTCGCCTCCGCTTCCTCGGATTCCACGATCGGTGTCTGGGACGTCACCGCGGGGCGACTTAAGCGCGCGCTTCACGGGGCGGAAAAATTCACCGCGGCTGCGTTCTCTCCCGACGGCCGCATTCTGGCCTCGGCGGGTGAATCCGGCCCAATCCGCCTCTGGGACGTCCTCACCGCCCAGGAACTGCACTCGATCAGCGAGTTCTCGGGGCACGTCCATGCGCTCGAATTCGCCCCCGATGGATCCTCGCTCGCGTTCGCCAGCCACGATGGCATGGTTGGGCTTTGCCGCACTGATCTCTCTCCAGGCCGCAACCGGCCCCATGCGCGTTTCTCACGCGAGCCCGAGCCCAAACGGCCAGGCTGTCGCATGCCAGGCCCAGGCGAACGCCCGCACTCAGGCCGATCCAGCCAGCCCCCTTCTTGACCAGAGGCGGAATTCACGCGAGGAAATCGCGAGAGCGCAAACCCCGGATTTGCGACCGTGGCGTGTTTTTTGAGCACATGTTCCTATGAACTGGCGTTCTCGCGCTGCGCGGGGCATCCGCGGGCCGGTTGAGCCTTGCCAGGGCATCAGGTGAACACGCCGCGGTCGAGCGAGCGGTAGCCCACGGCCTCGGCGATGTGCTGGGGCTTGATCTCGTCGAGGTCGTCGAGATCGGCGATGGTGCGGGCCACGCGCAGGACCTTGTCATGCGCCCGCGCGGAGAGGCCCAGGTCTTCCATGGCGGCCTTGAGCAGGCTTGAGGCCTCGGGCTTGAGCGCGCAGTACTTGCGAATCTGCCGCGGGGTCATCCGGCCGTTGACGAGCATGCTCTTCGCGCCGAAGCGCTTGCTCTGGCGCCCCCGCGCGGCGAGCACGCGTTCGCGCAGCTCGGCCGAGGTCGGCCCCGGCGGCATCTCGGAAAGCTGGGCGAACGGCACCGCGGGCACATCCACGTGCAGGTCGATGCGATCGAGCAACGGGCCGGAGATCTTGCTCAGGTAACGTTCGACCTGCGGCGGCGTGCAGCTACACGCCCTGCGCGGGTCGGACCGGTAGCCGCAGGGGCAGGGATTCATCGCCGCGACCAGGATGAAATCCGCCGGGAAGGTCGTGCTCCGAAGCGCCCGCGAGATCGTGACGCTGCCCTCCTCGAGCGGCTGCCGCAGCACTTCCAGCGTCTTGCGGTTGAATTCGGGCATCTCGTCGAGAAAGAGCACCCCCTTGTGCGCCAGGCTGATCTCGCCCGGCTGGGGCGTGGTGCCGCCGCCGACCAGTCCCGCGTCGCTCACCGAATGATGCGGCGGCCGAAACGGGCGCACCGCCATGAGCGCCTGACCCGGCTTGAGCAGCCCCATTGCGCTATAGATCCGCGTTGTCTCCAGGCTCTCAGCCGGGGTCAACGCTGGCAGAATCGTCGGCAAACGCTTGGCCAGCAGCGTCTTGCCCGTCCCCGGCGGCCCGATCATGAGCACATTATGCCCGCCCGCCGCGGCAATCAAAAGCGCCCGCTTGGCGTAGTCTTGACCCTTCACGTCGACAAAGTCGTCCTCGGTCTGCGAAAGCTGGCGGAAGACCTCATCGAGATCGACCGAACGCGGGTCCATGTCCACCTGGCCGCTCAGGAACCCGACCGCCTCGATCAGGCTCCCCACCGGGTAGACCGACACGCCCTCCACGACCGCCGCCTCGGCCGCGTTCGCCTCCGGCACCAGAATGCCGTCCCGCTTCTCGGCCGCGGCCTGAAGCGCCATCGCCAGCACGCCCTTCACAGGGCGCGTCTCGCCCGTGAGCGCCAGCTCGCCCACCACCGCGTACGATCCCGGCCGATCAAGCGCAACCTGGGCGCTCCCCACCAGCAAGCCAAGCGCGATCGGCAGGTCGAACCCGCTCGCGTCCTTCTTCAAGTCCGCGGGGGCGAGATTGATCACCACCCGGTCGATCGCCCGGCGATAACCCGAGTTCACAATCGCGCGCTCAACCCGGTGCGTGCTCTCCCGCACCGCGGCCTCGGCCAGCCCCACGAGCACCGTCCTTGGCTGCTCGGAGTACGAAACATCCACTTCCACCTCGACCGGCGTCGCGTCGATCCCCACCAGCGTGTACGAGGCAAGTTTCGCGAGCATGACGTCCCCAGATCCCTCGGTGCCAGACGCCGCGCGCACCGCCAGGGTGAAGAAAACAGCTCAGGCATCGAGCACCTGGAAAAATGTATCATGCCGCCATGCGCGAAACATCCCCCGCTTGAGCTGATTTTCCACAGGCGCCTGACCTTCGCGCCGGGGCCGCGCAAGAACCGAGTCTCTCGGCGTGCTTCCTGGATGATCTGTGATCCCCGGCGAGCCAATGCCGGTTGGGGACGCGCGCCCGAAGCGCTTGCTTCCCTTGCCCGGCTCGCGTCACGTACCATGGCGCGGGTTTGCCTGAGGCGCGCGGGGTCGGGGAGGCCGGGATCATGCGACCGTTCGTTCGAGGCATCGATCGTTCCCTCGGAGTCAGGATCCTGGGCGCTCTGATCGGCCTGCTGCTCGCGGCGGACCGCGGGTGGGCGGGCGATGGCGCTCAAACCCCCTCCGCCGTGTTCCCCAGCCCCTTCGGAATTGGAAGCTGCTACATCAATAATCGCGCCGCCGCCGACAACGCGCGCTGGATGCCCCAGATGGCGCGGATCGGCCTGCGCTTCCACCGCACCTGCGAGACAAGCTGGGACGCGCTCGAGCCCGAACCCGGCAAGTGGACCTGGAACGCACTCGACGACCAGATGCACGCGCTCGATTCGCTTGGCGTTTCCTTCGGTGCGCTTTTGATTGGCAAGGGGCGCTGGAACACCCTCGACGCGCCCGGCAGCCTGCCCGTCAAGAATCTGCCCGGGTGGTCGAATTATGTGCGGCAGCTCGCCACGCACCTGAAAGGCAAGGTTCACTGCTTCGAGGTCTGGAACGAGCCGCCGAACTTCACCGGGCGCGACCAGACCCCCGCCGATTACGCCAGGATCGTGATCGCCGCTCACGACGCCGTGAAGGCCGTCGATCCCTCCGCGCTCGTGGGACTCGCCGCGAAATCGGTGCACGTGAATTATCTCGAGCAAACGATCAAGGCGGGCGCGAAGGATCATTTCGACTACATCGTGCTCCATCCCTATGAAGTACTCGACAGCGTTGCGTCGGACGCCGGCACCGAAGCGCTCTACATGAGCATCGTGCCCACGGTGCGCAAAATGCTCAGCGCGCAAAACCCCGCGCGTCGCAACGTGCCGATCGTCTTCACCGAGCTGGGCTCGGACGCGGGCAAGGGTGCGCCCCGGCAGGCGTACGCGCTCGTGAAAGCGTATACCATGGCGATCGCGCAGGGTGTGGCGTGCGTCAACTGGTTCGAGGGCATGGACGGCGACAGCGGCCCCATGGGTTTGCTCGACGGCCAGGGCCGGCCGCGGCCGGCGTATCATGCGCTCGCGAGGCTGATCGAGCATCTGGGCGATCGCCCCGCCTACCTGGGCTGGGTCCTCTTCGCCGGGCGCGAGTACGGCTTCGCGTTCGCGGGCGCGAAAGGGACCGCGATCGTCGCCTGGGGCCACCGAGATCGGACCGGGCACATCGACCTCAAACAGCCGACGCGCTTCCTGGACCCCGTCTCGGGCCGGTCGTTCCGCGGCAGCAAGTTCACGCTCTCCTCCGCGCCCATGCTGCTGCTGAGCGCGCCCGAGGATCTCATCGCCCAGGCCCAGGCCAACAAGAACAGGCCTTTCCCCTGGAACGGCGACTACTCAGCCGCCCGCTCGGTGTCCATGACCATGGGCGCGCGGCATGCCGAGAAAGGCTTGCATTCGCTTTCAGGCGATGATGTGGCCGATGCGGTGCTCGGTTACGGCGGCTCCGCGCGCGCGGGGGACATCCCCGGCGGCAATGCCTTCGTGGTCGATCCCAACTTCCTCTCCTATACCACCGAGCCGATCGAGATCGCGGTCGTTGTGCGCAGAGGACCCACCAACGTGAACGCCGGCTTCAAGCTGGTCTACGAATCCACGGCCGGCTTCAAGAGTCTCAACTGGTACACCGTGCCCGACGACCAGGAATGGCACGAGGTCAAATGGAGGCTCGACGACCCCCAGTTCGTGGGCATGTGGGGCTACCACTTCACGCTCGAATCCGACGGCAACGTCTACAACAAGTATTTCCTCAGGAGCGTGACGGTGACGAAGCCTGGCGTGCGGTAGCCAGGGCGTGCGTCACACCTCCCGGGGCAGGCCGCCGGCGACCCCGCGTGCGACTCCACGCGCGAGCGCGGGCCCCACGATCATGACGAGCACAGCGCGCACGGTCTGCTGGCCCATCACGAATGAGAGATCGGCATTGGTGGCGGCGGCGATGACGGCGGCGGCGTCGACACCGCCTGGGCTCGTGGCCAGATACGCGGTGAGCAGGTCGGTGCCGGCCGCGCTGTGCAGAATCCACGCCACTGCGCCGCAGAAGGCCATGAGCAGGAGGATCGAGCCCAGCACCCAGGGAATCGACCGTGCGGCATGCGCCAGCCCAGCGCGTGTGAACTGGAGCCCAACGCCCCAGCCCAGCACCACGAACGTCCCCAGCAGCAGCCAGCGTGGCAGGTCGATCCGCACCAATCCGGCTGCCTGCAGCCCCGCGCCCAGGAACAACGGAACCATGAGCGGCCCCGACCGCAGCCGCGCCAGGCGTGAGATCGCAAGGCCGGCCCCCGCGATGAGGAGCGCAGTGATCACGGCCGAAACCCCAGGCCCAGAATCGCGCAGCGCCCCCGCCACGAGGCCCCCCGATCCCGCCGCGCCCCGGCCGACCAGCGACGCCAGCACCGCCACGCACAGCACCCGCAAATACTGCATGAACGCCACCAGCCGGTGATCGCCGCCGTGCGCCTCGGCCAGCAGCATCATCGTGCTCGCCCCGCCCGGCGATAATCCCCAGATCGCCGTCGTGCCCGGCAACAGCCCCCGCCTCGCAAGCACAAAACCCAGCACACTGCTCGCCAGCAGCGTCGAGACCGTCACGCCCAGGTAGACCGGCCACTGCCGCGCAAAGCGCTCCAGAAACTCCGGCGTCACCCGCGCGGCGATCATGCAGCCGATCACCGCCTGCGCGGCCACGCGGCTCGAGCGCGGCAGCCGGATCCGCCCACCCCCAACCCCCACCACCACTCCCGCCAGCAACGAACCCAGCAACCACGCCGCCGGCAGCCTCACCAGAAGCAGGACCGGCACCAGCACCCCCGTGCCCGCCGCCAGCAACGCCCACTCCCAGAACACGGAACCCTCACGCCCCCGTTCTTCTCGCATTTATTCATCCTTGAATGAAATGGCGTCCGAGCGCGTAACCCGCGCGATCCTCGGCAAGATGTGCGATACCGCGAACTGGTGCGCCTCGGCCGAAAGGCTCGCCGCCGCGTCCTCGGCGATCACCACCGCGATCCCCCGCTCCCAGGCCTCACGCGCTGTCGACTCCACGCCGAAGTTGGTCGCGATCCCCCCCAGCACGATCGTTTGCACCCCCCTGCGCCTGAGCTGGAGCTCAAGATCGGTGCCGTAAAACGCACCCCATTGCCGCTTCGTGACCACCAGATCGGTCTCGGCCACAAGCCCCGGCGGAAAGTCGATAAACCCCGGCGGAAATCCCCCCGCGGGCGCGGCAAACGGCTCATCCACCGGCAGCTTGAGCGCATCGCCGAAATCCGCCGACCACGCCACCCGCACCCAGATCACAAGGGCACCCGCCTCCCGGAACCGCGCGGCAAGCCGCGCCGCCGCCGCCAGCACCTCCGCCCCCGGCCGCGGATACGTCGCCCGCCCCAGCACGCCATTCTGCAGGTCGATCATCACAAGCGCAGTCGAACGCGCATCCAGGTTCATGCTCAACCTCGCCGGAAACAAACAGGGACGCCAGGGACGTGACGCCCGGCGGCCGGGGTGGTAATATGAGGCTTGCCTCACAAATCGATTTTATGAGGGAGTCCTCGCAAATGTCAACCCCGAACGACAGGCACGCCCCGCGCGCGCCCAAGCGCGCGCGCGGGCGGAAGCGGGTCTCCGAGCTCGTCGAGGCGGGCGTTGCGCTCTTCGCGGAAAAGGGATATGACGCCGCGACCATGACCGAGGTCGCCGCCCGCGCAGCCGCGCCCATCGGCTCGCTCTATCAGTTCTTTCCCAGCAAGGAAGCCCTCGCCGACGCCGTGCTCGAACGTTGCGACGCCCAGCTCGACGCGGCCCTGGCCGCCATTGAGAACATCGCCGCCGCCGCCGCGATCCCCCCCCTCGTCGACGCATTTCTCAACCTGCTCCTGGGCTTCGAGCGCGAACGCGCGGCCATGGCCACCCTCATCGAGTCCCGCGCGGAAGCCTCCACGCGCGCGGCCGAGCTCAAGCGCAGCAGACGCGCCCGGGTCGCCCAGATCCTCGCCAGACGCTTCCCCGGCCTGCCGCCCGAGCGCACCCGGAACATCGCCCACCTGCTCATCCAGCTCATCAAGATCGCCGCCAACGTCGCCGCCGAACCCGATCCCGAAACCCGCGCGGGTGTCAGAAACGAGCTCCGCACACTGGGCATCCTCTACCTGCAAGACGCCGAACGCGCCAGCGAACTGGGCTGACCGCCACGCGCTTCCCATGCCCCGGGCCTGTGCAACGCTCCGCGCCGGCAGGCTCTTGCCTGGCGGCCGCCGCGTGGCATACTCATACGCCGGCGTCTCCGAGATTCATCGTGAGGTCGCGCGATGCCGCACGAGAACAACAGCCTCCTCCGCCCGCTCGAAGCCTACGCGGATTACCTCCGCCTGCCGGCGCGGCTGGCGCTCGACGTCCGCCTGCAAAGCCTGCTCGATCCCTCCGACATCGTTCAGCAAACCCTGCTCGTCGCCCACGAAAAGCAGGACCAGTTCCGCGGCCGGTCCGACGCCGAACGCTTCGCCTGGCTGCACACCATCCTCGCCCGCATCGTCGCCCAGCATCTTCGCCGGCACGACCGGTTCGGCCCGGAACACGCCCGCTCGCTCCAGACGATCCTCGACCGCTCGTCCGCCCGGCTCGACGCCTGGCTCACGCACGAAGAATCCACCCCCGGCCAGAAAGCCGCCCGCGCTGAGCTCCTGCTCCTGCTCGCCCACGGCATCGAGAATCTGCCGCGCGACCAGCGCACCGCGATTGAACTTCATCACTTGCGCGGTCTTTCCGTCGCGGAAGTCGCAAAATCGATGGAGAAATCGGTGGAATCGATCGCGGGTCTGCTGTACCGTGGAGGGAAGGTTTTAAGAGCCTCGTTGCGTGATCCTGAGTGACGCATCGGCCATGGCGGCGGATCCGGACCGGAACCCTCTCAACGAAACACAGGTCGCGCGGGTGCTGGCGGCGTATTACCAGGCCGCGGAGCAATCCCGCGCGCCCGACCGCCAGGCATTGCTCGCGCAGCATCCCGACCTGGCGGACGAGCTCACCCGCCATTTCGCGTTTCAGGATCGCTTGAGCGTGCTGGCCGAGCCGCTCCGCGTGCTGGGGTCCTTGCTCGCCGACGAGGCGCTCGCCCCTCCCGCCGACGTCGGCCGCACCATCGGCGATTACAAGCTCCTGGGCGAGCTCGCGCGCGGCGGCATGGGCATCGTCTACCGCGCCCGGCAGCTCAAGCTCGACCGCCTGGTCGCTCTCAAGGTCTGCCGCGACGGCGTGCTGGCCGGCAAGGACGATCTCACGCGCTTCCGCAACGAGGCCCAGGCCGTCGCCAATCTCGACCATCCCAACATCGTCCCCATCCACGAGGTCGGCGAGCATGAAGGCGCGTGCTACTACAGCATGAAGCTGGTCGAGGGGGGGAGCCTGGCCGCTCGGCTGCCCGAATACACGCGCGACCCCGCCCGCGCGGCCCGGCTGCTCGCCACAGTCGCCCGCGCTGTGCACCACGCCCACGAAAAAGGGATCCTCCACCGCGACCTCAAACCCTCCAACATCCTGATCGACAGCCGCGGCGAACCCCTGGTCGCCGACTTCGGCCTGGCATGCCGACTCGATGGACCGAGCGACCTCACCCGCACCGGCGACATGCTGGGCACTCCCAGCTTCATGTCGCCCGAACAGGCCTCCGGCAAGCGCAACGCCGTCACCCCCCGCACCGACGTCCACGGCCTGGGCGCAATCCTCTACGCCCTCCTTACCGGCCGGCCCCCGTTCCAGGGCGAAAACCAGCTCGAAACCCTCACGCTCGTGCGCGAACGGCCGCCCCAGCCCCCCCGGTTCTCGACCGCGGCCGTCGATCCCAACCTGGAAACCATCTGCCTGAAGTGCCTGGAAAAGGATCCGCGCGACCGCTATCCCTCCGCGCGCGCCGTCGCGGAGGAGCTCGAGGCCTGGCTGGCCGGCCGGCCGATCGAGGCTCGCCCCGTGACCCAGCTCGAGCGGCTCCTGCGCCACGGCCGCGGGCACCCCAGGGCTGCGCTTCTGGGCGTGATCGCCGCCGGGCTCCTGGTCGCCGCGCTCGCCGCGCTCGAGATCACCCGCCGCGCCCTGAGCGCAGCCGCGCTCGAACGCCAGGCCGCGCGCAAGGCCGAAACCGAGCTCGAGCGCAGGCAGTACCTCCGCGGCCTGCGCCTGGCCGGCGAGCACATCCGCGACCACCGCCTCGCCGATGCGCACGCCCTGATCGACTCCCTCCCCACCCCGGCCGAGCCCGCCGACCTTGAGGGCTTTCCCCGGCTCTACCTCGAGCGGCTCCTCGCACTCCCCCCCGCGCCCCTCGCAGGCCACCAGGGAGACGTCTACTACGCCGCGTTCTCTCCCGACGGACGCACCCTCGCCACCGCCAGCCGAGACTTCACCACCCGGCTCTGGGACGTCCCCACCCGCCGTTGCCGCGCCATCCTCCAGGCGCATACCCACGAGGTCGGCTGGGCCGCCTTCTCACCCGACGGCAAAACCCTCGCCGTCGCCGGCCAGGACCGCGCCATCACGCTCTGGGACACACGCTCGGGTGCTCTTATGAGCACGCTTTTGGGCCATGCCGACGACGTCCTCGCCGCCGTCTTCCTCCATCACGCCCACCGCCTGGTCTCCTGCGCCCGCTCGGGCGAGATCATCCTCTGGGATCTCGGCACCCGCACGCCCGAGCGCCGGTTCCAGTTGAACATCGGCGAGGTCCAGTCGCTCGACGTCTCGCCCGACGATCGGCTGCTTCTGCTCGCGGCGTCGACTCGCAGGGGCCCCGCTCCCAACCGCCCGACCATCGTCTGGGACCTGGCGGCGGGGCGGGAAGCCGCCCGCTTGCTCGATATTCAAGACTTCGACGAGTGCGCCGTCTTTTCGCACGACGGGCAGTGGGTTGCGACCGCGGGAAACGACGACCATGCGCGGCTCTGGCGCACGAGCGACTGGAGTCTCAAGGCCACCTTGCCCGGGAGCACCAGCCGCGTGCGCAGCGTGGCGTTTGCTCCCGACGATCGCGTGCTCGCCGCCTGCGACGAGCACGGCGGAATCCACCGCTGGGATCTTGCCACCGGCGAACGCGAGACCCTGAGCGCGGGGCCCGGCTGGAACTGGTGCGTGGCCTGGTCGCCCGATGCGCGAATCCTGGCCGTTGGCGCGCGGGACGGCTCGGTCCGGCTCTGGGACCAAACGCGCGACCGCAATCGGATCGCGATCGAGGTCCGCGCGCGGACCTTGCCCAGCATGGGCCTCACGCGCGACGGGCTGCTGCGCATCGGCGACAACCGGGGTGCGTTCTCGGCGTACGACGTGCCCAGCGGCCGCCTGGTCGCCGCCGGCAAGGCGCCCACCCAGCGCCCCGTGCTCGACGCCGTGATCTCCCAGAACGGCGAACGCATGCTCACCCATGAATCCGACGGCGCCACCACGCTCTGGGAGCTCCCCACGCTCCGCAAGCTGGCCGCGTTCCAGACCCCGCCGCGATCCGACCAATCGTTCGTCCTCTCCCCCGCGGGCGCATGGCTCGAGCGCAACGGCGACTCCGCCGGGGGCGCGTTTCCCCGCGATTTCTGGGCGCTCGGGGACCAGGTCGAGCACGTCGAGCTCAGCATGTGGGGCGGGACGATTTCCGCCCTTGACGATCGCGGGCTCGTCAGCATCGACCACTGGGACCGCAACGACCCCACGGTCTATCGGCTCCCCTCGGGCGCGCGGATTCCGCCCAGCGGGCCCGGCCATTCCGTCACCGTCAACGCCGCCGCCTTCGCGCCCGACGGCCGCTGGCTCGCCTCCGGCGGCAGGGATCGCAAGATCATCTTCTGGAACCTCGAAAACCTGCGCCCGACCCTGAGCACCGTGCGCGCCTCGTCACCGCCCCTCGCGCTGCAATTCTCACCCGACGGCCGCTGGCTCGCCTCCGGCCACGTCGACGGCCTCGTGCGCATCTGGGATGTCGCCTTCGGCCAGGAGGTTCTCACCCTCGACGGCCACGTCCGCCCGGTCGAGCGCATCCTCTTCAGCCCCGACGGCCGCACCCTGGCCACCTGCTCCATCGCCGTCAACGGATTCTACGAGGTCTTTCTCTGGCCAACCCGCTCGCCAGATTAAGCCCGTCCCCCCCGCGCAAAAAAAATTCCCCCCCGCGCGCTCTGTTCGCGGGGTTCGAGCATCTTCTGGGTAGGGTGGGGTTCACAGCAGCCGCGTGTGCCTGCGTCCCCCGCGCCTTGCTCCCCCGCGCCGGGGAGACCGGATGAGGGCACTGGGCCGTGAGTCGCCGCTCCGATGCCGGACGCAAACGCGACCAGGGCGCACCCCGCGTCCGGCCGAATGACCGCGGATTCCAGGGGGCCGGTCTTCCTGCCCCACCCTCGATCAACAACCAACCAGGGCCCAAGCCATTTTCCCGGAACCAGGCACCATGATGACACTGCGCCAGAGCACCATCTTCGCCGGTCTATTTTGCATCGCAGCCGCCTGCCCAGTTCACGCCCACGCCCAGCAATCGTGGGTTGGCAAGAATGTCGTGACGAAGAACGAAGCGCCGCTCCGCGTCGGCACCACGATCGTCGACGATGGCAGCCTGTTTCGTGTCTACACCGTGGAGAAGGAAAACGGCGGCTGGCTCTGGCTGGTGAGCGGCTCGGTGGAGGGCTGGGTCACCGCGCAGGAGGTGGTGCCCCTCGAGGAAGCGGTGGATTACTACACCCAGTTTGTGAATACCGACCAGGCCGCATGGGCGTACGGCAAGAGGGCGACCATCTGGATGGAACGCAAGGAGTACGACATCGCCATCGCCGATTACAACGAGTCCATCCGGCTCGATCCCGGGGCTGCTGCTAACTACAACAATCGGGGCAGGGCGTGGTTCAACAAGAAGGAATACGACAGGGCCATCGCCGATTTGAGCGAGGCCATCCGGCTCGAACCCAAATACGCGGACGCGTACGACAACCGGGGCAACGCGCGGCAGGGCAAGAAGGAATATGACAAAGCCATCGCCGATTACAACGAGGCCGTCCGGCTCGATCCCAAATCCGAATCCGCGTACTACAGCCGGGGCCTCGCGTGGTTATACAAGGAGGAAT
>DAIDHX010000300.1 GCA_027451885.1 Planctomycetales bacterium
GTGAGGAAGGTCACGGTGGCGGCGTGTTCGGCTGGTCCGGATCGAGTCGGCTTGACGGTCACCGTGATCAGGCGATCCGGGCCGGCGGGTAGGTTGCTGATCCGCCAGCTCAGAAGGGAGTTGCTGACGACCCTGGCCTCGGGCTGGCTGGAGACGTAGGTCATGCCCTCGGGGAGCTCGTCCATGACCATGACATTGAGGGCGTCGGAGTGTCCTGTGTTGCGTACGACGAGCTTGAGAACGGCATCGCGATTGACGTTCATGCTGGGGGGAGCCTGGACGTCGACGGTGACGGCGACGGATTGCTTTCCCAGGGGGAGCCGGTCGACCGCGGGGCGGGCGAGCTCGGCGGGATCACCTGCGGTGGCCGGTGGAGCGCCCGCGGCCTGGGGGCCTTGCTCGGTGATGTTGGTGAGCTTGAGGCCGGAATCCGTGCGAGGCTTTGTCCTGGGGGTTGGTTCGTCAATGGTTTGGGGGGCTTGGCCGCTGCGTGCGCCCCATTCTTTTGTGTCTTTTGTCTTCTGGGGGGTGGAGGGCCTGGGCTTGCGTGTGCGAGCTTGCGTGGAGGGCTCGTTGGATGGATTGGGTGGCGTCGTCTTCTGGGGCGGGTCCAGGCTCGAGACGGGAGGGAATCCATCCACCGAGAGATCGGTGGGCGTGGATTCGAGATCGAGTTTCGCAGGCTCCTGCGCATGTGCGCCGCGGCTGAGAACCACGAGCAACACGCCGGTGAAAAGCCAAATACGCCGGCCCATGGATTCGCTCCCCTCCTTGGGAACGGCCCCTCGCAACCCGTCGGACGCAGGCTCCGACACAACGAGCTCAGGATGAGCTCTCCGCGCTTGCCATCCTCAAGCACCCGCGCGGAATCCCAAACCGAAGTGTCGATATCACAACCGCCGATTTCCCGGAAGGGCAAAACCGGGAGCGCTCGGCGCGATTTCGGGGATTGGGGAAGTGCCTCAGACGGATGGCCCGAGTTCGGCCGCGAGCCGATCGGCGGTCTGAGCGGGGTCTTCGCCGGGTGCGACCGGGAAGGGGCGGACCTCGGAGAGCCCTCGAAACCAGGTTGCCTGCCTCTTCGCAAACTGGCGAGTGCGAGCCTGGATGGTTGTGATTGCCTGGTTCTGATCGAGGTTCCCGTCGAGCATTTGCATGACCTCGTGGTAACCGATGGCCTGGGCAGCGACTGGGTTGAGTGGTGGGTCGAGCTGGCGGAGGCGTTGGACTTCGTGGATCAGGCCGCGTTCGAAGAAGGCAAGGACGCGTGCGTTGATGCGATGATGGAGGTTGGATCGATCGATTTCGAGTGCGTGGACGGGGACCCATGCGGGGGCAGGTTGATCGTGTTCGGCCTGGAGTCTGGAGATGGGCTGGCCTGTGAGCGTGGCGATTTCGAGAGCGCGGACGATTCTGCGGATGTCGTTGGGGTGCAGGCGTGCGGCGGTGATGGGATCGAGGGTGGCGAGTCGAGCATGGAGGGCGGCTGGGCCGGCGTTTTTGGCGTCGGCTTCGAGTTGTTCGCGGAGTTCGGGATTCGCGGCGGGAGCTTCGAAGAGGCCGCGGAGCAGGGCCTTGAGATACAGGGGCGTGCCGCCCACGAAGAGCGCGCGTTTGCCGCGCGCGTGAATTGCCTGGATTGCGTCTGAGGCCCAGGCGCGATAGGCGGCGACGCTGGCGGCTTCCCACGGTTCGAGCACGTCGATCAGGTGGTGCGAGACGCCTTGCCGTTCATCAAGCGATGGCTTGGCGGTGGCGATGTCGAGCCCACGATAGAGCGTCATCGAATCGAGTGCGATGATTTCGGCGTTGAGAATCTGAGCGAGTGCAACGCCCACCGCGGACTTACCGGATGCGGTGGGCCCGGTAAGATAAATCGCCTGATGGAAGATCGATTCAGCACTCATCTTCGGCGGGTCTCGCTCGCACGAATTGATTCGGTTATTCTGGAGAGGTTTAGCGGGGTGGGAACGTGCTGCATTTTTAGGCGTTTTGGGGCTAGTGGGATCGGCGTTGCCTGGGTGTATCGGGGGCGTTAGTGTTCTGGTTGTTCTGGTCGGCCCGGCGGGAAGATCGACCTGTCTGGGCGCGGGCCCGGCCCTGGTAGCCGATGTGATCATCGAATCGAGAAGAGATAAAGGGAGAGTTTGTGATGGCTTCGTCGTCGTCCGATGCGGGTGCGAGTCGCGAGATTCGCCGGGTGGCCATTTTGTTCGCGGGTGGGCCCGCACCCGCGGCCAACGCGGTGATTTCGACCGCGGCGGCCGCCTTCAATCGCCACGGCATCGAGGTCCTGGGGATTTTGCACGGTTACGCTCATCTTGTGGAGTATTCGCCGGAGAATCCGCTCAAGGAAGGGCGTGATTATGTGGTGCTTGACCAGAGCCGGCTGAGACGGACCCGCAATACGCGTGGGATCATGATTGGCACAGCGCGTTCGAACCCTGGCAAGGATGTCACGAGCCCCAAACATCTGGCCGATCCCAAGCGTTCGGCGGGTCTGCGGGTGGTATACCAGGCGCTCCGGTCGATGAACGTGGACGCGCTGGTTTCGATCGGCGGCGACGACACGCTCAAGACGGCCAACAAGTTCCGTGAATACCAGGCCCAGCTCCCGGCGAGCGAGAAGCGGATCGCTGTGGTGCACGTGCCCAAGACGATCGACAACGACTATCCCGGCATTGATTTTACCTTTGGCTATTTTACCGCGGTGGACACGATTGCGGGCGAGATCCGCAACCTGCTGGCGGACGCCGAGTCGAACCGCTTTTACTTCCTTGTGGAATCGATGGGTCGAAGCGCGGGCTGGCTGGCCTATGGGGCGTCGATTGCGGGCGAGGCGAGCCTGGTCATCTCGGTCGAGGACCTCACCGAGTCGTTCATGAGCACCGAGACGGCCACCGATCCCAGGACGGGGGTTTCGACCGAGCGCAAGATCATGCTCGTGGACAAGGTGGTGGCCAAGATAGTGAAGGTGATGCGGCTGCGCGAGGCCGAGAACAAGGAATTCGGCGTGGTGGTTCTGGCCGAGGGGCTGGCGCAGTTCTTGCCCATGAGCTACATGAGCGAGATCAAGTTTGACGATCACGGCCATTTGTCGCTGTCGCAGACCAAGCTGGCCACGACCATGGCCAAGCTGGTCGAGGACGAATATACGCGTCAGACCGGGAAGAAGCGGCGGATGACGGGGGTTCAGCTTGGTTACGAGGCGCGGTGCGCGTTACCGCATGCGTTTGACGTGGTGCTGGGCAGCCAGCTTGGCGTGGGCGCCTACCGGGCGCTCGTGGAGCGCAATCTCGACGGCGTGCTGATCTCCGTCACCGGCCAGTTCGCGCTGAATTACGTGCCATTCAGCAACCTGATCGATCCCGAGACGATGGTCACGGTCATCCGTTACATCGAGCCGGGGTCGGACTTCCTGAAGCTGGCCCGGTTCCTCGAGAATTATCCGCACGACTGAGTCGTCCGGCGGCTCGGCCTCGAAGGCAATGCTGATCCCGGCGATCACGATCGCGCTTGCCGCGGCGAAGACGATGGTCGTGATCAGGCCGAGCCAGTAGGTTGCGCGGGAGGGGGGTTTGGGCCTGGGTCGATCCGCCCCCGCCGCGCCGATCCGCTCTTGCAGGTCGGGGTGCGTGAGCTTGCGTGCGTTCAGCCCGGTGGGGATGCGGTTGATTTCATAGAGCCGGGCGAGGGTGCGGGCGAAGAGCCCCGGCTCAGCCTCGATTGCGCGTGCCTGGGCGTCGGCGCGGACTTCCATTTTCCGCGCCAGCCGCAGGTTGCGCCGGGAAACCACGACCAGGGCGACCCAGAAGCCGATCCCGATCAAAAGCGGGGCATGGCCCTGAATGGCCGAGGGGTCGCGAACCGCCCGGCTCATGCCCCAGATCGCCGCGCCGACGATGGCGACGAGTGCGAACCGGTAGCCGATCCGTTGCGCCAGCACGCTGCGCGGCTCGGAGAGATGCGCGAGTTCATGCGCGGCGATCGTGGCCAGTTCATCGTCGCTGAAGGCGCGGAACATCTCGGTGGAAAACGCGATGTTCCCCGGGATGGGATACGCCAGGGCGATGGCCGCGGGGAAGCGGATCTCGAAGACCGAGGGCGGGCGCTGATCGAGCCGCGCGGCGGTCTCGCGCACGATTCGCGTTATCCGTTCAGGCGCGGGCACAAAGACGGCAACGAGCCGCCACAGAAGCTGGGTCCCGGCCCCGAGCGTGAAGACCGCGAACAGAACGCCCAGGATCGCAAACCCCAGAACGGGAGATTGCAGGGACACCAGGGCCCAGTAGACCGCCAGGATCGTGGCGACGACCACCGTGAACGTGAGGGATCGAGCCACGACCCACTTCCGCCAGAGCGTGGGCATCGAGCGGAACGTGGGCGTGATCCTGCGCTCGAGGATCGAGCGGGCGACGAGCGACCCGCAGGCGGCGACCCAGGCGTAACCCAGGGCCGAGAGTAGAGGCGGATCGGAGATCCAGTGCTTCCATCCAGCGAGCGCCGCCGCGACAAAAAGGCCCGGCAAGGCCGCGTGGCAGAGGAGGCCGAGCCTGCGCGCTGGCCAGGAGCGGCGGGCTTCCTCCATCCAGCCGGCGTTTTTCAAGCGAAAGAACGAGATGAGCGCAACTCCCATCCCCGCGAGCGTGGTGATCCACGCCGCGACGAAGACGAGGCCGGCGATCGTGACGAACTCGAAGCAATGACCGAGCCATTCTGCGTTCACGCCGTTGCCTCCGTCTGCGAGCCCGCGCCCTGGATGATCCGCCCGGGGATTGCGCCCGCGCGTCTCACGGGGCGCGATTGCCACGGGATGACTGTCCTGTGACTTGCGTCAGAGGTTCATCTGCTTGTAGATTCTATGGCAGGCGTGGATGTTTCAAAAGCGGATGGCGGCGTGTTGCAGAGGCATTGCGGGTGAGGTGGTCCGTCAAGGTTTGGGCATGGACTGGCATCGTGATCCTCGGCGCGGGGGCGGCGGGTTGCGAGCCGATCGCGGCGCGGGCTCCTGAGCTCGTGTGGGGCGCGCGCGGTCTGAAGCCGGGGCGGTTGTACAAGCCGCGCGCGGCGGCGTTCGACGCGTCGGACCAGCTTTATCTTGCGGACCTCACGGACCGGATCCAGGTGTTCGACCGGGACGGCAATTTCCTCAGATCGTGGCACACGCCGCGGTTCAACGTGGACGGGCCGTCGGGTCTTTCGATCGATCGTCAGGGGCGGCTGCTGGTTGCCGACACGCATTTTTACCGCGTGCTCGTGTACTCGCGCGAGGGGGAGCTTTTGATGCAAATTGGCGACGGCGTGCAGGGGGCGACGCCGGGCCGGTTTGGGTATCCCACTGACGTTGTCACCGATCGCGACGGGAATTTTTATGTGTCGGAGTACGGCGAGAACGATCGCATTCAGGTCTTCTCGCCCGCGGGGAAATGGCTGCGGCAATGGGGCGGGCACGGCTACGAGACTGGCGAATTCCTGCGCCCGCGCTCGATCGCGCTTGACGATCAGGATCGGCTCTTCGTGGCGGATAGTTGCAACCACCGCATCCAGGTCTTCGATCTCGAGGGCAAGTTGCTCAATTGCTTTGGCAAGCGGGGCGAGGCCGCGGGGGAGATGTGCTTTCCATACGACCTGGCGATCGGCCCGGATCAATGCTTATACGTATGCGAATATGGAAATAGCAGGGTGCAAAAATTCACGCTCGAGGGGGTTTCGCTGGGCGTCTGGGGCGTGCCTGGGCGCGGGCCGGGCGAGCTTGACAACCCCTTTGCGCTTGCGGTCGACCGCGAGGGGGCGGTTTCGATCATCGATTCGAACAATCACCGTGTGCAGCGTTTTCACCTGTAGATCGGGAATCTGGGGCCGCTCGTGATGAGTCTGTCCGGCTGGACAATTCGATTCGACTCGCCCTGGTGGCTGTTGCTGCTGCCGCTCATCCTGCCGCCGCTGGTGTGGGCGAGCCGGCGGAGCCTGACGGGTCTTGGCCCGGTGCGGCGGGGGCTGGCGATTGGGGTGCGTTCGTTCGTGATCACGCTCGTGGTGCTCGCGCTTGCCGAGGCGCGGTCGGTGAAGCGGAGCGAGAGCTTGACCACGCTTTTTGTGGTCGATGTGTCGAACAGCGTGCCCAAGGAGCTGCAGAAGGTCGAGCTGGAATACGCGGAGGAGAGTTCGCGCAAGCTTAGAAAAGGGGATCAGGCGGGGATGATTCTCTTTGGCACGACTCCGCGGGTGGAGGTGCCCCCCGCGCCCAGCGAGCTCAACCTGCTGTCGGTTGAGAACACGGTGAACGCGGAGAATACCGACCTGGGCGCGGCGATCAAGCTGGCGCTCGCGGCGTTCCCGCAGGACACTGCGCGGCGGATTGTGATTCTTTCCGACGGCAACGAGAACCGCGGAACGCTGCTCGAGCAGGCCCGCGCTGCCCGTTCGCTGGGGGTGCAGGTTGACGTGGCCCCCATCGAGTACACATACGACAAGGAAGTGCTTGTCGAGAAGGTGGCGATTCCGCCCGACGTCAAGAAGGGGGAGCGGGTCAACATCGACGTGGTGATCCGGGCGAGCGAGCCCACGCGGGGGATGCTCCAGATTTTTCAGAAGGCGGACGGCCGCCGCGCGCCCGCCTCAGGCAACGAAGCGCCGACGCCGGTGGAGCTTGTGCGTGGCGTAAACAAGTTCACGCTTCAGCAGTTGATCACCGAGCCAAATTTTTACACATTCACGGCGGAATTCACGCCGGTCGCGGGCTCGGGCGACAAGCGTGCGATCAATAACGTTGCGCAGGGTTTCACCCACGCGCGTGGGAAGGCCCAGGCGCTTTTGATCGAAGGGATAAGCGGTGAACACGCCGAGCTCGTGAAGGCGCTGCGGGAAAAGGAGATCGAGGTCAAGGTGCTGACTGCGCCGCGGATTGACGGCGGCGGCGACGTGGGGGGGGATGTGCTGCCGGCCGACCTTGCCGAGCTCCAGCCGTACGACGTGGTCATTCTGGCGAATGTGCCCAAGGAGTCGTTCACCGAGAGCCAGCACGCGCTTCTGGCCGCCAACTGCCACGACATGGGGGCGGGGCTGATCATGCTGGGGGGCGAGAACAGCTTCGGCGCCGGGGGTTGGATGAACACCCCGGTGGAAAAGGCGCTTCCGGTCGACATGCAGATCAAGGCGGTGAAGGTGCAGGGGCTGGGGGCGATGGCGCTCATCATGCACGCGAGCGAGATTCCCGAGGGGAATTACTGGCAGAAGGTGGTGGCCAAGGCGGCGATCAACGCGCTTTCCAATTACGACTACGCCGGGCTCCTGCACTGGGAAGGCCAGGAGGCGTGGCTGTTCACGCTGAAGCCGATTGGCGCGGGGCGAGGCGCCATGCTGCGCTCGATCGACCGGATGACGCCTGGGGACATGCCGGACTTCGATCCCTCGCTGGTGCTGGCGATGCGCGGGCTCAACGCGATCCCGGACGCGATGAGCAAGCACATTGTGGTGATCAGCGACGGCGACCCCACCGAGCCCACCAACCGCGTGATTGCGCAGCTTGTCTCGAGCAAGGTGACCGTGACCACAGTGCTCACCGCGGCGCATGGCGATGACCCGCGCGCGGCCGCGGTGATGCGCAATCTCGCGCTTCGAACCAAGGGGCGGTTCTACCATGTGACGAATCCGCAGGCTCTGCCGCGGATTTATCAGAAGGAAGCGCGGACGATCTCCCGCCCGCTCATTTTTGAGCAATCGACGGCCTGGCGGCCGGTGATCAACGAACCGATCACCGAGCCGGTCACGGGTTTGTCAGGGGCCTTGCCGCCGATCAACGGGCTGGTGCTGACATCGCCCAAGGAAAACGAGCTGGTCGAGATCCCGATCGTTTCTCCCTTGCCCGGGGGGCAATTGAACCCGGTATTGGCGCACTGGACTTACGGGCTTGGCCGGTCGGTGGCGTTCACGTCGGACGCGGGCCGCAAGTGGGCGCGGACGTGGCCGGAGTGGGAGCGTTTCGCGGCGTTCTGGTCGCAGGTCACGCGGTGGGCGATGCGTCCGGCCGAGGGGGGCGACGTGACGCTGAACCTGCGGCGGGAGAATGGTCGAATCAAGGTTGTGGTCGATGCGCTCGACAAGAACGATCGATTCCTGAACTTTCTCAAGATCCAGGGGAGCGTGGTCGACCCTGGGCTCAAGTCGCGGCCGCTCGAGCTGGCGCAGACCGCCCCGGGGCGCTACGAGGCCACGATCGAGAACACCGAGGCCAGCGGCAAT
>DAIDHX010000301.1 GCA_027451885.1 Planctomycetales bacterium
CATGGACTTCAGCGGTTCGGGGGCGCTCGAGGTGCGTTATTTGCAGGGTCCGACCGGGATCCTGGCGCGGGAGTCCGCGAGCGGTGTGATCGCGTGGTATCTGTCCGACCGGCTGGGCACGGTGTCGGACGTCATTGACAACTTGGGGAACGTGATCGACCACGTGGATTACACGGCGTTTGGGTCGGTGATCGACGAGACCGCGCCGGGCGCGGGGGATCGGTTCGTGAGCTTCGCGGGGCTTGTCCGCGACAACGTCACGGGCCTGAACCTGGCGATCGAGCGTGCGGAAAACCCCACGATCGGCCGCTGGACGCAGCAGGATCCGCTCTCCTTCGCCGCCGGGGATGCGAACCTGTATCGGTATGTGGGGAATGGGGCATCAGAGCATTCAGACCCGTACGGGACGAGTCCCTACAGCGTCCTGGCTGTTCTCGAGACGGGTATGGTTGGTCCAGACGGGCCAGGTCGAAAACGCCCCATTCCACCTGCGCCTCCTCTTACCAGGCGGAGGCGCCGCAACGCGGATCCAACGCCCCCTGGGTCGGTCGGCGGTAATCCGAATGACCGTAGGGGCTTACCATATCGTAACTTCTGCCGAACCAATCCCGTCGCTCATCGCACGCCGCCAACGTCCTATTTCCATCGATATAAGGAATACAACCATCCACCTAATTTCGGCCCAAATGGAAATTTTCCACCCAGTCTCGGAATGGGGCCTCCGAAGATCGAGATCTCTCCGTTCGATGGCCCTGTGGTCAGGCCAGGCGACCCCATCAAAAACCCTACTCCGAGTCCCCCGAGGCGTCGAAATGGAGGCCCAGCCGCTGGTCCTGGTCTCGGGCCCATCTTCGGCAATCCACCCGTCCCCGGCACACGCGTCCCGCCTGATCGACCAAGCTAAATGGGGATGACGTCCT
Organism: Planctomycetales bacterium; assembly: GCA_027451885.1. Classification (GTDB taxonomy): domain Bacteria; phylum Planctomycetota; class Planctomycetia; order Isosphaerales; family Isosphaeraceae; genus JAKBAP01. The sequence continues at coordinate 921 of DAIDHX010000301.1, forward strand.
TCGAACACGGATCACCTGGAGCCTGGGTTTCAAGAAGATCGATCGAGATTCCTTTCGGCGTGAGGTCTACTTGATTCTCCGAATAACGATTGGAGCATGCCGATGATCAATCAGCATCCGGGCCGGGGCCATGCCTGCATCTGGTCCAGGCTTGTCTCCCTGATGGATGTCTGCACCGTGATTGTGGTCTCCTTGATCGTTCTGTTTGCTTTGAACACAAGTCGACGACCAGCCGTTCCGCTCGAGCTCGAAGCGACAGGTCTCAGCGTCGTCGACGCCACGAGGCAGGAAAGAGGGTTCATCGGACCCATGGAGGACGATTCGTTTGGTTTGTCGTTGAGCGATGGGGCCGGGCGAGATGCGGCTGCTTTCCTTACATACCCGAATGGAGTGTGTTGCCTCTCCCTGTCGGAGGGAAAAGAGGATCTGATTCGAATGGTGATTGGCACCGACGCATTTCCATACCTGGAACTCAAGTCGATCGGTGCCAGGCAGAAGGTATGGGTCGGCGAAACCGATTCCGCCCCGGGACGGCCGACGGGGCGCCTTGTTCTTTCTGGAAGTCAGGATAAATCTGGAAGGCTGGAAATCTCGGTTGAGGAAGACCAATCATTTCTGTTCATCGGAGATCATCTGGGGATTCATGAGCACATCTGCCTCAGCCCCAACGAGATGGGCACTTCTACCTTTTGCGTGCACGGAGGCGCGTTAGCTCGAAAGGTTGGTCTCGGCGATCAGAGCGGCGACCTTGGGCTTGCGCTCTGGCGTGAGCAGGGACCCCTCGAGTTCGGGGTCCTACTTGATCCTCAGGGAGATCCGTTTTGGTACGACTGGGCCGCGAAGCAGCTTTGGGGGGATTTAACTCGTCGCGGATGTCTTACAGATTTCCCGTTTTTTCAACGCCAGCCGCGCGAGCGTCTTGCTCCTGGGATAGATCTCAGATCGCGGATAGAACCACTGGCCAGCGAGCCGGACCCGAGGTTTCGCGAGACACCTTCTACAGATTTACATGAGAGCAACTCATATGTTCGTTGAGTTTCCGAATCAGCCCCCCCGCTCCAGATTCCTTGCGAAGCTCAGCCTGATGCTAAGGTCCGCGTTCTTGACGGCGCTGATCTCATTGCTGATGGGGTCGCGTTCAGATGACAAGAGCGCACCGGCCAGGGAGCTTGAGGCGCAGCGTTTTGTCGTGAAGGACGCGGCGGGGCGTGCGCGATCGGTGTTTGGTGTAGGCCCGGAGGGAAGCGTCTCGCTGGAGCTTTTTGATGCCAGGGGCGTGGCTCGCGGGTGGATGACGGCTCCCGAAAAAGGCGGTGTGGCATTTAGCCTTGCTGACGAGAACCAAACGGTCAGGCTCTGGCTCTGTATCGACTCAAAGCAAGAACCCTACATCATTCTCAGGGGCGCTGACGGCACCAGGCGACTGATGCTAACCTGCGAAAGGGACGGTGCAGAGGATGTGGCCTCGATCCATCTCCTGAATAAGAAGGAAGAAGATCAACTCGTTCTCGTCGCTGGTTCAGATGGCAAGGCTTATCTACAAGCCTACGGCGCTCAGGCCAACGGCTCGTATGTCACGGTCGGGACGGACGACAAGTCGCCGCCGCGAATCGAAATCAGAGACCCGTCCCAGCAAAGAGTCGTCGTCCTGGGCGAGATGGCAGCGGCCTCGAATTTCGGCCTGACGCTCCGTGACGCCAACGGACCCAGGATCACGCTCGGTTTCAATGGCTCGGGCAAACCGTCGCTTCAGTTCCCGAGTCCACCTCCCAAACCGAATGGACACCCATCGCTCGTGTCTACTAAGTAGCTCACAGGTCGAGGCTGAACAGAACAGTTGCTTTCGATCCCCGGGTTTTACTCCACCTCTACTACCAGGGGCACCTGGGTGGAAGTACGGATATGGACTCTTCGATGAGGGCTACGATTCTCGCAAGTATGACAGGTGAGGTAACAGAAAAGAGTCTTACGACCCTCCAGTACTTTATCTCCTTCCGATTGGTTCGCACTGACCGAGATTTGGGAGGCGTCATGTCGCTTCTACGATGCAAGCGTCGTAAGAGAGTGCTGTGCATGGCCCTGCTGTGTGTGGTGCTATTCGGCGTTCTTCTCGCCCTGGCCTATAGAATGGTCATGATAGGGAGAGGCCTTGAAGAATTGTATGGACCCAGTGGTATGCTCGAAAAAGAGAGAGTGCGTTCATTTAAGGACTGGAAACTCTCGCACCCGGAGTGGACCGACCCCTCGATTGCTCCCTTACCAAACGATTAAGCAGCACACATAGGTGATCACAGAATGCCTGCAGCGCTGTTGATGCAAACGCTCTGGTGTAGCGATTCAGATTGTTGGGGTGCTATCCAGCATTTGCCTTACCCTGCGTACCTTCACCAAAATCTCATTGGGCATCACCTTCCAGCGATAACCTTCGGTCTGATCTTTGTGAGTGCAGAAGAAGCCACCCAGGAACAGGAGTCGCGACACTGGCTGATGATCCGCTCGCGATCGAACATGCGAGAAATCGATGATCGCTCTACCTGGCCTGCCGAGAACGGGCCTGGTACATGGAAAATGGGTGTCTTGTGCGGGCCCGTTGTTCAAACGAATGGCCCTAGATCTGGCCCGTTCTCCGCTCTAAGACGTCGGCTCTTGTGTTCGAGTTTGGAATTCCCGCAGCCGTGTCCACTGGATCAGATGATTTAGATTTTCGAGTGTGAACACCTTACCCTGCGTCGCCAGCAGCAGTTTCTTCATGTCCTCACGCCGTACCTTAAAGCCGCGTCCGGCGATGCAGGCGATGACCTCGAAACGTGGCGGCTCACCTGGCTTGACATCCATCAGGCTCAACGCCCTCAGGTGCTGCACGCGAGTTACCTTGTCGCGGGCCGTGCCGTCGTCCTCGGTAACTTTGGCTTCGATGACGACCTGGGGGCTGAACTCATCGGGCACGATGAAATCAGGTGCCTGATCGAATCCGCTCACCCGCTCCGCCCGCTTGGTTTTCCGGAAGCTTACGCCGGATCGGGTCAGCACGCCCTCGATGGCCGTCTCGACCACATCGCCGACCAACTCGCTGACGGAATCGCGGTGCCCGGCGAACGGTCGGCCCAGGAAACGCTCATACAGCACCATCGCATAGGGCACGCCGAGATCGGCCATCGGCCGGATGCTGGCCAGCCCGTTGCGGGTATCGGCCTTGTCCATCCTGTGCAGCACATCCTTCGGCACTTTCGGCACACCCTCCTTCAGAAGCTCGCAGGCGGTGTTGACCAACGCACGCAACCGCTGGTCAGTGACCTGGCTCAACGTCCCCAATGGCGTCAGTGGTTGCATGCGAATCTTGCGGTCAAGCGAGCGGACAGCCCCTTGCGTGACTTCCACCCCGGCACGCTGGCCGGTGACGTAGGCCCATTCCGGAGGCGTGAAGCCGAGCACTGCCCGCAGCACGACGAACGCCACTGGAACGCGGCTAATCACATCGAGCACAGCGGCCGGAGTGATATTTCGGAAATTCACAGTCCCCTTTTTTAGTTCCTCATATCCCCGCTCAAACACCGGGTATTCGACAAAGCCCGGTCCTTTGGGCAGCGTCAGGAACTCCGATCGGAGGCACGCGAACACTGAATCCACATATGTGTCTAATTCTTCCTGAAGTTGCTCGAACGGAACCTCAAAGGGAAACGGCATCGCGGTCATCCTGCGGAAAAAGCTGCATCTGGCGTGGAACACCCGAGAATGTCGGTGCCGCGACCAGGTGATCTATCAGCCACTGAGCGTCGCCAAGTGAGGCGAACATGCGGGCAAAGCGTTCGAGGCGGGCCGATGCGGGCAGAGTGCCTTCCCAGTTTTGCCGCAGTCGTCCAATCGCATAACGGGCCAGGTGCCCAAACACCATGCAGCGAATATCACCCGCCGTCGGCTTCATTCCGGCCTTCCGCAGCATCGACAGTTCGGCCTGCATCACCGTCTCTAGCTCTCCCAGTGAGCCGAATGCCTGCCCCGGCCGCGTGCATCCCTGCGTCCGGCAAACGAATATCGTATCCACAATCGACGATCCAGTGCCGTGGATGTGGATGGAGCCGCCCATTTCAGCGGGACAAGGAAGCGTTGCCAGGCAAATCAGACCCGCATCGAGGATTGCCACGCCCACGGAGTGATAGGGTTCGATCCGGTTATGATGGAAAGTGAAGGCGAGCGGAGCGCCCGGCTTCAAAGCCCGCGACATGGCCCGCCACACGGCGGCTAGCCCATCGGTGAAATGCTCGATGCCGCGTGCTTGCGTCGCGTTGCCCGTCAGCTCCTCTGGAGCCCGCGACGATGGTAGGAGGAAGCCCTCGGTTTCCTCCCCCACCAACCGACGCAGCCAGACATAGCAGAAATCCATCAACTCACCGTATTGGACGTTCCCGAAGTACGGTGGGTCTGTAAACACCGCATCCAGGCTCGATGGCAGCAGGTTTGCAGTGGTCGAACTGGCACAACGTAGCGTCACTGACCGCGTCGCAGAACCACTTCTCCTCTCGCCGATCCATTCGCCGTGTACAGGCACTGTCGTTTTGCGGCGGCCATCATGACGAACTTCAAAAGGCGCGTCGCAATAGCGCTTGGCCCGCGTGTATTTCTCGATTATGTTGGTCCAGCCGCCAGAGCCAACATTGGCCCCGTTGCCGTTGACAATGCCCAGCAGGTTCGACTCGCATTCCACCAGCCCGACCGGGAAGCCGTGGACCGAGAAAATGTCCAATGACTTCAGTGCGGTCGTGTCATAGCGGCAGAGCATATTCTGATAGCGCAGCAAGTCCGAAAGATTGGTCGCCAGAGCGTGCCGCACCCGTTCATCTCCCGTCTCAGCAATCTGACGGCAGCTCAGTTCTAGTCCCAAGAGCTGCCGCTCGTTGAATAACTCCCTGTAGAATCGGTATCCCCAGCGGTGCAGCCGATCGGTTTCGTCGCCTGGCAGGATTTCCTGATGCGGAACGAAGGTCGGAGACATGGATCGCCAGCGGCGAGTGACCGCCTCTACCTGCTTCAAATCATTAGCGTCGGGCTTCTTGAAAAACCGGCCTTTATGCCGCCCGTGATGCTTGGGATTGAAATACTCAATTGCGAACAGACGATGAAGTGGCGGACCCTGATCGGGTCGAGCATACGCGTTGTCGGCCCCGCAATGCGGGCAGGCACAGCGGCCCCGCTTGGCAGGGCCCTCGATCACCAAGGCACTGGCGCAGCCGAAGCATTGGCCCGGATGTCGCGCGTCGGCCACTTCGTTCAATTCGCCGCAGACGGAGCAGACCAAGACATTGGCGGAGTGGCGGGTATCGTCAGCCAGGAGGTAGCCGGGAAACAAGTCGATTTGCTGGCCGCATTGATGGCAATCGACCACTTTCACCCACAAGAAATACTTCACGGGAACGCCCGTATCGCCGTAACGCGGGCAGTCTGTTCGGTATGCCGCTCCGATCTCTTGTTGAAGGCGGGCCAGTAGCCCGGCAGATGCCTTGCGATAAGCTTCCAGATCGAGATGGCCGACCTCCTCGCGGACGATCCATGTCGCCATTGGGTTGATGTCGAACCCAACTATGTCGCAGCCGACGCGGTTGGCTTCGATCAACGGCGTTCCGCCGCCCATGAACGGGTCGGCAATGACGCGGCCCGAAAAATCGTTCGCCTCAAAGTAGGATTCCGTCAGCGGACGGTTGCCGAACTCGGCGAGGATCAGCCCCCTAAACAACGTGCCCGGCCGCCGGGCAAACCACTTGTGCACGGCGATGATCGGACGGTAGTTCTGTTGAATCTGCTTCTCTTTGAGTGCCAGCGAAGCGATCAAGCTTATATCAAAGTCGTTTTCAATGTTCATGTCATCTTTTTTCACTGAATCGGCGTGGCACGGCCCTGCCGCGAGGCGACCCTAGTATACAAAAAGGCACAGCACAAGCCAGGGTGTGCTATCTCTGAGATTATTATCTCGGTTCTCGGCTTATTTTTGCTTTCCTATTCTCCCAGACAGTCCGGTCGTTCGAACCCTGCGGGGCTGTCGGAGAAGAGAGCAAAAGAAAAGAAGGCAAAAGAAGACACCCCAGAACGGCGGAGAAGAAAGACGCAGAAGAAGACACACAAGGAGCCGGCTGGTGCGCTCGGCCTGGCCCGCGGAGAATCGGCCTGGCTTCTTCTGACCCTTCGTCATCACATCTTGCCCATCGCAACCCGCAAGGAAAGCATTCCCGGGAGCAACCCCTGGTAAAGGGACATCGAAGAATGAAGAATTGTGACGGAAAGAATTGCACCCACTGATCGTCAAGGAGTTCGATCGATGCGACGCTCAACTGTTTCGGTGGCCGTGATCGCGACCGCTGTCCTGATCGCGTTTCGTCTGGGTAGTGCTCAGGCGAGGCAAGAGAAGCCGGCGCAGGAGCTGTCTGTGCAAGGGCTCAACCTGGTCGACGGACAGGGCCGGGTGATGGGGAGCTTGAGGCTCACGGAGAAGGGAGATCCGGTACTCGAGTTCATGAATCGCGATGGTAAGAAGGTTGCGGTGATGGCGGTCGACCCAGGCGGAGGGGCGCGCTTCTCGCTGAACGGACCGCGAGGCGACAGGAGGTTTTCGGTGGGTGTGAGCGAGGACGGCGAGTCGAGCCTCCGGATTCATGATGGCAAGGGGCAAGAGGTTTACAGGATTCTGGCGACGGCCCGGGGAGCTGTGCGGCAAGAACTTCTGGATCGTGATGGAGCAGTACGCATTCGCTCCAGCGTGACTGAGGACGGCTGGGCCGAGCATGCGCTTTACCACGAAAAAGGCGTTGCCGGATACGAAACGCGCGTGAGCCGGGCGGGCGAGGTCTTGCAGACCTTCCGTGATCGTACGGGGAAGCCCAGACTGGGGATTGGCATGAGCGCGAAGAATGAGGCCAGGCTGGATCTCTTCGACGCAGGAGGGAAACGGCGAGGAGGAATGCGCGCTGAGCCGGGCGGGCGCAGCGAGCTCACCCTGGCCGATGATTCCGGGCGCTCGAGGGCGGCTCTGAGCGTCGACGGTGACGGGGCTCCCTCCATCCGAATGTGGAATCGGGATGGGATCGAAACGGTTGTGCTTTCCAGTCTCGAGACCGGCTTCAGCGGGCTCCGGCTGACGGATTCCCAGGGAGCGGCGTCCGTTCGATTGGGCGTGGACGAGCATGGGCAGCCCGCGCTCAACCTCGCTCCCGTCCTGGAATCCACTCCACAAAACAAGGAAGGTAAGTAAGACATGGTGCACTTACCGTATCGCTCTCTGACGAAACGGATGTCAGCGCTCGCGGAGCCGGGCTTGCTTCTGTTGCTACTCGTGATCGTGGATGCGATTCTCTCCGCCTACCTCGACATGCCGCGCACCCGTGGTGAACAGGCCGAGAAGGGTGTGATTTCGCTGCGGAGGCTGAGCCTGCGCGACAACCAGGGACGCGACAGGCTCAATCTCGGCGTGGGAGCTTCGGGGGATGCATTTCTTCAGATCCTGGATGTCTCGGAATTCCCCCTGGTATCGCTCGTCCCTTACCAGACGGGGAACATGATCCTTGGTCTGTCCGATAAGAACGCGAGGAATGGACCCGCGCTGGGGATCCGTGAGGACGGCGCGAGTGGCATCTGGTTGGTTACGAACTGGGACACGCTCTATTACGCGCGTTGTGGCGCTGATGGATTCGTCCGCGAGGTTTTCTGGGACCGGGAATCAAGAGAGCGTGAAGCCCGTGGCGCTGCTCCCAGGGATGGCAGCCATCGTCTTTCCAACCGCATCCTGAGCGACGGCGAGGTCTTCAGCTCGATCTTCATGGGTACGGGAGGCCGACCCTCCGTCAACCGCATATGTGGAAAGTACAACTATTCGCGCGTGGAACTCCGCTCGCCGGATCGGCGCATCGGGCTCGAACTGGGGCTCAACGAGTCCGGTACAGCCTCGCTCGATCTTGGCGACCGTTTTGGCACATTGCGCGCATCCTTTGCGTGCCACTCTCTGGGAAACACAACCTTCCGGCTGTTCGACCCGGGAGGCAAGGAACGGCTCTCGCTGGGGTCAGTTGCGACAACCTGGCTTACGCTCCGGGGCCAAAGTCACGCTCGACCTGTCCTGCTAGGCATGAGAGGCGAGACGGGCGAATGCGCATGTCTGGTGGTGTCCGACGCTCAGGAGACCGAGCAAACCGTGCTCAGGATTGACCGGCGGTCGGGACCAGCGCTGCTGATGTCCCCACGCTGAGAGAGGCCCCCGTCGCGTCGGTGGACTCGATGATTGGAAGGTCTGCCCCAGCAAGCGGAACGTCCCTTGCGACACGGAGTCGATCCGCGTCCTCGTCTCGTGCATCCTTCGCCTCATCCTGGAGATGCAGGCGCGGTTGGGCGCGCTGGCCGCCAACAGGATGCGCGGCTGGCGATCACTGGGGCCGCCGTCGAGGTTGACCACGAACGGCTCCAGCCGCTTCTCAGGGCACGCGCTGCTTCTCAGGTTGCACGGAAAAGCCCTCCGAATCGCGCGATGAATCGGACCAAAGGGCAATTTCCGCTTCCGATTCCCGGAACGGCGCTGAGCGATCTGAGACGGTGTTGAAAAAAATCATCGACATTTCACGTAAGTTGTTTCTCACAAGCAACGTTGCGCGGATCCGCGGTTTCTGACAATTGATGATCATTTATACATTTCCTCACTCTAAACTGAATCGGAGACAAGAGTCTCGATTCGCAACTCATTCCCTGGTGGACACATGGCCTCACGACTGGGACATGCGTAGGTCATCGCCGGTTGGGTGCCGGCGCTGATTGGCGGCATTGACATTGCAAGCGCACAGGCCGGCATGGTGATGACTTCGGGCAAAATGAGGCCCATCGCGGATCCGACCTACCGATCCATTTTCCGGCTCGAGCTGACCCCGGGCGCAACGCTCGATACGGGTGGTTCCATCACGATTTATGACTTGCCGGGCGTGTATTCGGGAGCGTAGCCGAATAATTTCGTCGACGCATCGGGGGCAGCGCAACGCATTCAAAGTCTGAATGCGTTCGTAGTTCGGTCGCGCGACCGCGGGGGCGCGATCTCGCTCGGTGTCTCAGCGGAGTTTAGCAGCGAATTCCGTGATCGAATGACTCGGGCTGCCCCCTGTTCCCAAAAAGCAACATGAGGTCAATCCATCATTGCTCGCCAAGGAGCAACGTTGATATACTCAGATCGCCTTGCGTGTTCTCGAGATCGGTCGACTCCGTTCGTCACTCGTTTGATGGAGGAGACATGGCATCACGACTGGGACGTGTATCTCTCATCGCTGGATGCGTTGCGGCTCTGATTAGCTTCGGTGGGTTTGCCACGGCTCACGGTGGCATCGTGATCGGCTCTGGCCGGGTCATGCCGATCGGTGACCCAACATATGAGTACGTGTTTGACGTTCAGCTCACGGGCGGGACGACGTTGAATACGGGTGGTTACATCACGGTCTACGACCTTCCCGGCGTGTACGCGGGGTCGACCACTTCTCAGCCGAGTCTGTTGTGGGGCGCGAGCATCCAGTATCTGGGGATCACGCCAACCGGTACTCCCACGATCACGGATAGCGCGTCCATTTACAACGTGACCTGGCAGTGGAACGGTCCCACGGTCACCAACGAAGGCACGGGAAACGTGGACCTGGGCAACTTTGTGATCACGACGAATTTGACGTCACCGCCGGCACCCACGCTGGTGTATGTGGGGTCGCTCGGCGGCAATCAGTATTCGAACATGGGGCTCGTGATTGTTCCCGAGCCTTCCTCGGCCCTCTTGCTCGGCTCGGCGGGAGTTCTTGTGCCTGCCGCCGTAACTCTCAGGCGGCGTCGCAGGAGAGTCTGAAGCCGTACTTCACTCACGAGCGTCGTGTTGCTTGTGAGAGCAGTCGAACCATCCTCGAGCCTGCCCTGCATCCCATCGGATCGGGCAGGCTTTCTTGTTTCGCGGGCGCTGGGCTCGGTTGCGGGTGCGGGCAATGCGCTTCTCGAGCAGCTCGATCGGGAGAGATCAGTTTGCCGAGCTGAGCAGCGTGTTCATGATCGCCTGATATTCAGGGCGAGACTGGAGCCGCTTCAAATCGGGGTCGTTTTTCACCTGGTCGATCAACCTGGGGCTGGAATCCACGACCTCGCGTAAAAAGATGACCACCCGGCCCACCTGGCCGCGGACGAACCTGTCACGTTCGCCGCTTGCGAGCTTGTCGTCGTGCTCGGCTTTCTGGATTACCCTGGCGAGCAAGCGTGCGGAGTCGAGGCATGCCTGCGCCCGTTCGGCGACAGGCACCGCGACGGGAAGTTCAATCGCCGCTGTGCTTGCGGCCTGGTAGTCGCCACGGTCGAGCTGCACGGCGGCCATCTCGCGGAGATGATCACCCACGAGCTTGCGAATGGAGTTGCGATTCCGGCTCAACTGGGCGGCCTTCTTCTGGTGGACAATGGCCTCGTCGAGCGTGTTTCGAGCCTGGTCGAGCTGCTTCTCGCGATGGAAGAGGGTACCCTGCGTGCCCAGCACCTGGCCGTAGTTGCTCAGGAGGTCGATCGAGCGCGGGTTGTGCTCCAGAAGCGATTTGAAGCTGGAAACGGCGGCGGCCAGCAGAGGCTGGGCTTCCTTGCCGCGTCCCTGATCCATCAGGTATTCGCCGATGTTGTACTGGGCGATGGCCAGGCGGTGGTGATCTTCCGCGGTCGCCCTGGGAGCCTCGGCCAGATTTTTGTAGATGGCCCTGGCTGCCTCCAGGCTGGCGAGTGCTCCGGGCAGCTTGCTTTCGCGCTCGAGCTCGCCCCGATTGTTGAGAACATCGGCCCGATCACGCGACCTGAGCCGCTGCTCTGGGGTCTCAACCTCGAGCGCGGCGAGCGCCTTGTTGTAAAGCTCCATGGCGCGATCAACGTGCCCCGCCGAGGCCACGACCGGCCCCAGATTTCGCAGACAACGAACCAGATCGCCGCGGTAATCCACGTTGTCTGGGTACTGCTGAACGAGTTTCTCGGCCAGGACGCGTGCGGTTTCGTAAGTGGGCTCAACCTGCGCGGGATCGAGCACTTCGTACGCCATCGCCAGGTTGGAAAGCACGCCGGAGAGCATCTGCGAATAGCGTGGCTTGTCTGGGAACTGCTTCACGAGCGACGCGTCGAGCTTGCGGGCTGACTCGAGCTCCGCGAGGGCTTCACGCGCCTCGCCCCGATTGAGCAGGAAGTAACCCAGATTATTGTGGCACTTGGAGAGATCGACGGCGATCTGGACATCATCTGGATGGGCGGTGTGGATCTTCCGATTGATCTCCAGGGCCCGGGTGAGAACGCCCTTCGCCTCGTTATTCTGGCTGTCGCTCATGACGAGATTGCCCAGATTCATGAGTGTTCTGGCGAGCTCGCGCTGATACTCGGGCCGATCGGGGTAATCCTGGGTGAGTCGATCGACAAGCGGCAGCTCCTTGCGCAGGAAAGCCTCGGATTCAGAAGGCTGCCCCAGATCACCCTTGATCAGAGCGAGGCTGTTGTACGCTTTCGCCAGAACTTCGCGGTGCCGAGGAACGGTGGGATACTGAGCAACCAGCTTCTCGAGCAGGGCGATGGCCGCGGTGTAATCGTCGGTTGCCGGCTTGAATGCGCCGAGCTCGCGCTCAACCCAACCGCGGGCGTCATGGGCCAGGGCCAGCTCATTCGAGGCTTCACCCTGGCGTGGGGCTGGTTCACCATCCCCTGGCGTGGCGGTCATGGCCCGATTGAGCTCTGCGATCGCCTGGTCATAGGTCGACCTTGCCTCCTTGAAGTGCCCATTGTGCCGCTGCAGGTCGGCCAGACTCTTGCGTGACTGGCCCAGGCGCATCTGATCAAGAACACTGGCGCCCGCCGCGGCAGCGAATTTGGTCTGGCTGGTAATGGCCTCCTGATAGAGCGGCTCGGCCTGGTCTTTGTCCTTGCCGACCTGCACGAGGAGATTACCCAGGAGGGTGCGGGTGCGAGCGAGTTCGCGCGCGGCGGCATTTTGCTCCGCCAGGGGAAGGTAAAGCTCGATCGCTCTGCGGTATTGCGTTTCGGATTCAGCATGACGGCCGAGCTTGCGCAAAATGTCGCCCATCTGGGTGCGTGCCTGGGCGTGCTCGAGGCGGACGCCTGGGTCGTGAGCGATCCTGGTCGTGTACTTCTCGAAATAAGTCAGTGCCTGGTTCAGGAATTCTTTCTGGATCGGGTCCAGGTCGTCGTCGAAGCCGATCTCGGCCCCCTTGGCGAGCAGGTGGACCATCTCTCGGGCTTGCTTGCCCTGGGTCTCGGCCTCGTTGCGTTCCCGGCTTACGAGCACGGTGGTCACGGCGAGGGCGAAGGTGCCTGTGACGAGCAGGCCGAGCGCCGCGGCGACCGCCGTGCGATGCCGCCTCGCCCAGCGCGCCAGCCGCTGAGTCCACGGCTCCGCAAAGGCGTGAACCGGCTCATCAGCCAGGTAGCGCTGGACTTCCTGTGCAAGCTCGGACGCCGAGGAATAGCGATTCTCAGGCGCCTTCGAGATCGCCTTCAGGCAAACGGCCTCGAGAGCGGATGAAACCTCGGGCACGATCTGTCGTGGAGGAGTCGGTTCCTCCTGGCAGACCTTGCGGATGACTTCCGAGGTCTTGTTGCCGATGAACGGGGGACGCCCGGTCAGGATTTCGAAAAGAATCGCGCCCAGGCCGTAAACATCGGTCCGCTGGTCGACCAGGTCGTGGCGGCCCTGGGCTTGCTCGGGCGCCATGTAGGCCGGAGTGCCCAGGAGCTGCCCCTGCATCGTGCCGTCGATTCCGGCGCCTGATTCGGGCTGGGTGACCTGGTAGCCCTGGGCATGAACATGATAGCCGTTACTTCCCTCACGCGAGCTGATGTAGGAGAAGTCGATGGGAGCCAGCCCAGCCTGGGTCGCTCCCGACTCCGCAACGGTGTGGTCGGGATCAGCGGCGGCGGCGGCTTGCGTGGGAGCATCGCTCGATCCCGCCGCCGGCTCCCGCGGGACCTGCCCGCTTGCATGCTGATCCGGGGCGATTCGCTTGGCCAGACCCCAGTCGAGGACCATGACCTCGCCAAAATCCCCCAGCACGATGTTCTGGCCCTTCAAATCGCGGTGAATCACCCCCCGCGCATGGGCGTAAGCCAGGGCATGGCAAACCCCGACGAAGGCGGTGAGCAGCTCAACACCGCCGACCGAATTCTTGACCCCGGCCGCGCGTTCCTTGTGATAATCGCGAATCGCCTCCGAAAGTGTTTTACCCCGGACAAACCGCATCGTGTAATAAGGCGTTTCACCCTCGCCCATTTCATAGACGGGGACGATGCCGGGGTGCTCGAGCTGGGCCGTTACCTTGGCTTCGTAGAGGAATCGTGAACAGACGGTGGGGTTATCCATCTGCTCCGGGCGAAGCTCCTTGAGTGCGATCTGACGGCCCAAAGCACCGTCGCGAGCCAGCCAGACGCGGCCCATCCCCCCCTTGGCGTGGAGATGAGTGAGGGTATAACGCTCGCGGTTTTCTTCTCCCAGTCTTCCCAGCACCTGGTGCGCGCTCTGCGCTGAGGGCAGGCTGAGCTTGCCTTCGAGCTCGAGCACGGTGTTGGCCGCAACGCCTCGGATGGCTTCCAGCGAGCGGCCGTCGATCGTGGCGGCCAGCGTGGCTTGCGGATCACCGCCGTGGGTTGCAAGCTCATGCTCCACAGCCTCTTCAAGCTGTGTACGCTGCTCGACCGTCATCAGACCCCGTTCCATCATCAGGTCAGCGAGTTTCTGGTTGGGCTCGCCGACCCAATCGGCGCAGGTTTCCGCGAGTCGATCCGCGTCGACCACGCCATTCTGAAGGGCCACCACACCGAAGAGCAAGTTGCGTTCGGGATCCATGGACGCCTCGCCGTTTGGTTCAAAACGACTGCATCAACTGGCCTGGCTGCAACCCAGGACGGATTCCAGGCACAGTCGAGAAAGATCAATCGCCGTCAATGATCAAGAAAAACAGACGCAAATCGGTCCATCGATTGCTTGATTGCGCGATACTGATCTTAGCCATGCCCAGGGGCTCTGAACAGTCAGTGCATGTAAATTCCCTGGCTTGATCTGCCCACTTCTCTGCCCAATCCTCACAACCGTCTGGGGGACTGTTCCAGCAGCCATTACGTGCGAAGGGCCGGAGCGTCACGCGCCCCGGCCCTTCTTGCTGTCTCCGGGCTGATCAGGCCACGAAGGCGAGATTACCCGCGTTGGCTATTTCTTACCACCATTCGCGGGATCGGGATCGGTGTGATCATCGCCCTCGCGGCGCAGGCGCTCGAGCTCTTTTTGAAGGCGATTGATCTCGGTCTCGACGCGGCGAATCCTTTCTTCCCGCGCTTTCTGCCGCGCGGCGGCAAGCAGCTTGTCGTGCTTCGCGAGAGCGAGGTGCTTCGCGCGAGCGAGGTCGCGTGCCTTCTCGATTTCAGCCCGCCTGGCCTCGGCACGCGTGCGCATTTCCGCGGCTTTGGACTCCGCCAGCGCTTTCTCATCCTGGGGCCGCTTTTCGGCTTCCTTGACCGATTCTCTGGTGTCTGCGTCGTCCTGGTGCCTGGCCTTGAGCTCCTTGTTTAACTTGGTCTCGAGCTCCTTGCCCAGTTTTTTCATCCTGGCTTCGAACTCAGATCCTTCACCGAGCTTCGATTCCAGTTCCCTGGCCAGGTCCTTCATTTTGGCTTCGAATTCCGATCCTTCACCCAGCTTGGCCTCGAGCTCCTTGCCCAGTTTTTGCATGGCTTTCTCGAAATCCGAGCCCGGGCCGAACTTGGCTTCCATTTCCTTGCCAAGCTTTGCACTCAGGGCTTGCATCTCTTTCTCGAGCTTCGCCGCCAGCTCCTGGCCTGGCGTGCCTTTGACCTCAACCTTCACCTCGCTCCTGGGCCTGGATTTGGACCCGCCCCTGGTGCTGGGCTCTGCTTTTGGTTCAGCCCTGGGCTCCGCCTGCTCGCGAGCCAGCCGCTCCTGGGCCCTGGCCAGTTTCTTGAGCGCTGCCTCAAGCGCCCGCTGCTGCCGCTCCACGGCTTTCAGCTCACGCTCAAGCGCCCGGGCGTGCGCAGCCCCGGCGCTGTCCTTGCCAGCGTCGTTGTCCTCGTCATCCTTGCTGGCGGCGGCATCTGCCTGGTCCACGTCCTGGTGCTTTGCCGGTTTGGCGCTGGTCTTGTCGCCGTCCTGGGCGATCGCGGCCGGAGCGGGTGAGCTTACCGTGGCCGCTTCGTCGGCCTTCGCTGTCATCCAGGAGGGAATCGAAACCAGAAACAGCAGTGCGATGCCGAGCGCCCCCCACGGGGAAACGCGATGACGCACATTTTCATTCAAGATCATGTTCAACCTCCGTTCGACGAATCGTCCTTGCCCAGCGACGCCCAGAGCGGGCGCAGGGGAGCCAGGCGCGGCAAGCGATTCGCAGATTTGGTACAGAACCTGGGCGTACGCGAACCGATTCGCGGGGCGGGTTGAGATAACCCAGGCATCGCACGCGAGCTCGGATTCGGTCTCGAGCCGGGCGCGGGTGAGCCAGTAGAGCGGATGCCACCACCAGAATAGACTGGCGAAGAGGTCGAGCCTGCGGACCCAGTGGTCGCCGCGTTTCAAGTGTGCGAGCTCATGCACCAGGATCGCGGGCCACCTGTCTGGGGGCAGAGAATCCAGCAGCCGCTCCGGTAAAAGAAGCCTGGGACGTCCCAGGCACCACAGAACCGGCGAAGGCAAGCCAGGGATCGCCAGGAGCATGGGAGCGCGCACGCCAAGCTCCTGGCCAAGCGCCTCGGCTTCGCGCACGAGGGCTTCGGGCGCGGGGCGCCCCCAGGCCAGGAAACGCCTGAAACGCATGATTTGCACGCCTCGCCAAAGCGCGAGCACAAGCCCCCCAAGCAACCAGCCGCCGATCGCGATCCTTGCCAGGCCGCCGGCCTCTGGGCGGTCGTTCTCCTTTGGCTCGGACGTCTTTGGCTCGGACGTCCCGGCTTGATCGACCTGGGCGAGGAGAGCCGTGATTTCACCCGGATCGAGCTTGAAATCAAGCGGCAAAGGCTCGGCCAGCGATTCGGGCGTGATGTCGTCGGCCGGAAGCCGGAGGATGTCGCAATTGACCGGATCGCGCGCAGGGAACCAGGTTGGTACTTGCCAGCACCGAGCCCAGGGCCAGGCGGCGAGCGGCGGCGTGATCAATTTCACAAGCACAAGCACCCACAGCGCGTGTCGAACGGTGGGGCTACGCGGCAGGAGCCGGCCGATTCCAAGCGCCAGCACCGCCAGTATCCCCGCGACCAGTGTTGTTTCAACGAGCCAGCTTGCCATGGCCAACTCCCTCAAGCAGAGCCGAAGACCCACCCAATCGGCCACCATTGGTTCAGACGCTGGGCTTTGGCCCCGAGCCGCCGCGTTCCACAGCCTGATCAAGCACCGCCTTTAACCTCTTCAGCTCTTCGCGTGAGAAGCGATTTCCTTGCACCAGTGCCAGCACGAGCGGCGCCGCATGGCCATCGCAAAGCTCGTCCGCCGCATCCTTGAGCCGCCGTTTCAGCAAGTCGTCACGCGAGACCACAGCCTGGTAAACATGCGGGACCGCTCGGCCGTCAACCGCCACGTATTTCTTGACGCAAAGCCGCTGAAGCAACGTGGCTACCGTCGTATAAGCCCAGCGCCGGCCTTGCCGTTCAAGCTCTTCATTCACAGCGCGAATGGGGGCCTGACCCAGCTCCCACAAAACCCGCAAAACTTCGCGCTCAGCCGCACTCAATTCCGGGCCCGTCGCCATCCTTCGCTCCCATTCTCCGTCAACGGATCGGACCGTTTGCCACTGGCATCTACAAGATGTAGTAGAAGTCTACTACGCCATGTAGGAGAACACAAGACCCAGCCCTGAATTTCGTGGCGCCCTGGCCGAAAGGCACGAGCTTGCCGTAGACCGCGGTGATTGCGAGCGGGAATAATCGAGAGAATGATGGATGCCCGGCTCGCGCGAGCTTAATCCTGGAATGGAGTGCTGCGAGCCGAGGCAAGCCGGAGAGAAGCCACAATGATGCGCGCAAGCGGCAGGAACGCCGGCAGACTGGGCGGATGGTTTGCCTGGATTCTGCTGGCCTTGATTGTGCCGGCGATCGTGACGGGAGACGAGCCCGCGGCCAGGCCCAGGAAATTACGTTCCCAGATCGGCGAGTCGTTCCGGGTGCCCTACCGGTTGACGGACACGAACCATTTCCTGGTTCGAGTACGCGTGAATGGTAAGGGGCCGTTCAATTTTCTGGTTGATTCGGGGGCGCCTGCGCTCATCATCGGCACGGAGACGGCGGCAAAGGTGGGGCTCAAGGCCGAACGGCGCAAGTTCTGGACGCCGATCGACCACCTGGAGATCGAGGGGGGCGCACGGCTGACGGAGCTCAAGGCACGCGTCGAGGATCCATTCCAGCTTGTTGGTATGAACGCACTTGGACTTCCTGGTGCAACGATCGACGGAATTCTGGGTTTCACGATCCTGGCGCGGTTCAGGCTCGAGATCGATCCCACGCAGGATCGAATGACATGGACGCGGCTTGCCTACTTGCCACCCGACCCCCCCACGCCCGACCTGGCACAAGGTGAAGGCCCGCCTGCCGCGGTGGGGGCGATGAACATGATCGGCCCACTGGCCAAGGGGCTGGCGTTTTTCCTGGGCAAGCAGCCTGAGGAAGTCGTTCGGCCGCGTGGTTTCCTGGGGATGGCGTGGAGCGATGTGGTGGAGCCGGTCAAGGGGGGCGGCGTACGCGTGACGGCGGTCCTGGCGGGTTCGCCGGCGGCTCGAGCAGGCGTCGAGAGCGGCGATCTGGTCACGACCATCGGCGGGCGCGGAATTCGCACGATCAAGGATGCCCAGGCCGCGCTCGCGAACCTGCGATCGGGGCAAGCGGTAACGCTCACCATTGCACGGGGGGCGGAGGCTGCACGCAAGATCACGATCACTGCTGGGAAAGGCCTCTAGTATATGAACAGATATTGCTGGATCCCGGGATCGAGAGGATTTGTGGTTGCGGTCGGCGCGGGGCTTGTTGCCATGGCGGCGATCATGCTCGAGCCTTCGCGCGCTCAGGTTGCGGCTCCGGCACAGAAGGCAACGGGCAAGGCGGCGGCTGAGCCCAGGGGGAAGTCGGTGCCTTTTGAAATGCTCCCGAGCAATCACATGCTGGTGGAGGCGAAGATCAACGGCAAGGGGCCATATCACCTTGTCTTTGACCTTGGCGCGCCGATCACCTTGCTGGGCAATCGTGCGAGCGAGGCGAGCGGAGTGGTCAAAAAGAACGCTCCCAAATCGTTCCTGATGGGCATGCGCGGCGAGGCCACGATAAACTCGATCGAGGCCGGGGAGCTCAAGGCCGCCAATGTTCCCGTGATTGTTTTCGATCATCCCGTTCTGGACGCACTCGCGGAGATGACGGCGCGGAAGATCGACGGCATCATCGGCTTCACGTTTTTCGCGCGTTACAAGACCACGATTGACTATGAAGCACGGCGAATGACCTTTGAGCCTGTGGACTTCACGGTCCGCGACCTCTTCAAGGAGCTGCCTGACCGTCTGGCCGGAACCCGGAAGCAGAAGCAGACGGTGATCGCGCCCGCGGGCCTCTGGGGCATCGAACTTGGCCGTCCCATCGGCGGCCTCGAGCAGCCGGGCATGGTCGTCGCCAGTGTCTTTCCCGGTTCTCCCGCCGCCATTGCCGGGCTCAAGGCGGGCGATGTCATTACCACGATCGACGGCCGCTGGACCACATCAACGCGCGATGTCTTTCTGGCAGCCCAGAACATGAACCCAGGCCAGGCGGCCGAGGTCGTCGTCCTGCGCGAAAAGGCCGAGATTGTGCTGTCGATCAAACCTCAGCCAGGCGCCTGAATCAACGCAGCGCTCATTCCTGCCGTGCACGATAGCGGGGATTGGGCCGGGGCATCTGGGCGTGGACTGATTCTCTCCAGCGTGCGAGCTCGTCCCGCAATCGCCGCGCTTCCCGCGGTCGCTCATGGGCCAGGTTCCGCGTTTCCGAGACATCGTGCTTGACGTCGTAGAGCTCAACGCTGCTGTCTTCGTACCACTCGATCAGCTTCAGATCGGCGGAGCGAATCGCGCCGCCGGGCTTGCCTCCCTGGTTGCTGTAGTGAGGATAATGCCAGAAAAGCGAGCGCTGCGCGAGCCCGCCTGTGCCTTCAAGAATCGGCATCAGGTTCTCGCCGTCGATGACCTGCCCAGGGATTGTACTCACGCCGCAAGCAGCCAGGATCGTGGGGTAGAGATCTTGCCCGCTCACCGGGACGTCCAGCTCCGTACCCGCACGCTTTTTCCCCGGCAAGCGCATGATGAGTGGAACCCGAATGCCTCCCTCATAGAGATACCCCTTGCCCGCACGCAGCGGCGCGTTCGTCGTGGCGGGGGTATTTGGCCCCTCCTTGACCGACAGCCCTCCGTTGTCTGAGGTGAGGATCAGCAACGTGGAATCCGCCAGGCCAAGATCCTCGAGTGCCTTCATCACCCGGCCAATGCCCTCGTCAACGCTTTCGATCATCGCCTCGTACAGGGCATTCTGGCCGGGGACGTGGTTCCTTGCGTCTGCCTGGACGCGTGCCAGAATCACCGGCCGGGCTCCCAGCGGAATGTGCACAGCATAATGGGCGAGATAGATGAAGAACGGCTCGCGCTTATGCGCGGTCATGAAGCCAATGGCTTCGTCGGTGAGACGATCGGTCAGGTATTCGTTTGCGTCCTTCGCCTGCAAGTTGGGGGTTCGAAAACCAAAATAGCCACCTGGAGGGGAGCCAGTCGCCGTTCCTCCGATGTTGACATCAAATCCCTGATGTTCCGGCCAGTAGGACGCGCTGCCCAGGTGCCATTTCCCAATATGAGCCGAGGCATAATTTGCCTGTTTGAGCGCTTCAGCCGGAGTGACTTCCGGGAGCGGCAATTGCTGGCGGATCATGGGGCGCAGTAGCTTCTGGTCATCGCGATCCGGCCTGCCTGGCAGCCAGTCCGTCAAATTCAGCCGCGCGGGATACTTCCCCGTCAGGATCGCCGCGCGTGATGGCGAGCAAACCGGACAGGCGGCATAGGCGTTCGTGAATCGAACAGACTCGCGCGCCAATCGGTCGATGTTCGGCGTGTTTCGGAGCTCAGATCCCTGGCAGCCAAAGTCCGCCCACCCCAGATCATCCAGCACAATCACCACCACATTGGGATGGCGTGACTCCGCGCGAGCCCTGGGCACGCCCACAAGAAAAACAAGCGCCAGGAGAACAGGCGCCCGTCCAATGGTCACACGCATCGCAGTGTCCTGGATTAAGAAGGCGTGGGGTTTGAGGCCGTTCTGAATGTACTCGGCGGCAAGCGCACGCTCAACGAGCCTCTGGGTTCTCGAATGCTTGCCGAAAGACATTGAAATGGTAGGGACTTATGTCTGATTGAGGGTTCCTATTCGGGTTGTCGAAGAGGTGGTTTTTGGTTATGGTTGTGGATCTTTCGATTCTCGTTCGATCGTGGTGGCTGGGGCCTTTGTTGCTGGAGCCCTCAACCGTCCGCGGCTCGTCAATCTGGTCTTGCCCCGAGGAATCGACCGATCGTGGAAAACGCGCCGTCGTCGCCGACATTGCCTCAACCGCTCGACATCGAGGAGGAGCTCAAGGAGAGCTACCTCAACTATGCGATGTCGGTCATCATCAGCCGCGCCTTGCCGGACGTTCGCGACGGCCTCAAGCCTTCGCAAAGGCGCATTTTGGTGGCCATGCGCGACCTGGGGTTGAACCCCGGGTCGGCGACTAGCAAATGTGCGGGCATCGTCGGCGAGACGATGAAGCGCTACCATCCACACGGCGACAACTCGATTTATCCCACCTTGGCCCGCATGGCACAGTGGTGGAACATGCGGCAGCTTCTGGTCACCGGCCAGGGGAATTTCGGCAGCATCCACGGCTTGCCGCCGGCGGCCATGCGGTACACCGAGGCCAAGCTGAGCCCGGTCGCCGCGGAGATGCTCGAGGATATTCAGCTCGATACCGTCGACTTTCAAGCCAACTACGACGAGAAGTACCAGGAACCGCGCGTCCTGCCGTCCAAGTTCCCGAACCTGATCGTGAACGGGTCCGGCGGTATTGCGGTCGGCATGGCGACGTCGATCCCGCCGCATAATCTGGGCGAGGTCTGCGATGCACTCATCGCGCTGCTCGACAACCCCGCGCTCGATCTCGACGCTCTCATGGAGTACGTGCCAGCGCCCGACTTTCCCACCGGCGCCACGATCTGCGGCAGGATGGGTGTCAAGGAAGCCTACTTGACCGGGCGCGGACGGATTGTGGTTCGGGCAAAGTACGAGATCGAGGAGCTCAAGGATGGGCGCTCGCTGATTGCATTCACGGAAATTCCGTATCAGCTCACCAAGGAATCGTTGCTCAAGCGCCTGGCGGACCTCGTGAACGGCGGCCGGATCACGGGCGTTTCCAACATTGATGATTACAGCGACCGCAAGCAGCCGGTACGCATCGTCGTCACGGTGAAGAAGGGTGAGGATCCGAACGTCGTTCTGAACCAGCTCTACGAATACTCGCCGCTGCAGGACACGTTCAGCGTGATCATGCTCGCGCTGGTCGACGGCCGGCCCAGGCTGTTGCCGCTCAAGGATCTGCTGCGGTATTTCATCGAGCACCGCGTCAACGTCATTCGCCGCCGCACGCAGTTTCAGTTACGGCAAGCCCGCGCCCGGGCGCACATCGTCGAAGGGCTTTTGATCGCGCTTGTCTACATTGACGAGATCATCCGCGTGATTCGCTCCTCGGCAAATCCACCCGAGGCGCGCACACGGCTGATGGGAATCGAGGTGCAACCCGAGATCCTGCGGCGGGCACTCGATGATCCTGACGCCAGATCGACCGGCGGCCTTACCCGCATGCAGGCCGATGCCATCCTGGCCATGCAGCTTCAGCGCCTCACGGGCCTTGAAGCCGACAAGCTCGCCGAGGAATACCGCAACCTGAAGGCCGATATCCAACGCTACGAGGCGATCCTGGCGCAAGAGCAGCTTATCCTGGACATCATTCGCGCCGACCTGATCGAGCTCAAGGACAGGTACGCCGATGCACGCCGGAGTCAAATTTCCGAGGAAGAGGTGGGCGATTTCGACAAGGAAGCGCTCATCCGCGAAGAGTACATGGTCGTCACCGTTACCCATGACGGCTACATCAAGCGCCTACCCCCCAGCACCTATCGGGCTCAGTCTCGCGGCGGCCGCGGCGTGACGGCCGCGAACACCAAGGAAGGCGACTTCCTCGAACACATGTTCGTCGCGCTTACACATGATTATATTTTATTTTTTACTGACAAGGGGAAGGTTTACTGGCTCAAGGTCTACGATGTGCCCATGGCCACGCGCACGGCGGGCGGCCGAGCGATCGTGAATCTGCTTCAGCTCGGGGATGGGGAACGGATTACGGGAATGATCCCTGTGCGCGAGTTCGTCGCAGACGAATGCCTGTTCATGGTCACGCGCAGAGGGACCGTCAAGAAAACGGATCTCACGGCGTTCAAGCGGCCACTGGGCCGTGGCATCATCGCGCTGGGGCTGGATGAAGGCGACGAACTCATCGGCGTGGCGCGCGTGAAGCAAGGCGACCACGTGATTCTCGCCACCCGGGAAGGGATGTCGATCCGCTTTGATGAATCGCGGGTGCGGTCGATGGGCCGGCCCGCCTACGGCGTGAAGGGGATTGAGCTCGACGAGGGTGATTCGGTTGTGGCGATGATCGTGGCCGAGGGAGAAAACGATCCGTCGAGTTTGCTCACCGTTTGCGCGAAGGGCTACGGCAAGCGCACGCTGCTCACCGAGTATCGTGTACAGAATCGTGGCGGCAAAGGCGTGATCGATATCCAGACCACCGACCGCAATGGTCCCGTGGTCGCGGTATCCAAGGTGGACGACCAGGACGAGGTCATGATCACCACCAGCGGTGGGATGATGATCCGCACTCGCATGAGCGATACTCGCACCATCGGGCGCAACACCCAGGGAGTGCGCCTGATCAAGCTCGATGACGACGACTCGGTTGGGAACCTGGCGAAGCTTCCGCACGAGGAGTTGGGGGACGACGCCTTGACCGCGGAGGAGAGCGTCGAGTCCGATGCGAATGGTTTGATCGAACCTTCGCTCGAGGAGCGCAACGGGCACGATTTCGCCAACGGGGCGAAGATCGAGGAGGAGAACTCCCCCGATGCTCCTGAAGATGACCTATCTTGATGCTAAGCGCTCAACCCGATTTTCCGCCGGGGACTCTCCCGGAAGAGACGAGTATTGAGGAGTATTCATGCCAGCCGAGCGAGTCTTCAAGCGGATTCTGGTCACTGGCGGTTGCGGGTTCATCGGCGCGAATTTTGTGCGCTATGAACTGGCCACGTATCCTGATCTCGAGATCGTGAATTTCGACGCGCTGACCTACGCCGGCAACCCGGACAATCTCGCGGGTGTTAATGCGCCGCCGCGCTACCGATTTGTGCTTGGCGATGTGGCGGATCGGGCTGCCGTGATGCAGCTCGTGGCCGAAGGAGGATTCGACGCGATTGTCCACTTCGCGGCGGAGAGCCATGTCGACCGCTCCATCAACGACGCCACGCCGTTTCTGCGAACCAACGTGATCGGCACCCAGTGCCTGCTCGACGCCGCGCGCGCTGCCCGCGTGCCGCGCTATGTTCAGGTTTCAACCGACGAGGTTTACGGCACGCTCGCCCCAGATGATCCTGCATTCGAGGAGACGACGCCGCTCGCCCCAAACAGCCCCTATGCCGCCAGCAAGGCCAGTGCTGATCTGCTTGTCCGCGCCGCCTTTCACACATTCGGCATGGATGTGGTCACCACCCGTTGTTCCAATAATTATGGGCCGTATCAGTTCCCGGAAAAGCTGATCCCTCTCTTCATCACCAATGTGATGGCCGATATCCCGGTCCCTGTCTACGGTGACGGCCGCCAGGTGCGCGACTGGATTTACGTGCTCGATCACTGCACGGGCGTTGACGCCGCCCTCCGGCGCGGGCGGGCGGGCGAGGCTTATAATTTTGGCGGCAAGAGCGAACGCTATAACATCGACGTCACCCGCGCGATTCTCTCGCTTTGCAACAAGCCCGATACTCTCATCAAGTACGTTACCGATCGGCCCGGGCACGATCGACGCTATGCGATCAACTGCACCAAGGCCGAAGCGGAGCTTGGTTGGCAGCCGAGCGTCTCATTCGAGGAAGGACTGAAGAGCACAGTCTCCTGGTATCTCGAGAACACGCGCTGGGTGGAACGTGTGCGTTCCGGGGCGTATCGCGAAGGCCGGGCCTGAAGCACAGAGCGCGCCCGCGACGTTGTCCAGGGCGCCAGGAGCGAATGGAATCCAATAGAGGCCAGGCATTATCATGCGAGCGCTCGTCACAGGCATCTCCGGCTTCGTCGGCGGTCATCTTACGGACCACCTGCTTGAGGCGGGCGACCTGGTTGTCGGCCTTTCAGCCCGCGGGCGCTGGCCCCAGGAACTCGCTCACCTGGAAGGTCACGCCAGGATCGAGCCTTTCGACCTCGTTACAAACTCGGAGGCGGAACTTGCGCAGCTCATCCAGCGCAAGCAGCCCGACGTGATTTATCATCTCGCGGCGTGGTCGAACCCGCAGGCAAGTTTCAGCGATCCACATGGGGCATGGACGCTCAACCTGGGCGGTAGTCTCAAACTGCTCGAAGCCGTGCGCTGCGCTGCGGTTCGTCCCCGGATTGTGCTTGTTGGCTCCGGCGTCTGCTACGGAAACCCAGCGCCTGAGTGGATTCCGGTGACGGAGAATTGTCCCGTCCGGCCCACAAACCCCTACGCCGCCAGCAAGGGCGCTGTGGATCTGCTCGGTATCCAGCACGCCCTCGCCCATCAGGCTGATGTGGTCATGGTCCGCCCCTTTAATCACGCTGGACCGCGGCAATCCCCCACATACGTGCTAGCTGCACTTGCCCATCAAGTGGCGCTTGTGGAAGCAGGAATCCGCCCCTGCGTCGAGGTTGGCAACCTGGATGTCAGGCGTGATTTTACCGATGTTCGCGACGTCGTTCGGGCGTATCGCCTCCTCGCCACCCAGGGTCAGGCTGGTGAGATTTACAACCTTGGCAGCGGCAATGGCGTACGCATCGCCGACGCCCTTGAGCATCTGCGCTCTTTAGCCCGTTGTGAGGTCCCTGTGCATGTGGACGCGACCCGTGTACGCGCGGTGGATCAGCCGCTGCTGGTCGCGGATGCGTCGAAACTCCAGGCGGCAACGGGCTGGAAACCCAGCTACAGCATCGAGCAAACGCTTGCGGATATACTTGATCACGCACGCCTGGAAATCAATCGTACGCCGGGCTAACCCGGCCGTTTGCTTGTCGCGGTCCAGTTTCAGCTTTAGGATGGGCCTTTTCCTGCGAGGCACTGAGCGCATCCAGGGTACACTGCTTGCCCGTGGACGCCGCGGCGATGGAGACGAAAGAAAGCATGGCCACAACCAGCAATCACCTTGCGCTTGACCTGGGCGCGGAGAGCGGCCGCGGGCTGCTCGGACGTTTCGACGGCCGCCGCCTCGCACTCGACGAGATTCATCGCTTCCCCAATGGTCCCGCGAAACTTCTGGACACGTTGTACTGGGATTTGCCCAGGCTCTTTGAGGAGATCAAAACCGCCTTGCGCAAGACGGCGGCACGAGGCGACACCATCGATAGCCTGGGCGTGGATACCTGGGGAGTGGATTTCGGTCTCGTCGGCCGGGGCAACACATTGCTTGGCTGCCCTGTGCATTATCGCGATGGCCGCACAAATGGCATGCTCGAAAAGGCGTTCGCCCGTATTTCGCGAGAGCGGATCTACGAGATCACCGGGCTCCAGTTTCTGCCGTTTAACACCGCGTATCAATTGCTGGCGATGGTCGAGGCGCAGTCCCCGCTACTCGATGTGGCAGAGACCTTGTTGATGATGCCAGACCTCATCCACTGGTTGCTGACCGGCCAGCGCAAGGGTGAGCGCACCGACGCGTCCACGACTCAGCTTCTCGATCCGCGCTCGGGGACCTGGTCAAGTGAGCTTTGCCAGGCGCTTGGAATCTCAAGCGCGATGCTTCCGGAGCTTGTCGAACCGGGCACGATCCTTGGCGGCTTGCTTCCCGTGGTGTCGGACGAGACGGGACTGTCTCCCAGCGTGAAGGCGATTGCGCCCGCAACGCACGACACGGCAAGTGCCGTGGCGGCTGTGCCAGCGCTCATGGGTGCATCGAGTGGAATGCCGGATTGGTGCTACCTGAGCTCCGGCACCTGGTCCCTCCTGGGCGTGGAAGTTCCTCGGCCGATTATCACGCCGGAGACGATGCGGTCGAACTTCACGAACGAGGGAGGCGTTGCCGGCACGACTCGTTTGCTCAAAAATATCATGGGGCTGTGGATCGTCCAGGAGTGCCGCCGCACCTGGGCGCGCGCGGGGCGCGAGTTCTCCTACGAAGAGCTCACAGCGCGAGCCGAGGTCGCCCGGCCGTTCGCAGCGTTGATCCAGCCCGATGATCCTTCGTTCCTTGCGCCTGGCGACATGCCCAGCCGGCTCGCGGCATTCTTTGCCCGCACCGGCCAGAAACATCCTGAGGACGAGGGCACGCTGGTCAGGTCATGCCTGGAAAGCCTCGCCCTGCGATACCGCTGGGGCGTCGAACGACTCGAGTCCATCCTGGGTGCGCCGATCAAGACAATCCACGTTGTCGGCGGCGGCGTACGAAACACCCTGCTCTGCCAGTTCACCGCCGATGCGTGCGGCCGACCCGTCCACGCCGGTCCCGTCGAGGCCACCGCCATCGGCAATATTCTCATGCAGGCCATGGGGCTCGGACGCCTTGGTTCCATCGCCGAGCTACGCTCAGTCGTCGCCCACTCTTTCCCAGTCACCATCTACGAGCCAAGAGACTCGCAGGCGTGGGCGGACGCCGCGGGCCGCTTCGCTCAGCTCCCCGCATAGCGGATTCGCCTTTATGGCTTCGCATCCCCCGGCTTCGAGGGAGGTTTTAACGCCTCCGGCTTCGAGGCTGGCTTTGCGGACGGGTGTGACGCGGGTTGAACCGGTTTCGACCGTAACGGCGGGATTCTGACAGCCAGAACTCCCCCGCCTGGAGAGGATGGCTCCACGCGCCATTCGAGGGGTTCAACGCTAACCGATTGGGACGGCCAACGTGGGCTTGTAAGCATTGCTCCAGCGTCGCCCGGTAAGCGACTAAAGCGAAATGTCCCGCCAGTGCCTGGATCCATGGGCAGAGTTTTCACCACCTCCGGCACAAGCTGATCCAGGCCGACTGGAAATGCACCATCGTGGCGAAATTGCCAATGGCGAATCGCGATGATTTGATCCAGCAGCGCTTGCTGCGCCTGGATACGGTCGTAATCATTCAGAAGCTTTGATGTATTGAAGTAAACCTGACTGGTAAGTGGCGTCAGCTCAGGTGCCAGGTCGATATTCCATGAAGAATTATCTACGTGCCCCAGCCGTATCGATGCTGGAAGCTCTGCTCGGCGCAGCTCGCGCCGCGCCCAAACTCGATTCAAGCGGCGAGCCCGCTCAACCTCCCAGGGGGTGGTACTAAGCTCGACTCGAAACGCATCTCGCAGGCGAGTCCCCCTTGGATCGTAACCCACGTTCGACAGGCAGTAGTCAACCAGCTCATCATTCGACAGGGCCAGGGTTTGCTCGAGCATCCTCGACTCACCGTGAATCACATCCCGGATCAGGGGCAATGAGGGCGGGGTAACAAGAATACTCTCAGCGGCCCGGAGCTGCTCCTCTGTTTGCGCAGGGTCCTTGGTCCAGGCAATGGCCGAATAAAGCGCGCTTTCGATCAGGAGCCCAGACTCCTGTGCCGATTGCATCACGCTGAGACTGCCAAGATGACGTGCGATTTTCTGGCGGAGAACAATCGTCTCCAACGCACGATCCAACTTCCCTTCCTGCATGTGCTGTCGAAAGCGTTCCTCGAACGCAAGAGAAATGATCTGTGCAACGCGAGGAATGCTCCTCTCGTTTGCCCGCGTCAGCTTGCCACGATTAACAAAAACGCAGAAAGGCCGCTCGACTGCGCGGTTGGCAAGCTCTTCGACCTCCCGCTGAGCCTGCGATAACAGCACCCCCTGGTTGTCAGCAAATCTCCCGAAATGCGCGATCCGCCGGTAGATTTCCGCCGCGTTTTGTTCCTCGGTCACCGTCTCAGACGTGCTGCTCCACGCTGCTGGTTCAGAAAGTGCGCCCAGGTCTCGAATACCCCAGGCTCGCGATCCGCAGTACGTCAGCGAGATCAGGAAAAGTGAGCCAATCATGAGCAAGCCCAGGCGGACCCAGCGCCCTGCACCAGGCCGTTCGTAGAGCCAGTCTCCTGCCCAGGCCCAGGTCGTCAGCAGCAGGAGCGGGGGAATCGCAAAGAGGCTGAATGGAGACGAGAGATTCGTCGCCGATGCAAGACCCGCGACCACACCGAGGACGAGGGTGAACACCATGGCCACAACCGCAGCCGTGATCATTCGTCGAATCGCCATGCCGCAGAGGATGGCCAGCGTGAACAGGATCAATCCAACAGCGATCAGGGTCATGACCTCGGCTGGAGTCGACCCCATAACGTGATATGTCAAGCTTGCCGGGAGCACCTCAAAAAACGCAATCACCGCCAGAACCACAAGCCAGACGCCGATCTTGGCAGCCCACACTGCCCCTGGACGAGCCGCATGCTGGGAAAGGAATCGCTGCGACCGCGCCTGGCTTTCAATACCGAAGACACTGGTGCCAGCAGCGAGCAGGCTTATCCCCGACACGATGAACAGCCATGGAGCATCTACAGCCCCTCCGGCCATGGCCGCAAAAAGTGAGGTGGCAATCGCCAGGATCAGAATCACGGCACCCAGACCACGCATTTCACGCAGGGCTTGCCACGCAAGGGCGCGCAATTCCGCGATGATGGAACGGGGAAAGACTCGGATCGCCAGTGGCTGCGCTGGTCCAGCAGCCAGGATCGGGCCCGGGATGATCGCAGCGGCCAGGGCGGAGCGTGGCGCCAACCGAGGTACAGACACAGGCCCATCGCCCCGGGGGACGTAAACGATCGGTGATTGAAGATAGAACCGAGACGTTGCCGGCCGGAGGCTATTGCCATGAGTAAAAATCAGCCATGAGCCCAGAACCAGGACGACGACCTCCATCGCAGTCCAGATGATGCCGATTCCCCAGGGCACGTCATAAACCAGGACGGTGACCGAATTCACGGGCAGCGCGACCAGCGTTGTCACGATTCCCAGCACCGCGGCCGTAATCGCACTCGGCGTGCAGGACGAGAAAAAGAGGCCCGCGGCAAAGGCGATGGTCGGCGCAATCAGTGCAAGAATCACTGCGCTTTGAAGCATACCCACAGGCATCCCCGAGGGGTCGGTTCCCAACCAGGCCAGCGCCAGCAGCAAAATAAGGAGCGCAGCACTGCTTGCAATCCCAAAGCCGACCTTCGCCGACCAAACCACTCTGCGCGACGCAGGCAAGGCATCGAGCAGCTTCATGCCGCCAATTTCCTGTTCGCCCGCGATGGCGCCTGCGCCCACCGCGACCGCGTAAAGGGAAACCCACATCGCAGCCAGGAACACGAAGATGCCCTTGCCGGCATTTTCGCTGCCCAGGCCAAGCGTGAACGCCTGGATCAAGAGGGCGGCACACAGGATGAACAGCCAGATTGGCCAGAACTGCCGCCATTCTTTCCACCAAAGTCTCGTGTACATGGAGCCGATCTCCCCTTGCTTGCCCCTGGAATCGACGCGAGCCTCTCCGCAACCCCAACCGCTCTAGGCCACGTTCATGGCGAGCGAGGGCTCGACCTCGGGCCGCCGGCCCTGCATGTATCCGATGTAGATCTCCTCGAGTGAAGGCGTTTCGATCTCAAGACTCTCCAGCCCAGGCAACGCCCTCAGCGATTCGCACGCCGCACGATCCGGCGCACGCACCAGCCAGCGCACCTGACGGGCTGCATCTGCTGCATCGATAAGCTCAATACCACGCCCATCAGGCGGCACGAGTGCGTGATCGCGGCTTGTAAACATGGCCGACAGCAAGAAGGTATGCGCCTTCAGCTCATCGAGCGGCTCGGCCAGAAGCAAGCGCCCTTCATGCATCAGCGCGATGTGGCTTGCCACGCGCTCAACCTCGCTGATCTGATGGCTCGACAGCAGCACCGTTCGGCCCACACCCGCCAGATCGACCATGCTTTCGAGAAACTCGCGGCGCACAAGAACATCAAGGCCAGAAGTCGGCTCGTCGAGAATCAAAAGCGGCGGATCGCTCGCCAGGGCGAGCGACAGCGAAACCTTTGACCGCATTCCCTTCGACAGGGTCCTGATCTTCTGTCGAGGCGGTAAATGGAATCCGCGCACAAGCTCAGCGTAGCGCGTTTGATAGGTCGCGGTGTTGCCGTCCCGATCAAGGTGAAAGGCAGACGCAAACCAGCCAATCTCTGTCACAGTCATCCAGTCATAAAGGACAGGCGCCTCTGGGACGTAGCCAACCCTCTTGCGCACGTCCAATCCCTGCCGAACAGGATCGAGCCCCAGGACATTTAACGTGCCCCCGTCCGGCTGGATCAAACCCAGCAACATCGTGATGGTTGTGGTCTTGCCTGCGCCATTTTCGCCTAGAAGACCAAAGATCGCTCCCTCAGGAACCCTGAGCGAGAGCCGATCCACCGCGGTCTTGCGGCGGAACTGTTTCACGACGTTCTCAGCGTGGATCGCCAGGCTC
The DNA here is from genome assembly GCA_027451885.1 of Planctomycetales bacterium. Classification (GTDB taxonomy): domain Bacteria; phylum Planctomycetota; class Planctomycetia; order Isosphaerales; family Isosphaeraceae; genus JAKBAP01. Next base: position 31,705 of record DAIDHX010000301.1, read on the forward strand.
ATTTGCTCGCGCGTGTCCGCCATCACTCGCTCTCCTCTCATGCCTTGCCGTTCGTGGATTGGTTCGCCTTGGCCCATTCGTCGCGCAGGATCGCCTCGATCTCCGAGGGTTCCATGCGGCTTTCCCGCGCCTCTTCGATCGCACGCCGGATGCGTGCTCGAATCATCTCGCGCCGGGACTGGCGGCATCGCTCAACAGCACCCTCCGCCACCTGGATCCCCATCCCACGCACCGGCTCGAAAAGCCCTTCCGATTGCAAGTCTCGATAGGCCCGTGCAACCGTGTTCGGATTTACAAGTAATTGCTTGGCAAGCTCACGCACCGAGGGAGCCAGATCCCCAGGGCGAAGTGCACCGCCCGCAACCGCGAATTTCAATTGATCAGCGATCCGCGCGTAAATCGGTCGCTCCTCTCCGGAATTCAAGTCGAGTAAGATCATACCAAGGCCCCCTAGTGTGCTAGGCAACTAATACAGTATACGCGGCGAGTCCGACGTTTCAAGACTGCTTGTCTGTTTTTGTACGAGCGATATTCGACGGCACGTCCTTGTGCGTCAGGCTCGGGGGATGGGCGTACCGCATTCGCGGCAGGCTGTGGCGCTCAAGTGGACCGGCTTATTGCAACGGGGGCAAACACGGAGGCCAGCCTCGAACTTGGCGATCGACGAGGGCCCGGGAGGAGTTGCCAGGAACCGCAGGTCATCGCCGTTGACGACGGGGACGGTGTCCGAGGTGGTGCTGGGCTGGCGAGGCGGTGGTTGATCGCTGAACTTGGCGCTCCAGCGTTCAAGGGTGACCAGGTCGATGGGGTCAAGCTCAGCGGTTCGTGATTCCGGATCGCCAGGGTCAGGCCCTGTCGCGCCCGATTTGACCCATTCCGGGATAGGGACGACGCGGCCGCAATCGGGGCATTTGCCGGCCTCGGCGTTATCCTTGGCCGCAACCTTCAGCCGCCGTCCGCAGGGGCAGTAAAAGCGAAGAAAACCGTCGCCTGGCAAATAATCGCCAGGATCGCGCCGAGATTTGCGCTTCAGGCGAATTCTCGCGCCGCATTTCGGGCAATCGAGCCTGTCGGGCGCGGCCCCTTCAACCTTGAGCCGTTCGCCGCAGCGACATGTTACTCGTGCCATGGCTGAAGCGCCTGATGATGGGAAGAACGATGACGATAACCACGTGAATTCGCGCTCGCCGCTATTTTCCTGCCCGCGAACGCACGCCGCCCAGCACGAGATTCTCAATCGGAACCAGGCTGTTCAGGCTGCCCGAGCGGAATCCTTCAAGATCGAGCGTAACGAATTTGAATCCAAAGCCGTGAAACGCCGTCGTCAACTGGCCGCGCATGTCCAGCTCGACAAGCCGGGTGATGTCGTCCAGTGGTGCCTCGATGCGAGCCAGGTCCCCTTTGTGATAGCGCACGCGCACAATGCGCAACCCGCGCTCTCGCAGCCAGTGCTCTGCCTGATCGATCATTCGTGTACGCTCGGGTGTCACTTCCTCACCGTAGGCGATCCGGCTGGAAAGACACGGCGTCGCGGGTTTATCCCAGGCCGGCAAGCCCCAGGCTTTGGCCAGCGCGCGCACGTCGCTCTTGCCAAGGCCGCATTCCTGGAGCGGGTGACGGATCTGGTGTTCCGCCGCGGCCTGCAACCCCGGCCGATGCTCCCCCATGTCGTCTGTGTTCGCACCCGAGACGATCACATCGACACCCAGCTCACCCCTGAGCCCCGTCAACCGGCCGTAAAGCTCGCTTTTGCAGAAGTAGCAACGGTCTGGCTGGTTGCGAAGGTAGTTGGGATCAGCGAACTCCTCGGTTCGAATGACGCGATGGCGAATCCCGATTTGCTTCGCCAGAGTAGTGGCTTCTTCCAGCTCGCCTGAAGCGAGGCTATCGGAAACCGCCGTGATGGCGATTGCGTTGTCACCAAGAGCCTCGAAAGCCGCCTGCGCGACCACAGCGCTATCAACACCCCCCGAATAGGCCACAGCGACCTTGCCGAAGCTGGCAAGCTTTTCTACCAGTCCGGCGCGCTGTGCATTTCTCGAGGGATCGGTCTCGGTCCATCGGTCGCTCGTCATCATTGGTCCCTCGAGCTCTCGGTTTCGTGGCTTGGCCGAGTTACGATTCCTCATTCTACAGCCGCGCGAAAGTGATCCTCAAGCTCAGGAGCAAGCCGAGGTCTCTTGAAAGTCCCCGTTTGGCGCGGTCTGCTGGATGGTCTCAACCACCCGTTTGACCACGATGTCGATCTCGTCTGCCGTTGTCTCAGCACCCAGGCTAAAACGGACGGACGCGCGCAGCCAGGCTTCAGGGACACGCATGGCCTGCAAGGTTGGTGAAGGCCGTGTTGCGCCTGAGGCACACGCAGAGCCCAGCGAGACCGCCACACCGGCAAGGTCCAAACGCATCAGCAGAATGTCACCATCCTGACCGGGGAAACCCAGGTTCAGGGTCTGGGCAAGACGCAACGCGTCTCCGGGTCCATTTCGGATGACAAGATCAGGGCCCAGGTGCACGCGCAGCCCGGCTTCCAGCCGATGGGTGAGCGCCCGCCAGTTTGTATCACGCACGGCTCGTTCATTCGACCAGGCTTCGAGCGCAGCCGCCAGTCCAACCGCAAGTGCCACGGGAACCGTGCCAGGGCGACGGCCTTGTTGCTGACCCCCGCCGAATAGCCGAGAACCCAATCGTGTACCCGACTTGACGAGCAACAGGCCAATCCCAACCGGCCCATGAAACTTGTGCGCACTTGCCGCAAGGGTTGTTACGCCAAGCGCATGAAAGTCCACCGGCATGCGTCCCACAGCCTGCACCGCGTCCGTGTGGACCGGAATGCCCCGCGCTGCACACTGCTCAACGAGGGCGCCTACTGGCTGAATCGCTCCGGTCTCGTTATTGGCCAGCATGAGCGTTGCAAACCGCGTTCGGTCTGTGAAAAACGCACTCACAGACAACAGATTAGCAATCCCCTCCCGCGTGACCGGCACCCGGTCCACGCGAAAGCCAGAGGATTCCAACCGGGCGACAGGCTCAACGATCGCAGGATGCTCAATCGGGCTTGAGATCACATGGCCCGCATCGTGTTCAGCCCCTGCCAGGCCGAAGATCGCGAGGTTATTGGCCTCGGTCCCACCTGATGTGAAGATCACCTCGCCAGGGTCGGCACCCAGAATCTCAGCTACCTTCTCTCGAGCCTCGTCGCAGGCGCGCCTCGCCCGACGACCAAAGGAATGCCGACTCTCCGCATTCCCAGGCACCAGATAATAGGGCCGCATGGCCTCAAGCACTCGTTGATCAAGCGCGGTCGTGGCGTTGTGGTCGAGGTAAATCGATCGGCGTTCCATGAAATCCTGCGCAACTATTCGAGACTGCGAAGCATCACGAAAAGCCCTACCAAGAATAGGGGAATTCCAATGAAGAACAACGGTCCAGCGCCAAGCGCAACTCCCACAACCATGAAGCTGAAGCCCACCGTCACGCCCGCAACGCGTCCCAGGAACGCAATCGCCAGGAAGATGAGACGAAATGGAAGTGCGATCAAGAACCAGATCAATGCAAGCGGGGTCGTGATCAGAAGTGTCCACGCCACAGGGTGATGGACCAGAGCGCCAGGTAACTCACCAGCCGCGTCCACGCGCCGCCGATTCCAGAGCGTGGAAGAATACGCGGCTTGGGCAATATAAGAGGTTGCCCGAGGACGAGTTTGGGACTGGGCTTGCTTCATTTTGGGGTCGAGGTAGATTGCCACAGATACTCTGGCGTCGCCACACACGGCGCGAGCCGATAGAAGCAGTTCGTCCTGTGACCCAAAGTCTTACGCATTCAGGATTATTTCAGTATCGCCGGGTTTGACAAGACGATTGCTCACGCGGCGTAGGCCAAGGCAAGGAGGCCATGACCATGCGTCATCTCTTTCTCGTCATTTTACTCATCGGGGCCGCATTCTTGGGCGGCGCTTTTGTAAACGGCCCAGGATTGCAATGGGTTCAAGCCCGCCTGATGAAGTCACTTGGGCTTGGCGAGAGTAACGAGATCGCGTCCGTTCAGTTGAAGGCGAGTCCGGCGAACCCATCACCTTCAACTCCGCAGGCACCCATCGCACCGGCACCCTCCATCGTTGGGGAGGCAGTTGCAACAGCGGCCACCCTAGCTTCGGTTAAGTCGCCCGCGGGTCTTATGGATACCGCTCAAGTGTCTCCGCCGCGATCGATTCAAACGCCTGGCTTTGATCGGAGAAAGCCGCTCTCGGTCGCGCCTGTCAAAGGTGCCGATGATCGGGAAATTCGTCCCGCAAGCCTGAAAGGGACGCGTGACAGTGTCGCTGACATCAAGCTAGAAGAACCGGACCAGGGGCCGCTGCCTCCGCTTCAACCCGTGCATCCGGAACCTGCCACGGCAGGCACGAAGCTACCCCCTGCTTCATCCCTTGCCAGGTCAACGGAGTGGGCCGAGATCTTGCACAAGCTCAAGTCACTCGGTGTGACGCGATACCGAGTCGATGGCGACCTTGCCGGTCGCGTTCTCTTTTCCTGCGTGGTGCCCATCGCAGGGCGACAGGCCGTCTCTCAGCAATTCGAAGCCGAGGACGATGATCTTTTAAGCGCAGCCCAGGCCGCGGTGCGGCGCGTCACGCTCTGGAAAAAACTGAAGCCGACGGACACGAATTAACCGAACCACTCCATTTATTAACGACTTACAACGACAAGGGAGGTGAAAAGAAGCTCCACGTTCTCCTATAATTCGGCAGGCGCAAGACCAGCGTATGTTGGTGCTGGTTTCAAGCGCTGGAAACCGCCCTGCCGCGAATTCGCATGATCTCGCGCGGAGCTCTCCCATTCATTCCTCCGCGGGAAGGGGCCATCGATGGCCGACGTCTCGAGTTCACGCTGGTTGCTGATCGTCACCGGTAGTACCCTCCGCGCAGAGGAAATGGACCGGCCGCTTGGTTACTACTTCAAGCGCAAGATCGAGGAAGGGATCACCGCCGCGATCGCCACCGGCCGAACCGGACTTGAAGGTTACGTCGTTCGGCTCGTTGCAGACTTCCGCTGGATTCACGATGAGCCCCTCCAGAGCTTGCCCACCATCTCCCTGGGCGGTCCTGGTGTAAATGCCCTCGCTCACCGTTGGCTCGAGGAAGTACCTGTCTCGCTCGCTTATGGAGACCGCTACTTTATCCAGATGGACCCCGATCTCGCTGAGCCGCGCGCCAGCATCTGGGGCATGGACAATCCCGCCACGCAAATCGCGGTCTCGGTCTTTCTCGATCGATTTCTGGATCGGTTTCTGGAACGCTGCTCACGCGCTTCAGGCCGACTGGTTCCTTCGGAGGAAGAGACCGATCCCGAAACCGAAGATGAGGATGAGGACGACTAAGTTGGAAATGCTCAACGAGTGACCTTGCGGCCCAAAACCGGTCCACAGCCATCGATTTCTGCCGAATTTTGTCACACTCGCCATCTAGAGCGCAACTTCTAGGTAGGTGAACTGGCAGAGTCTGGGCTTCCTTAGGGTGTGCCGTTGCGGGACGAGGCTTGGTTCACTCCTTTTCCGGGGAGGGGTAGCCATGGAAATGTGCTCCGAACCTGGCATCCAGAGCCGTCCAGGGCGGCACCGCTGTCTGACCCTGGCTCAAATCTGCATCCCTGTTGCCGCTGCCCTGGGTGTATTCGCCTCATCCCGGGCAGGCGAATCGAATCCTCCGTTTCGGCTCACCAAGCGGGTGGTCACTCAGGATCAAGGGGCCTGGGTCATCGATTACTGGGTGCGGGCAAATGCAAACCACGGAATCATCCTTCTTCCCGAAGAAATCAGCCTGAGCGTTGAGGGCTGGGTGTCCAATTCCCGGGTGAAGAGCCATGCCGCGCCACGCTGGTCGGCTTTGAGCACGGGGGCGGGGCCAGAGTTGCACGCCATCGCGGATGTCATTCCCGCCGCGGATGAAGCAACACGCTGCCGCGAACGATTAGCCGTTGCCATCTGGTCGAATCCACGCTTACCGACACCCTTACCGATAGGAGCCATCTCCGCTGGTGACCTCGACGCTTCGTTGACACATCACACCACTCTCTCCGCGCCACTTAGCACAGGACCAAACGGCGAAATCCGCGTTCGGATTCGCCTCGACCACCAGCACATCCTCCAGGGGGAATACGATCCCCTGCTTGGGGTTCGAGAGATTGCAATCAGACTCGGCCCCACGACTCTTCATGATGTCGTCCCGCTTGACCGCGAGCAGTATCTCGCATTGCCGAAGGGCCAGTGGCCTGAACCGCCAGAGGAGCGCAAGGACACCCGCCAGGCACGATCGGGGCCCGATAGTCTCCACATTGAAGCGCATATCCCCGGGCGGCAGTTTTATCGTTATCCAGCGCGCCCGGTGCGCCATGGCACAAGAATGGTTCTGCGGTTCTGGTATCTCATCGCGGAGGGAACCGAGGGTGAATGCCGGGTTCGCCTGGCACAAATCAAGGATACCCCAATCTCCTACCGGGTGCTTACCGCGGGCGTTATCGATGAGCAACTGCGCAAGGTGGGCAGGTGGACCAAGGTCGAGCGGGTTGTGACCATGGAAGAGGAAGCCACCAAGGTCACCCTCGAATTCAAAATCCTAGGAGAGGCTGAAGTCGGCGAAATGTGGATCGACGACGTTAGCTTGGAGCCGCTGGGCGCGAGCGCCGGTGGGCCCTAAAATCATCGACGGTGCCGCGTTGAATCGGGATGAATGGACTCCCGTCCAGGCGGCTTCCTTGCTTCTAGATGGGACCCGCGCCGAACGATGACGGCCTCTTCGCGCATCTGGTTCGGCCTGGCACTCGCGGTTGTTGGTGCTGCTTTTGCCCCTGTCCTTTGGGGATTTGAGCCACTCGGGGGCGATCCCGAGCTCATGTATCAACCCATCAAAAGCGAGCTCGCTCGATCCCTCGCGACAGGTCGGTTGCCCTTCTGGAGCGACCGCTTCGGTCTTGGCGTACCTCTCATTGCCGAGAGCCACGTCGCTGCATTTTATCCGTTGAACTGGATTTTCTATCGCATCCTCTCGGTCGAGGCTGCTTACGCTGTTCTCCTCTGGATGCACGCCGTTGCGCTCGCGGCCTCAACCTTCGCTTACGCGCGAACGCTTCAGATCACGCCGCCTGGAGCCGCAATCGCGGCGATCGCGTTTTCCCTCTGCGGGTTCCAGGCTGTCCATGCCGTTCACGAGCCTTTTTATCACCTCATGCCCTATCTGCCCCTATGCCTGCTCTGCGCCCACCGTTTCGTCGAATCGGGCAAGGTCGCATGGCTTGCCGGCCTGGCAGTTGCCTGGGGTGTTCAACTTTGCCTGGGACACTTTCAGATCCAGATGTGGACGGCAGGGTTGGTCCTACTCACGGGCCTGTGGCTTTGCCTTCCCATCCCCGGTCTCGGTCATAAGATCTCCCGCATTCTTGGTTTGAGCCTTGCGCTTGCCTGGGGTGCAGCCATCGCCTGGATGCAGCTTAAGCTGACCTGGGAGCTCACCGGCGTGGCTGGATTCGCCCGACCTCCTCAGTTTTTGGCGAACTTCTTGTTTCCCCCCGCGCACTGGGCTCAATTTGCCTTGCCCGAGGTTTTCCTCGGACGGCGGCAAGGCATTGGCGACTCCTACTGGGGCCACCAGGGGACGATGCCAGGCGAGGCATGCGCCTATGTAGGCGTTACTCCCTTGATCCTCGCCTGGATCGGTCTCGTAGCGCCGCGGGATCGCGCGCTCGCACCCTGGCGCTGGCTTGCTCCGATCACGCTCGCACTAGCGACAATGCCCGGATGGTGGCCTGACGGCTTCCTGCTCTTGCTCCAACTACCCGGCATTGGTTGGTTCCGAGCGCCTGCTCGCTATACCCTTGTCACCAGCCTGGCACTCGCCTTGCTCGCTGGCCGGGGTGTTGATGCCGCAATCCCAGCACGGAGACGAGCATTTGGACTCTGTCTGGCAGGGCTCTTCGGCGCGGGGGCCTGGGCATGGTCTGTCTCATGGTCTGGGCAGGCCGAATTTCGAGCCGGTCTTGGTCCTGATACGTTTCCCCTCAGGTTTACCGCGGCAGCGGCGGCGTGGATGCTTGGGGCCTGGGCTGTGCTCGCGGCGTGGCACCGCCCCCGCATCGTGGGGGCGCTCGTGGCCACAGCAACGGTCGAGCTTGTGCCCTTGCTCTATCTTGGACCAGCAGCCTGGTACTGGCGCTTACCGTTACCTCAGTCGAGTCCCGTGCTGAAGGCGCTCACGAACCTTCCAAACGTGGGACTGGTGGCAAGCCGATTGCTCAGCTTGCCCGCATCCTGCGACCTCACACCCGCATTCCCCAACCTTGGCATTACGCCGCCGCCCCCGAATTACCTGCTCGAAGCCGCCCGCCTTGCACCTCAAACCAACACGGACGCCGATCGCCTCTGGCAACGGCGCTTTGGTGTGACTCACGGCATCTGGGGCTCTCGTGAAAACCTGCTCGGAAGTGGTTTGCAGATCGTTGAGCAACTCGACGATCCAGCGCTTGACCGAATCATGCTTGGAGTTCCAAGCGCCGCCGTGGGTGGAGGAAGTCCCTGGCGTATCGCACGCTATCCCGCTCCCTTTCCACCAGCACGTCTTGGTCTGACTGTTCGTGTTGCCTCGGGTTGGGGCCAGCTTTACACGATCTTATCAAGCACAGATATGTTCACTGAAGTATGGTTTTTGGCCGAAGACAATCCTCCCAGCCCCCGCGGACCGATGGCGAAACACGCGCAAGTCCTTGAATACGATGGCCGCAAGGCCAGCATTGAGCACGATGGCACCTGTGTCCTGATCCTCCAGCGGACGTATTTCCCGGGATGGCGTTACCGCATCGATCAGGGAGACACGCATCCTGTCTTGAAGGTCGACGGCGGCCTTCAGGGCGTGCTAATTGAAGGTTCAGGAATAACCAGGGTTGAGCTAAGCTACCATCCCACAGGGTTCGAGCAAGCCGCGAGGATCTCAGCAGCAGCGCTGGCACTCGCCGCCTGCACCGCGATCGGAAGTCTGGTACGACGCACCTTGGATCGACGCCGATCAACGTAATTCCTCGACATTCGACGCCCAAGGTTTGCTCCCGCCACCTGTGCGTGTTAAGGTCGAATTCCCCCGAAGCCGTGCGATCTCGCTGATCCAACCTTGCGCACAAGTTCGCTTCCTGGGGCTCAGCCGGGTCCTGGGGCGGATACGAGCCCTGGCGAAACACACTGGTGAAAAAACGGCACGCTGACGGCCGAGATGGAATCGCATGCCAAACTCTGCTGAATCGACCTTGGTACTCAATCAGGCCCGGGTCAAAGCCTATATCGGTCTCCTGCCCCTGCTCTTCGTTTGCTATGTGATCGCATTCGTCGATCGCGTGAACGTTGGCTTTGCCAAGCTCGAAATGCAGGATGATCTTCAGTCGGCGGGATTCACCGACGGCAAATTCGCCCTTGGCATGGGGATCTTCTTTATCGGCTATCTGATCCCCGAGATTCCCGCGACGCTCATCATGGAGCGCTGGAGCGCTCGCAAGTGGATCTGCCGGATCATGGTCTCGTGGGGGTTAATCGCCGCTCTCACCGCGTTCGTGAAAACGCCTTTCCATTTTTACGCGGTTCGATTCGCGCTTGGGCTTGCAGAGGCAGGCTTCTATCCCGGCGTGATTGTCTTCCTGACTCATTGGTTCCCACGCCGCGACCGGACCAAGGCCCTGGCCTGGTTTTTCATTGGTACCCCAATCGCACAGATGATCGGCCCACCCATCTCTGCGAGAATCATGTCCACAGTCGCTCAGCACGGCACGATTCTAGGACTTGTCGGTTGGCAATGGGTTTTCATTCTCTGGGGAATGCCAGCGGTTCTTCTGGGCATCGCCACCTGGTTTGTTTTGGCAGACTCACCACGCCAGGCACGATGGCTGTCTGACGCTGAAAAAGATGCCCTCGAAGCCAAACTGGCCGAAGAAAAAGCCGAACAACACAGCCGATCCATCCACTTGAGCGTTTTCCAAACGCTGCGCAATCCCCGCGTAATCACGCTGGCGCTTGCTTATTTTCTGGTTGTGACCTGCAGCTACGGAATCGAATTCTACATCCCGTCGATCGTGAAGGACTGGTATCACCTTGAGATTACAAACCTGGCCTGGCTCGTTGTCGTTCCGCCCACAGGTGCCTTGATTGGGCAGTTGCTCGTCGGCTGGAATTCCGACCGCCGACTCGAGCGGCGATGGCACTCGGCCGCGCCGATTCTCCTGGGTGCCACCGCCTTGATTTTCGTGCCCCAATCCAAGGGATCAATCTGGCTCACCATGACGCTCTTCACGATCGCCCTCATCGGCGTGAAGGCCTACCTTCCCGCTTTCTGGGCTCTGCCTAACCAGTTCCTGACGGCCCAGGCGGCAGCGGCCGGTATTGGTTTCGTCAACTCCTTCGGCAACCTGGGCGGCGCAACGGGGCCCATCATCCTTGGCAAGGTCAAGGAGCTGACGTCTGAATACCGCTACGGTCTGTGGATCCTGAGCGCCTCGGCCATTGCCTCGGCCATCGTGATCCTTAGCTTGCCGCTCGACGTGAAACGCGCAGAGGCCGGCGAGCCTGATGTTCCTGCCCTGGGCGGCGAGGGCGATTAGGCTGCTTATTTGTAGACCGCCACGCCCGGCAATGCTTGCTTCAACTTCTCCACCGCACCCGGCGTCACCTTCGTGCCAATCAGGTAAATCGACTTCAGACTCTTGAGGTCGCGCAACGATTCCAATCCGGCGTCGGTGACGTCCGTGCGTGAAAGAGCCAGCACCTGGAGATTCGTGAGTCCCTTGAGGCGGGTGAGTCCCTTGTCACTCACCTTCGAACGCGTCAAAAACAGCATTGTGAGCTTGGACAGACCCGCGATACTGTCGAGTCCGGCGTCGGTCACCTGCGGGCTCATCACGGTCAGCGCCGTTAGACCTGGCAGCTCCTTGATGGGCGCAAGCGCAGCGTCCGTGAACTGGCTATTGTCGATATAGACTACCTGCAAATTGGGCACATTCTTGAGGAGCGCAAGCCCGTCCTTATCGCCGGACCACGTCTTCAGGATGTTCACCGTGGCGGTTTCCTTGCCGTCCTTAGCCTTGTCAACCATCACGACCGCGCCTCGCTTTTCTAGCTCGAGTGACGCTACCTTGAGCTTGAGGCTCGAGACCTCCGCCTGGAGCGAAGCGATCTGAGCCTTCAACTTCGTTGCGTCTTCAGCCGCCGGTTTAGCAGGCGCAGGGTTCGCAGCCGGTTTAGCAGGCGCAGGGTTCGCAGCCGGTTTGGCAGACGCGGCTGGCTTTTTCACCTCCACAGGCTTGGGAGCAGCCTTCTTTTGCTCTTTCTGTTGCGCCTGGGCTCTCGATCCGACAAGCATTAGCCCCACGCAAATGACCGAAATCAACCGGAACTGGGCAGGCGCGAACATGCTGCTTGATCTCCTTTCCTCGAGGCGAGCGCAGGGCACGAGGGTGGGAACCCTGCTTGTGGGAGCGCCTGGCGCTCCAGAGTACGACCTCCTCACGGTAAACCCTCCCAGGGCGATTGGCAACCGCCTGTCATTGGAACCCACCCAACCTGCGGTTAGAGTCAAGCACATCGCGCTGCCCTGGGGTGATCAGCTTCCCAGCCTGGGCAGGCGGAAACCCTCACCCTCCCAGGTTACGAGGCAATCATGGCCGAGCCGTCGTTCAACGTACTGAACCCTCCACGGCTGGGCGCCGTTGCGCTGCCCGTTCGATCCGTCCAATGTTCCAAACATGTTGAGGAGGAGCGTACCGACTGGCTCGCTGTGGAGGCACCGCTTGAAATCCGCGTCCAGGGCGCGTGTGAAGAATCTACAAGTGTAGCCGTATTAATGCGAACACCTGGCCACGACCTTGAACTTGCTCTGGGATTCTTGCTTACGGAAGGCGCTATCCGGCGCAGGTCGGAACTTTCGTCCCAGCTCTTCGAGCCGGACGCCTCAGTCGATTTGCATGAGAATCAAGCATCGATTGCGATTCCCTTGAACCGGCCCTTCCAGCAGACGTGGTCCAATCGTACGTTGCTTGCCACCTCAAGCTGCGGGGCTTGCGGCAAGGCTAACCTTGATCAGCTCTGCGTCGGTGCAGTGCCCGTGCGCTCGGAACTTGTCGTCAGGCCTGAGACCATCACTTCCTTGCCACCCAAACTTCGCGATTCCCAGCCCATCTTCGCAAGAAGCGGGGGCTTGCATGCCGCGGGGCTATTCAACTCCGGCGGTGCACTGATCCTCGCCCGCGAGGACATCGGCCGTCACAACGCCGTGGATAAGATCATCGGCCGATGTCTCGCTGATGACATCCTGCCGCTCGCTGAATCCCTTTTGCTTATCTCAGGCCGTGCCAGTTTCGAGATTATCCAGAAGGCCGCTGTCGCAGGTATCCCCGTGGTTTGTGCGGTATCTGCTCCGTCTAGCCTGGCCGTCCTGGCAGCTCAACACCTCAATATCTCCCTCATCGGGTTCCTGCGCGATTCAACCTTCAACGTCTATGCGCACTCCGAGCGAGTACAGTCTCATTCCGCAAAGAACCAGGCCCCGAATCTGCCGACGCTCTGACCTGGCGCAGAGTCTCATCCAGCCAGCCCTCGCGAACGCCCTTCTTTCCCGGATGAATCCGAACAGCCACAAATGAGCGATCCCATCGCGTCTGGGGGCCTCGTTTGACCAGTTCAAGCCGGCCCAGATGGATCAATTCACCAAGGTCGCGGTCGCGGCCAATCACCAGCCATGAATTGGTGCTGGACATGGGACCCGTCTCCCGCCAGCCATCATGCACATCGCGCTCCGGAGGATGCAGAGCAAGGTCCAGCACACCCTGCCTCCAACTTGCGTAACGACCGAGATAGTACAATCGGGCTCCGCGATCATAGGGCACCTCGCCAAAGGGGCTAGGGTACGGCAGGCGATCCCATTCGTCGTACAAAAATACGACAGGTTCATCCCTTCGCGGGCTCAAAGTTTGATAGAAGGCCCATTCCTCAGCGCGGCGATCAAAACGCGGCACAACCCAACCGAAGGCCAGGCCATATGCACCTGCCAGGAACGTGAGTCCAAGCATCCAGGAACGACGCAAACCGAACTCATCGCATGCCTCAGCCTGGCGCCGTCGGTCGGCGATAGCGATCAGAACGTCCGCTGCCCAGATCGACCAGGGAATTTGAGCTGCAATCACATAATGGGCATGGCGCGCTCGCGCACATCCTAATACCACCAGCGGAACAAATCCCCACACCAACAAGAACGCGTGATCGCCCGGTCTCGATTCAGGATCGATCTGCGTGCGCCTGATCCGCCGGAGGCTTCCAGCCGCGCCCCAGACTGCAAACGGTGTCCAGGGCAACGCCTGACCCAAAATCCCCACGATATATTGGCCCCAGGACTCGCCCGTGAATGGGCTCGCCAAGCCTGATCCGCCAAATCGGCCAAAGCTATGGGTCCACCACAGTAACCAGGCATCCCCGCCATGAATGACGCCCATGGCCAATGGCCATAAATAAATGAAGATTAATACAAGTACAAGAGATATTGGCTCACAGAGTTTTCGTAACCAGCTTCGATCCTGATCCACCAGCGCAATGCCAGCGACCAGCAGCAGAACAAACAGCGGCCCAAAACCAATCCCCTTCACGAGCGAGGAAACCCCGAGACTGATCATGAAGAGCCAGCGACCGTAGCGCGCGAACCGGCTTGTGGTCCCAGGCGATCGTACAAGGAGTAGACCCACCATGGCCCAGCAAATCACGCAAGCAAGAATGATATCTGCTTCCGCAAGGCGTCCGCGGGCTACGGTCCAGTATGTGGTAGCCTGCAGCGCTCCGCTTAAGATCCCCACGCGTGGTCCACGCTCAAGCCGTCCAACCAGCGCTGTTCCCACGACCAGCAAGAGAGCCGCAATCGCGGACGGAATTCGCGAAACCAGGGGACTCACATGGCCAGTCGTCCAGCCCAGCGCCGCGACAAGCCACCATGGCAACGGGGGCTTTTCCAGCCAGGGAATTGCGCCAATCGTGGGGTATGCCCAGTTGCCTGACGCGAGCATCTCAATCGCGCCTTGCGCGATGAATGCTTCGTGATAATGCAGCCACCCTTGACCAGCCAGGCCGAGGCTGACGGCCAGAGCCCAGAGCCCAATCAACCAGCTCGCATCTTGCCAGCGCGCCTGGGGTTGAGCCATGATTTGGTCCCTCTTCAGCGCTCAGGTTTTCCGTGCCCGCAAACCCTACCGAAAACCTCCATTTCCGCCTATCTGAATCTGCGAACGACGCATCTCTCGATCGAGTGTTGGTGGCCCTGTTGTCACCTGGCTGTTCAGAACCCGTTGATCAATTCACCCCTGGTCCCTTTTGTTGTGTTCGTCGCCGTCTCATACCGACTTTCATCAACGGACTCCTGTTGCTGTGAACGATCGATGCACATCGTCGCCAACGCTTTGTCCACTCTGGCTCGAGCAACGTTGAATCTGAATAAGGTCTTTGCTATCATCATGTTGACTGACCGATGTCGAGTTTTATCCACGGCATCGTATTGGCTCTCGAAGATTACGACGATGAGAGCCTTGTCATCATCTTCCGAGATGGTGGGATCACCAACTTGGGATCGTCGTATCCCGCGACGAACTGGCTCGCCACCCCGAGGGTTGCTTAAGCACTGGTCGAGAAGCAAGGTCGCTGCGCAGGTCGCAGGGGACTGAGTCGGGTGAGCTTCACCTTCCCGGCCGCTTGGAGCAGCCAGGGATGAGTCGCGGGTCCAGGTTGGATCGAAGCGCAGGCAAGCTCGATCCACGGCCAGGGGACAATGAGATATTGGCCCGAGCACGCTGATGCCCTGGGCGCAGAGCGGGCCATCCAAGCCGACGGGTGGGTTTCGAATGAGGGCCGTGTGCCATCGCGAGGGTTTGCTGTCGGCATTTGCGGCCGTGAGCGGGGTCGCGCCGCTGCGGAGTCCCAAGGCGATCCTCCAGAATGTGAAGTTCACCGTGGATCGCACACGCGGCGCAACTCTCATGGCCACCGACCTTGAGGTAGGCATCCGCGCGCGAGTGCTCGGAGTCACCGCGGAAGAAAATGGAGCTGTGGTGCTTCCCACCGCGCGAATGTCATCGATCCTGAGAACAGCGCTCGATGAGACGCTGACGATTGAGAGCGATGACCAGAGGCTCCTGGTTCGCGGTGCACACTCGGAGTTCAGCCTGCCGCTTGAGGATGTTGAGCTCTTCCCGGAGTTGCCCGAATTTGCCGCGGCAAGCTATCACACCATCGCGGCCGGCGACCTCAAGAAGCTCATCCGGCGTACGGTGTTCGCGACGGACGTCGAAAGCACGCGTTACGCCCTCGGAGGCGTGCTCTTTGAATTCACTGCGGATTTACTAGCGCTCGTTGGAACAGATGGTCGGCGGCTCGCCCGGATGACGGCCGCGCTCGAAGCCGAGAACAGCCCGGCGCTACCCGGGGGCAGTCCAGTCGTGCCCGTGAAGGCGCTCAAGCTCCTCGAACGCAACCTGCTCGACGATGATCCGCCGGTGCATCTGGTGATCCAGGCAGGAACATCCATTCTCATTCGCACGGAAAGCGCGGTGATTTACAGCCGGCTCGTCGAGGGCCGTTTTCCCCGCTATCAGGACGTCTTCCCCGCGAGCGTGGAAACCAAGATCCCCATGCAGGTTGGCCCGCTCCGGATTGCCGTGGAGCAAGCTGCGATTGTGACCAGCGACGAAAGTCGAGGCGTTGACTTCCGCTTCTCGGAAGGGGTACTTTCGCTTATCACACAAACCGCCGAGATCGGAAGCTCGCACATCGAGCTGCCGATCCCATACGAAGGCAAGCCAATCGAGATCACATTCGATCCGCGCTACTTGATCGATGCGCTCAAGACCCTGGATGACAGCGCAACCATCACGGCGGAGCTGATCGACTCCAAAAACGCGGCTGTGTTTCGCACTGACGATCACTACGTCTATGTCGTCATGCCGCTCACCCGTGAGCGCAACTAAGGTCAAGACCGGGCACGATTAGAACTGGCCCAACGGCCTTGAATCCCACCAGGCGAACGAGGTGTGCAATCTTCAGCCCAGGCGCAAGGTTCAGGATGGCAAAACGGCGCGGGGATGTGAGCGAAACCACGGGGCGTGAGGAAGGATCATCACGGAGATGACCAGCCCAAACCAACGGGGACCGCGGCCTCTAGGAGACGTGCTTGGAGACCTGTTTGCAATTCGCGGCCTGGCGCGGTTGCGCGCCCGCCAGGAGCTTGAAGCAGCCTGGACGGAGGCTGTGGGAGAGGCGTACGCGCGCGAGACTCGTGTCGATGAGGCAAAGGGTGGCGTGCTCCACGTAACGGTTGCAAATTCGTCGTTACTCGCGGAGCTGGCGGGCTTTCGCAAGGCAGAGCTTCTCGCAGCAATGCGGGCAAACGCGCGTGGCAGCTCCATTCGCGACCTGCGTTTCCGACTCGGCAAGGTCAACCCGAGAGCATGATGCCAAACAAATTGAGTCATTGGCATTCTTGAAGTCGAGGAGTAGTGAGGTGCAGCCACGATGGTGGAGCTGAGCAAGGCCGAAGGACCAACGCTCAAGCCCGATGAGACGCCCGCTCCGAATGGAGCGGAGTCCATCGAGAGCGCGGGCGCGGTCCGAGCCTCATACACTGGTGCCAACATACGCATCCTGGAAGGCGTCGAGGCTGTTCGCAAACGCCCGGGTATGTATATTGGGGATACGGGGCACCGCGGTCTGCATCACCTGGTTTATGAAGTCGTCGACAACTCGATCGACGAGGCCATGGCCGGTTACTGCCGGAACGTGTATGTCACGCTCCATGCAGACGGCTCGGTCTCTGTCATTGACGACGGCCGCGGTATTCCTGTCGATGTGCATTCAGAGTCGGGCACGAGCGCACTTGAAGTCGTTTTGACCAAGGTCCACTCCGGTGGCAAGTTTGACCATGACACCTACAAGGTTTCAGGCGGTCTACACGGAGTTGGCATCACGGTCGTGAATGCCTTGTCGGAGTGGTTGGAGGCTGAAATCCATCGCGAGGGCCAGATCTGGCGCCAGGAGTACCAGAAAGGGATAGCCCAGGGCCCCGTCGTGGCCGACGGAGCCATCAGCACGACCGGAACCTCGATTCGCTTCTTGCCCGATTCGGAGATCTTTCCCAGGACGGAATTCGATTTTGATACGCTCGAGAAGCGGCTGCGTGAACTCGCCTTCCTCAACCGAGGCGTGCGGATCGTCCTCAAGGACGAACGCAAGGATGAACCACAGGTCGCCGAATTCTTCTCGTCCGAAGGTCTAAGCGAGTTCGTCGCATATCTCAATCGAGCGCAAACCGCGCTGCACCCGCCCACGGTCTTCATCGGGCGTGATGACGAACGCGCGATTGAGGTCGAGGTTGCCTTGCAATACAACGACTCCATCAGTGAGATGGTGGTCTCCTATTGCAACAACATCAACACGATCGAGGGGGGCACGCATTTAACAGGCTTTCGTGCGGCCCTCACGCGCACGCTGAACCTGTACGCCAAGAATGCCGCCACGGCCAAGAGCAAGGATCTCGCGATCACGGGTGAAGATTTCAAGGAAGGGCTCACAGCGATCGTGTCTGTGCGCGTGCCCGATCCTCAGTTCGAAGGCCAGACCAAGACCAAACTTGGTAACAGCGAGGTGGAGGGTGTCGTCACCCGGATCGTAAACGAGCGATTGAGCGAACACCTGGAAACCAATCCTGCGGTCGCCAAGCGTATCATCGCCAAGGCACAGCTCGCGGCGGAAGCACGCGAAGCCGCCCGCAAAGCGCGCGAGCTCGTACGCAACCGCAAGGGAGTGCTTTCAGGCGGAGGCTTGCCCGGCAAATTGATGGATTGCACCACGCACGATCAGGATTCAAGCGAGCTGTTCCTGGTCGAAGGCGACTCCGCTGGCGGTACGGCCGAAGGTGGTCGCGATCGGATCCATCAGGCGATTCTGCCCCTCCGGGGTAAGATCCTCAATGTGGAACGGGCGCGGCTCGATCGCGTGCTGGGCAACGAAGAGATCCGCAACATCATCACCGCCGTCGGCAACAGCATCGGCGAAGAGGAAGATCCGAGCAAACGGCGCTACGGCAAGATTGTCATGATGAGCGATGCGGATGTGGACGGGTCGCATATCCGCACCCTGCTCATGACGTTCTTCTACCGCCAGATGCCCAAGCTCGTCGCCGAGGGCCATCTCTATGTCGCACAACCACCACTTTATATGCTCACAAGTGGTAGGAAAGAACGACGTTACGTGCATCGCGAAGACGAGATGCAGGCGATTCTCATGGAAACAGGGCTTGCCGGGGGGATTCTTCGGCCAGCGACGGGTGATCACCCGAACGAGCTAGGCGGTCCTCGTCTGCGGGCGCTGTTCGATCTTCTAGGCTTGATCGAGCAAGGCCTGCGGGCCTTCGGCCGCCGCAATCGGTCTCTCCGCGACCTGCTGCTCATGGCGTATCCCGAAACTGCCGGGGAAAAGGATCCCAGGGCCGGACTTCTACCTCTCTTTTTGATTGAGCGAGACGGAGTCGAAATCAAGCTCTATAGTGAAAAGGAGAGGCAAGACTACCACGCCGCGCATCAACCTCCAGCCGCTGAGGCTGAAGCAGCTTTGGCAGCCCAGGGCGTCGAATCAGCTCGGGAAAGCGATCGCGCCCGCATCCGCGAGATCGAACTGCACGAGGTTAAGGTTCTCAACAAACATCTGGTGAAGCTGCGAGACGAGTTCAATTTCCGCGTTCAGGACCTGCTGCCGCTCGAGGTTGTCGGCGATGAACCCCCGCCACGCTTCCTATTCGAGCGCGACGGCGATGTGCATCCTCTGCTTGACTTGCGAGCCTTGGTGCCACTGGTGCGCAAACTGGGTGAGAAGGGAATCAAGATCACGCGATTCAAGGGTCTCGGCGAGATGGACGCCGAGCAATTGTGGGAAACGACGATGGATCCAACGCGGCGGACGCTGCTCCAGGTTCGGCTGGAAGACGCCGCCGCCGCCAACGATCTGTTTTCGACGCTGATGGGAGACGATGTCGAACCGCGCCGGGAGTTTATCGAGCGGCACGCTCTCGAGGTCAAGAATCTCGACGTCTGATCGGTGAGCCTGGAGGGGTCGACACGCCATGGCAGGGAGCGAGTTGCCTGGCGTCGTGAGTGGAGCTGAGAACTCGAGCAGGCGAGCTAATGCCCGTCTTGCCACCGCGGCTGAGAGCAACCGTACGTCGGCCTGTGGAAGCCGGCATGGGGCAAGGAAGTGGCAATCGCGGAGTGCAAAGGCCGAATCGTCCTGGGGTTGTGATCTATCTCCAGAAGTGAGTCCACCACGAGATCGACGATCTGGTGGAACTTAGTCGGCGATTCGGAGCGCACTTGCAGGCGGAAGTTGCATGACGGGAATTGCTCAGAAAGTCGCGCGGAACTTTAGCGATGCGGTCCGTGCGCGAGGTCAGGCGTATTTCCTCAAGGGGCGCGTTACCCTCCTGGCTGCACGTGGGGGTGAGGTTGTTGCCCGGGTTCGTGGTACGACGAAGTACCGCGTGCGGCTGCGGCTGCGTGGGCCCAGGTTGCTCACCATGTGTAGCTGCCCCTATTTCAGTCCGGACGGCGAGCCTTGCAAGCATCTTTGGGCGACGCTGTTGCTTGCGGAATCGCGCGGCTTGCTGCAAACACCGCCGGTCGCCGTGATTCAAATGGTGCCGGAACTTCCGCGTAGCGCCCCGCCGGTGGGTTACGAGGGCACTGTGGGGCACCCGGCCGAAGGCGGTGGCTACCCGCTGGGTGATGAACTCGGCCCCCGAAGTCTTCCTCCGTCGTCTCGGCCTCGGCCTCGGCCGCGCGATCGAGGTGGTCGCCCGGACGTTGGCGGGCCACCCGGCGCGTGGAATCGTCCCGCGCCTCCGGCGGGGGAGCGCCGGCGAGGTGATCTATCGGGCCGCGCCAAGATGAAAGGGGGTGCTCATCCGCCCCATGGAGCACCCGGCAATCCCTTGCGCGCCAAGGCGGTGAACCGGAACTCCAAACGGCTTCTTGTCTATGTCCTGGACGTTGGTGCCACCTCGACCCAGAACCAGGTCGTTATCGAACTTGCCCGCAGGCAGCGGAAAGTCACCGGCGAATGGGGACCATTACGCCCCTGGTATTACGCGCCCCAGGCGGCTCACGTCAAGTACGAGCCCGAGGATCGGCTGATCCTTGCGCTCCTTGATGAAGCCCACGGCGGTGCGTATTCGACCGCACCTGCCGGGGCCATCGCCCCTGCTCGGCCCGCGGGCGCGGGCTCCGAGCGAGCAGATCGAGGAATCCGGGGAACACGCCGATTTGTCCTCCGCAAGGATCAGGCAGCGCTTGTGGAACGGCTCGCGCGTACCGGCCGCTTAAGGCTCCGGCGGACGGACGGCGAGGACGAGCCGCCCACCATTCGCTGGGATGACGGCCAGCCCTGGCGATTCTCTCTCGACATCCGTTCAGAACTCGGCGGCAAACGCTGGTCCTGGCGTGGAGCGCTCCACCGCGGCGATCAACGCATGGACCTGTCAGAGCCGCTGGTGCTTCTACCTGGCTTACTGATCCTTGGCGTCGGCCGCGCAGCACGGTTCGACGACCTTGGCGTCATGCCCTGGATTCTGCGGTTGCGGTTTGAAAAGGAAATTACCTTCGTCGAGCCGCAGCAGGATCTCATGCTCGGCCGTATCCTCGCCGAAACCCGAGTGCCCCCACTCGAGCTCGTGGAGTCGCTGCCGCTCGACGAGATTATTGCCAAGCCCCGGCCTTGCATCACCCTGCGCACACCCCGCCAGAACTGGGGCCTGGGATCAGATAAACTCATCGGTGAACTTGAATTTGACTACGATGGTGCGGTGATCCCCGCGGGGCGGACCACTCCGCTGGCTGTCTCAACCGAGCTGGGCCTTGTGATTCGCCGCGATCCGCGCACCGAGAGCGCAGCGGACGTGAAGCTCTTTGAGCTGGGATTTCGCGAGGCCAAGGATCCTCGGCTCGATCCAGGCACGCTGGAGCTTCCGGCAAAACGCATGCCTCAGGTTGCCAAGGATCTGGTGGCGGCCGGGTGGCGCGTCGAGGCGGAGGGCAAGCTGATTCGCCCCGCCGGCGAGTTCAAGCTCGCGCTTTCCACCGGGATCGATTGGTTCGAGCTCGGCGGCGGTGTGGACTACGGCGATCAGCGCGTGAACTTGCCCGAGCTGCTGGCGGCGGCCAAGCGCGGCGAGACCATGATTGAACTGGGCGATGGCACGATGGGCATGCTCCCTGAGGAGTGGCTCAAAAAGTACGGCATGCTCGCTGACCTGGCAACTTCTGCTAATGGATGCCTGCGCTTTGGCTCGTCCCAGGCGGGGATGCTCGATGCCCTGCTGGCGAATCAGCCGGAAATCCAGGTCGACGCGGCGTTCGAGAAAATCCGCCAGAATCTGCGCGAATTCGAGGGGATTGTCCCGGTCGATTCGCCGCCAGGGTTCCATGGCGAATTACGGCCATACCAGCGTGAGGGGTTAGGCTGGCTCGATTATCTGCACCGTTTTGGTTTTGGCGGAATCCTGGCGGACGATATGGGCCTGGGCAAGACGATCCAGGTGCTAGCGCTTCTTCAGCGCAGGCGAGCGCATCGCCAGTCGAAAGGACCATCGCTCGCCGTGGTGCCTCGATCGCTCGTCTTCAACTGGATCCAGGAGGCGGCGAAATTCACGCCTCGCCTGCGCGTGCTGGAATATACAGGCCCTGGCCGCCATGCACTCCGTGAGAATTTTCCCGAGTATGACCTCGTGGTCACCACCTACGGCACTGTGCGCACCGACATCGCGGAGCTCACGGCGTTTGAATTCGATTATGCGATCCTGGACGAGGCTCAGGCGATCAAGAACTCAGAAAGCCAGTCGGCGAAGGCTGCGCGGCTTTTGCGCAGCCGGTTCAAACTGGCGATGAGCGGTACTCCGATTGAAAATCACCTGGGAGAGCTCTGGTCGATCTTCGAGTTTCTGAATCCCGGAATGCTTGGGGCGGACACGGTCTTCAAGCGGTTCACGAGCGGTGGTTCGAACCTCGATCAGGGGGACCGTTTCCTCCTGGCCAAGGCGCTCCGACCTTTCATACTCAGGCGCACCAAACAACAAGTGGTGCGCGACCTGCCTGACAAGACCGAGCAAACGCTATTCTGCGACATGGAGGCCGAGCAAAGGCGGTGTTATGACGAGCTTCGGGCTCACTACCGCGATGCGCTCTTGCGCAAGGACGCGGCAGAGCTCAATCGCTCCAAGATCGAAGTGCTGGAAGCACTGCTGCGACTGCGACAGGCCGCGTGTCACCCTGGCCTCATCGCCGACGAACTGCTTCACGAGCCGAGCGCCAAGCTCGATATGCTCTTACCTTCGCTCGCGGAGATTGTTGAGGAAGGCCATAAGGTGCTCGTGTTCTCACAGTTCACGAGCTTTCTGGCGATTGTGCGGGAACGGCTTGAGCAGGAAAACATCGTCCACGAATATCTCGATGGCCGCACCCGCAATCGCGCGGCCAAGGTTGAGCGATTCCAGAATGATCCAGCGTGCCCCGTGTTCCTTATTAGCCTGAAGGCAGGCGGGCTGGGTCTCAACCTCACCGCGGCGGAGTATGTTTACTTGCTCGATCCCTGGTGGAACCCAGCCGTCGAGGCGCAGGCGATCGACCGCTCGCACCGGATCGGCCAGACCCAACATGTGTTTGCCTACCGCCTGATCTGCCGCAACACGGTCGAGGAGAAGATTCTCGAACTCCAGCAAAAGAAGCGCGACCTGGCCGACGCCATCTTGAATGCGGACGACCGGAGCGTCATTCAGAACCTCTCGCGGGAAGATCTCGAGTTCCTGCTGTCTTGATTAGCCTCTGTGCCTGGAACGCGCTGTCGCTCAAAGCCGCTTGAGAGAGTTGGACCCGCGATCGCCCAGGCCGAAGATGTGCCGCACAAAGGTCAGCACGGGATGCGGATGCCCAGTCGGGTGATCATGATGCGGTTCTTCCACCGCGGAGCGGACCGCCGCGCGAGGGTGGTGCAAGAACTGATTCTGCAGCCGAATGGCCATCCGGCTGATGGCTTCGCGTGCCGTGGGACTGAGGTCCGGCTGGGCGGCAAAAAGTGCCGCAAGCTCGCGCTCCCGGATCCGATCCGCATGGAGGCCAAGCTCCTGTAAGAGCAAGCCAGCGTCGCGCTGATGAACAAGCCGGTTGTAACAAGCAGCAGCCTCTCGGTCGATGATCGCGAGCGCTGGCTCAATTCCCTTTCTGCGCTCGAGGAGATTCGATTCCGCCTGCGAGCGCAGATCGTCGACATGGTAAAGCATAACCTGGTCAAGATCGCCGATGGCCGGGTCAAAGTCCCGAGGTACGGCAATGTCCAGGATCAGGGCCAGGCGATTCCTGCGCGCTTTTTGCACGCGTACATAACGGTTGTATGTAACAATGGGTTCCGTGGCCGCGGTTGTGCTCACAACCACGTCCGCCGCGGTGAGCGCTGCATCAAGCTGGTCAAAGGGCATGGCCTGCCCATTCCAGCGCGCCGCCGCCTCAATCGCGCGGTTGGGATCGCGATTCACCACAAGAATCCGCCCGGGCGACATCGTCCTGAGCCGTTCGAGCGTGAGCTCGCCCATTTTACCCGCGCCCAGAACCAGCACGGTCTTGTCTGTGAAGGAGTCGAAGACCCCGCGCGCCACATCGAGCGCCACACTGGCAACCGAAAGCCGACCCTGATCCATCCCCGTGCGTTCACGTACCAGCTTCCCAACCCGCAGGGCTGACTGAAACAGCGTGTGCAGGATCACGCCAGCCGTTTTGCGCTCAGTCGAGGCCTGGTAGGCGTCTCGGACCTGGCCCAGGATCTGGCCTTCGCCGAGTACCAGGCTCTCAATGCTCGAGGCAACACGAAAGAGATGCCCAACAACCCCTTGATCGTGGTAGGTCACGAGATGGTTGGCGAACACACACGGGTCAATGCCATGAAACTGGGCCAGCAGATCTGAGGCTGTGCTTGTAAGTGGGTCCGACTCACCTGGGCTGGCGAGATAAAGCTCAACGCGGTTGCAAGTTGAGAGAATCGCGACTTCCTGATCCTCAAGCGCGCGGGAGAAGAATTCGAGCGCAGGACCTAGCTTTCCCTGGTCAAACGCGAGCGCTTCGCGAACGGAAGCGGGTGCAGAGCGGTGGTCAACGCCGATCGCCAGAAGTCTCACGGCCTTGTCGTCCCTTCTGTATTGACGACCTTGCCGTGAGCCGTGCGGAGCCGAAGTGCCTCAACTCCCACCCAGGCGAAGACCATGAACCCAAACGCGACGATGGTGAGGACCATCATGTTACGGCCGCGCATGGCGGGCCGAAAGCGCGCATGCAGCAGGCTGGCAAAGACCAGCCACATGAGAAGCGCACTCAAGACCTTGGGATCCGTGAGCCGGATGACATGCACCGGCGTTGCCTCGATGTCGGCCGTGCCAAGGAAGCTGAGGACAATTCCGATGAGGAGCCCAAATGTCAGGAGTGGAAACGCGATGGTTATCGCAGCGCGATGAATCCGCTCGGATTGTTCCAGGCTAGGCAGTCCTATCTCGGTGCGCGACGGCTTTTTGGCCTTGAGCCGGCGGGCCTGGACCAGGTACATGAGCCCGACAAAGAAGGCCACGCTCGTAAAGACCGCTCCCAGGAGTAGGAAAACTCCATGGACCGTACCCCAGAACGCGATGGTCCCGCCCCATTGCGTCCAGTCTGATTCACGAGGGGCAAACCAGCCAGCAATCACCACCAACCCCAGTACCAGCGGTAGCACAAACAAACCCACGGCCAGGGCCCGAGGTGAGCGGATCATCCAGTAGAGCCCAATGAGCGCTACGATCCATGACAGCAACATCATGGATTCGAACGCGGTGGACACAGGCGCGGCGGATGCCCTCTTGAAGGCGTAATTCGCCAGGAACAGCGTTTGGACGACCCAGCCCAGTACCGTGAGTCCAAAGGCGGTGTACCATCGCGCTGTGCTCCGCATGACGAACCGAGAAAGTTCCGCCACGAGAGCCAGCGCGTATGTGCCGGCAAAACAAAGGATCGAGAGACGATCAATCACGCCAGCCATCCAGGGGCGCACGAGGGTAGGAGCAGCCAAACCGTTACCTGACTCATTGTAAAGTCTTGGCTTTGTGCCGCCCAGCCCGGGATTCTGATCACCCGCTTTAAGCTGATTTCAGGCATTCAGTTGCGTTCAGCCCGACTGGCGATCCAACGCTGGGTTCCTGAGTAGATCTCGGGATCGCCAGGTCAGGCTTGCGGAACGGCGCAGGGCTCAGGCATCGGTCCCTGGGGATGCCTCCTCGTGGTGCATCGTCGCCATGCGCTGAAGGATGCCCGGAAGTTCGTCGAGACTGAACTGGGCCTTGAGCGCTTGCTCCTGATAAGCAGCCTTGTTCATACCATAGACGACGGATGTAAGCTCATCCTGTCCAAGGGTAACACCGCCAGCGGATAGAATGCTCTTGCACCCAGCCACGCCGTCACGCCCCATGCCGGTCATGATAATTCCAATTGAGTTCTTCTGAAAGAGACGTGCGATCGAGTCAAATAGCACATCGACCGAGGGTTTGTGCCCGCTTTGTGGTGGGTCGTCGGTAAGCCGGATCCGGGGTCGACTCGGGCGGCCGATTACCGTCATGTGTTGCCCCCCAGGCGCGACGTAAATATGGTCGGCCAGGACGAGCTCGCCGTCCTCGGCTTCCTTGACAGTAAGAACCGAGGCTCGATTCAGGCGGTCAGCAAAAACACCGGTGAATTGCGCAGGCATGTGTTGGACAATCAAGATGGGTGGCAGCGGAGGCAGAAAGGCGGGAATGATCTGGTTGAGCGCCTGCGGTCCACCGGTGGAAATTCCAATGCCGATGCAGCCAACGGGGTGGTCAGGCAGGTTCGGCGAAGTGCGATGGGCTTTGGTGTCGGTTGATGTTGAGTCAGAAGTTGAAGCGGCATGCCGCGGCTGTCCTCGATTACGGCGGCGGGGTCGTCGCACCTTGCTGTTTGCCGCCGCAAGCACCTTGGCGATGAGCAAATCACCGCTTGAGCGCATCTCGGCGAGCTGGTTCCTTTCGGGTTTGGGCATGAAGTCAACTGCGCCGAGCTCGAGTGCCTGGAGCGTCACCTCCGCGCCCTGCTGGGTCAGCGCGCTGACCATCACGATGGGAACTTCATGCGCCTCGAGGATGGATGGGAGCGCTTGAAGCCCAGAGACGTGGGGCATTTCCACATCAAGCGTGATCACATCGGGCTTGAGCTTGAATGCCTGGTCGATGGCCTCGCGACCGTCCCGGGCCATGCCGACGACCTGGATTTGAGCCGATGCTCCCAGCAAGTCCGCGAGCAGTCTGCGCATGAGAGCTGAATCGTCGACGATCAAAACGCGCACCGTCCTGGGCGGTCGCTCAGGTGGTTGCATCGTGGCTTGGTCGACGTTTGACATCCGCCCCTCGACAAATCTTCAAGTCTCGATCGATCCGGGTGCGGCCGGGTGTCAAGCTCCAGCAGCCTTGCCACCGAGCTTGCCAAGCAGGCTCA
This sequence comes from Planctomycetales bacterium, assembly GCA_027451885.1. Classification (GTDB taxonomy): domain Bacteria; phylum Planctomycetota; class Planctomycetia; order Isosphaerales; family Isosphaeraceae; genus JAKBAP01. The sequence continues at coordinate 58,314 of DAIDHX010000301.1, forward strand.
GAACACGCTCACGCTGGAACGGCTTGACGACAAAATCGATTGCGCCCCCCTCGATCGACTCGAGCAAGGCTTCCTTCTGATCGAGCGCCGAGACGACCACAATCTGTGCCTGGGGATCAAGCGCGCGGATCTTCCGCAGGGCATCCAGACCTCCCATCACGGGCATGACAAGATCCAGGGTAACCAGATCCGGCCGGAGGGTCTCATAAAGCGCTACGGCCTGGGCGCCGTCCTCTGCCTCGCCCACGACGCTCCAGCCAGCTTCAGCCGCCACCCCGCCGATCATTTTGCGCATGAAGAGGGCATCGTCAACGATCAGGATCCGCTTCATGGATAATCCCCGTGGCCGCGTCGGCCCAGTGCAGGAGCGAGCATTGGCCTACAGCACATAATCCTCACCCCCTGGAACCTTGATTGTGACGATGCCCGTGGCGGTGTCCAGCGTCAACCGGCGTCCAGCGTTCCCGCCTAGATCGCGCGCAACGACGGGAATGCGCAGGTCTGCAAGAATACGGTCGAGTGCTTCGTGATTGCGCTGGCCGACATTGAGTCCAAGATCAGGGTTCAAAGCTGCCTGACTTTGGAACATGCAAGCGCCGCCGATCAGTTTTGCAGAAACGTTCAGCGCAGGTGGTTGTGTAACTTGCCGCCTGAGCTCGGCAAGAAGGGCTGGAACCGCGGTGTCGGCGTATTTTGCTGGGAGATCCGTGGCGCCTCTCGAATCGGGCAACACGATGTGGGCAATGCCGCCCAGCCGGAGCGTGCGATCGTAAAGTACAAGCGCGACACACGAGCCCACGAGGGTTCGAAGCCGCATGGGAGCAAATGCGACGGCAAGCCGTCCAATTGCCACGGTGCGCTCGTCAGCTCCTCCGGTGGATGGGACAGAGCCTGGGTTCAGCACGGGGCTTTCCTCACGGTGTGAGCACTCATGGGTGCTGGCTCTCCCCCGGTGCGGTGAGCACTTCGAGCGTTTCTCGGCCTGGCAGGAAGAGGAGGGTCCATTCGAGCGGCTCAGAGCCAGAGGTGGTTACGGGCTGTTGATCGCGTGCGAAGTGAGTCTCGATGAGGAGCACCTGATCAAGTTCGAGACTTCGTTCGAGAAGGGCGAGCTCAATCACACTCCCGGCAAAGTCATGAAAGAACACCGGCGGGCTTGGCAGCAGCCCATGCACGGAGGCATCGACCTCAGTGGCGAAAAAGCCAAGCTCTGGCAGATGACGGGCGAGCGCGCTGAGGTAAGCACATCCTACAATGTTGGTGGTTTCGCGAGCCGCGGATTGCTCGAGCTCACCCCACTGGGTGGTCGTACCCAAGGGGCGTCCAATGAGCAGATCAACCATTTCGAGACCGACTTGATCTCGAAAGATGAGCAAGATTGTTCCCGTCATTCGCCCCTGGAGGGTCATGGAGCAGGCGGCGATGACGGTCTCAGCCGGTCCGAGTAGGTCGGCCACGCCTTCCAGTGGGACAAGCTCAACAGCCGTCACGGCCAGGCTCAGGGGGCGGCCGAGCCATTGCGAGAGCGCCCGTGAGGCACCTGCCGCACCCTCGGCAAAAATACCCGTGAGATGCTCCTGGCGCTGCGGCGTAAGCTTCAAGCTCATGTGAAAACCCCTGGACCCGGGCCTGACGAAGGGGCTGCGTTTCGGGTTATACGTCGCTGGCTGCAAGTTGTGTGGAATTCAGGTTTGCGGCCAGCGGGCGCCTCGCAGCACGCTCAATCACCGCATCGAGATCGAGGATCAAGGAAACGCGGCCGTCACCCAGGATGCTCGCTCCCGACAAACCAGGAATCGCGCGGAAATTTCGCTCAATCGATTTGAGCACAACCTCCTGCATTCCAATCAAATCATCGACAAGGAGCCCGATGGTTGTTTCCCCGTTCTGCACGATGACGACGATCCGATTGCCGTTTCCGCCTGCCGCTTGAGCCTCTCCGTTCGCTCGATTCGCCCGATCGCGCACCCGCGGGTGCGCCCCCCCACCCCAGATAAACACATCGTCCAGCGTCACAAGTGCAATGATCTTCTTGCGTAGCTCAAGCGCTGGGCGACCTTGCACCTTGAAGAGCTGCCCCGGCCGGATCTCGACGATTTCATCGAGATGATCAAGCGGAATGGCATAAACCTCGTCGTGAATCCGCACGAGCAGGCATGACATGATCGCGAGTGTGAGCGGCAGCCGTATCGTGAAGGTGGTACCCTGCCCCAGGACCGATCGTACATCCACTGCGCCGTTCAGGCTTTCGATCCGGTTCTTGACGATGTCCATCCCCACCCCTCGGCCGGAAACATCGGTGATGGTTTCCGCCGTGCTCAAACCGGGGTGCCAGATAAAAGCAGTGAGCTCACGATCCGAGAGAGCAGCCGCGTCCTCGGCTGTGATCAGACCGTTGGCGACGATTTTCTTGCGGACGCGCTCGATGTCGATCCCACGTCCGTCATCGCTGGCTGTGATGACCACGCTATTGCCGCGGTGTGAGGCGCTTAAGCTAATCGTACCCGTTCGGGGTTTACCGGCCGCGACACGATCTTCTGGGCGTTCCAGTCCATGGTCAACGCCATTGCGAACCATGTGGATGAGGGGATCTGACAGCTCGTCGATCATTCGCTTATCGAGCTCGGTTTTTTCACCGGCGATCCTGAGTGCGACTTCCTTCCCGGACGAGACGCTGAGGTCGCGAATCACTCTTCGAAAGCGTTCAAACAGTGGACCGATGGGGACCATTCGGGTGTCAAGCACACCCTTTTGCAGACTATCTGACACACGGCCCAGGCTGTGCACGGTATCGCTCAGGGATTTAAGCTGTTCGCGCGCCTCACCGATGCGTTCCAGTTCGTTCTCAATGGCCTGAAACTGGTCGCGCAGGCGGCGGATATGCGATGCGATTCGGTCGATGGATCCACCCGAGGCCGCGGCGCCACTGGTTGTGAGGGTTTCAAGACTGCGGCTGACAACGTCGAGCCGCTCGCGTGTATCCAGCTTGAGCGCGTGCGCGTGCGTCCCTTTGAAAAGATCGTCGAGTCCCCGGGCGATGGCGCTAAAGCGCGCCTTGGTGAGGACAAGCTCCCCTGCCAGATTCATGAGGTGATCGAGCCGATCGCTATCCACGCGGATGGTCTCAACCATTCGCGCCTTGGTGGACCCAGGCTCGGCACGCGGCGGAACCGGCTCAGCAACTTCGCTGGGGGGTGTACTGGGTCTTGTTGCCGTGGCCCCGGTCAAAACAGGAGTGGGCAGGCTGTGAGCAGGCTCGGGTGTAGCGATGGGAACAGTCGCAAGCGGTTCAACCCGCGCGCTTTCTGGGCTTTCGAGGTAGACTCTCTTCGCACCCTCGACGTCTGCAAGTTGAACGAGGGTGCTGGCGTCGCATTCGGTGACAACGTCGATCGAAAGGCGCTCCAGGCTCTCGATCTGATCGAGTTCCTCGACCGTGGGCTGACTCCGTAAAATCCTGGCCTGCGCGGCCAGGCGATTCAGGACAAGCCGGGCCTTCATGTCCACGAGCGGAAGATTGGACTCGAAGACAACAACGATCCGGGTGGGCACGCCGGTTTCGAGAGGCGGAGGCTCAGCGGCCTGGGCAGAAGCCGGGCTCTGAGATGCGGCAACGAGTGCAGGATGAGCTCCGGGCGCGGTTGCTTCCAGATACGAGACCACCTCCTGGACCAGGTTTGTAAGGTCAACGCTGCTTTCGCCGCGGGAGCGCAGGTCCTTGTGATAATCGCGTAGCTCGTCCAGGCATCGGAATGTGAGGTTCAGCGCGGGCCGGTCAAGTATTCGTTTGCCCGCGCGGAGTTCGTCGAACAGCGTCTCGAGATGATGAGTCAGCCGGTTCACCGACTGAAATCCCATCACCACCGATGCTCCCTTGATACTATGAAAAATGCGGAATGTCTCTTGAAGCGCCGGCGCGTCGGAGGGATCAGCCTCAAGGCGCAGCAGGGAATCATTGAGCAGCGCGATGTGCTCATCGGTCTCATCCATGTAGAACGGCAAAAGCTCGGCGAGATTGAAGCCAGACATGTTCAGAGCCGCCGTTTTGTTGAGACGAAATCGAGCATCACGAACCTGTCAGACACGACGTGCGGCCTAGGCCGTCTGGCGGTATAGCCAGGGTTGAACCCGTTCAAGAGAGCCAAGCATGGTGTGTACTCCTTCGGTAGGGCCGATCACGAGATATCCACCGCGAGCGAGTGCGGCAATCACGTTGCGGACCACCTTTTTTTTCGATTCGGCATCGAAGTAAATGAGCACATTCTTGAGAAAGATGCAGTCGAATGGTTCCCCGGGCAGAGGATTGAGCAGGTTGTGTTGCTGCCAGGTCACCCGGGCGCGAATCTCAGGCTTGATGGTGAACTTGGTTGAGGCTGCATCGGCGGTAAAGTGGGTTTTGAGTGCGAGGGGATCGACAAGCCGTGTGGATCGGGCATCGTACACGCCGGCCTCGGCGGACTTGAGCACCGCGCCTGAAAGATCCGTTCCCAGGATGGTAATCCTCCAGTGCTTGAAGCGGGATTCCTTGGCGGCGATCTTAAGGGCGAGGGAGTAGGGTTCCTCGCCGGTGCTGCAGGCTGCCGACCAGATCCTGAGCGATCGGGTGTGGTGATGGAGCGCGGCCGCATGGAGAATTTCGGCCAGGAAGGTGTCGCTGAACCATTCGTATTGATGCGGATCGCGGAAGAAGTAGGTTTCGTTGGTGGTGATGGCGTCGAGAAAGAGCGGTAGCTCCTCGCGGCCTGCCTCGGACATGAGCAGCGCCAGGTACTGGCTGAAGCCGGGCACGCCTGTGGCGCGCAGCCGCCTGCGCACGCGGTTGCTCACCATGACGCGTTTGTTATCGGCGATGCGGATCCCGGCGGTCTGATAAATCAGGCCGCAGAATCGGGCATATTCTTCGTCTGTGAGCTCGGCGTGACTCATAAACCGTCCGGGGACCTAGACCTTGAAACCGGCTACGACCGACTTGAGCGCGGAGGCTTGCGCGCCCAGCTCCTCCGCGCTTGCGGATAGCTCCTCGGAGCTTGAGGCGTTGGTCTCGGTAATGCTCGAGACATTTTGGATCGCCTTCGTGACCTCGGTCGAGGCCTCGGTCTGTTCGCGGGTGGCGTGGGCGATCTTGGTGATGCTCGCGGCTGTTTCCTCGACGGCGCGGACGATCTTTGCTAAAGCCTCGCCGGCCTTTTCAGAAAGCTGAGCGCCGTCGGCAACGCGGCGAGTGGATTCCTTGATGAGGGCCGTGATTTCCTTGGCAGCCGTGCTCGAGCGCTCGGCCAGCTTGCGAACCTCATCGGCGACCACGGCGAATCCGAGCCCGTGCTCGCCAGCGCGGGCGGCCTCGATCGCGGCATTGAGCGCAAGCAAGTTCGTCTGGCTGGCGATCTCGCTGATGACCTGGATGATGTCGCTCACCTGCTCGCTTGATTTCTTGATGAGCACCATGGCCTCGATCGCTTGCTCAACCGCCTCGCCGCCTTGCTTGCCAAGGTGAGCGGTCTTTTCCGCCTGGCCGCTGGCGGCGGTGGCGTTCTGGTTGATCTCCAGGATCGAGTGCGAAAGCTGCTGAATCGAGGCCGACATTTCCTCCACGGTCGCCGCCTGGTTCTGAGCCGAATCGCTCAGATAGTTCGCACTTTCCGCAACGACACGCGAGCCTTCGGCGAACTGGTTGGCGGATTCGATAATCTGGGCGATGATGCCCTTGAGATCGCTGATCATGCGCCCGATCGCGTCACCGAGCCTTCCCATGTCGTCATCGCCGCGTACATTCACCGTGACGGTGAGATCGCCGTCGGACGCAGCCCGGGCAACTTTCATGATCTCGTTGACCTTGGCCTCGAGATCGCGCTTGGCGTGGTCGATCCGGTTTTGCTGGTCCACGCGTTCGAGCGCCTGGGAGACAAGACGGCCGACATTGCGCAGAACATCAATTCGTGCGTCGGAAAGTGTGAGCCGCTCCTGCGTGAAGAAGTCCATGGTTCCAGCCACTCTGCCGCCGAGCAGGATCGGCATGCAGACTCCGGATTTCAGGCCGCCACGGCGGGCGGCAGGCGCACGCGAGCAGCTTCGCATTTCGCCCAGATCGGGCACGAAAACGAGCTCCCGCGTCTGCCAGGCCTGTCCATTCAGGCCCTCGCCCTCGCGGAAGCGTGATTCCGCGGTCACACGGCGAAACTCCTCGGTGACGCCTCCCACGTCCTGGACAAAGGCGAGTGCCTGTGTTTCGGGATCGATCTGCCAGTACGATCCGTAGGACCAGCCGAAGGCGTCGCTCACGGTGGCGAGCGCTGTCGTCATGATCTCGCGCGTGGTGCGGCAGGTTCCAAGCGCCATGAGGAGCTGATTCACGGCTCGCACATCGGCCGCGGTTTCAGCCTCTCGGCGCTGGGTTTCAACCTGCTCGGTGATCACCTCCCAGGTGATCATCGGACCGATGTATTTGCCGGTATCATCGTACATGCCGCAGACGAGCAGATCGAAGATTTCGGGACCAACGTTGATACGGGCTGAACGCGGCAAATTCCGAGGATCCATGAGCAGCTTGCGCTGGTGCTCCGGTGCCTTGTGGAAGACGTCGATCGAGCTGCCGACCATCTGAGCGACCTTGATCGGCAGATGGGCCTCGAGCTTCTTGAGAGTTTGCTCAGCCTTGGGATTCATGTACTGGATCTTGAGATCGAGATCGGCGTAGAGCAGGTTGACAGGCGCGTTTTCCACCATCTGGGTGATGCGGCTGAGCTGTTCTTGCCGAGCCAGCGCGGCCATCTTGTTGGAGGCGAGTTGCCCAATGGTTTTGAGGGCGCCCAGGCGAGCTGTGGATGTTTCCTGAGCCTGCGTGGAAAAGAAATCGAGCGTACCGATGACCTGACCGTCGCGCAGGATGGGTACAGCGATGGCGCCGCGCACACCAGATCGCTGCGCCAGCGGCGCACGGCAGCAATCGTGCAATTCTCCAACGTCCGGCACATGGAAAATATCGCGGAGCCGCCAGGCGCGGCCGTTCAGGCCTTCACCCTCGCGGAACCGCGCAGTACGCGTGAGCCGCCGGAACTCCTCGTCCACCGAGCCCGATTCCAGTGAAAAGACCAGGACATGCTCACTGGGATCGACAACCCAGTATGACGCGTAGATCCAACCGAACTCGCGGCGAATTGTCTCGAGCGCTGCGCGAATAACCTCGTCGCTGGTATTTGCCCGGATGATGGCGTCGACCACGCCCATGAGCGCCTGGGTGTTGCCGTTGGCCTCCGCCAGAAGACCTTCGGCCTCCTCGGCGATCTCAAGGCCGGCTGCGCCGCGGGACAGGCTTGAATCATTGCCGAGGGACATCAGTTGTTTTCTCCGCGTCGAAGGCTTGGAGCGGGGCCGGGTTGTTCGATCTTCCCCAGCCGCCTCGGGTTCAAGGGTCATGGTCCTACCTCTGCATTGGAAAAGACGTGAAAGGGTCGCCCTGGCGTCACGACCCGGCTGAGGATTTGTCTGCCCATTGCCCGCTCAGAAGGGGACTCTGGTCCTCGAACAGGCGCTCGATGTCGAGGATGATGAGCAGCCGGTCGTCCAGCTTGGCCAGTCCGGAAATGTATTGATGGGCCACGGACAGAACCGCCAGCGGCGGCGGCTGAATCTCTTCACGATTGATGCGCATCACCTGGGTGACGGCATCGACCACGCAGCCAACCGTCTTCTCCTGAATATTGACCACGATGGTGCGAGTGTCGTCGTCAACCTCCTTGCGCGGCAGCCCAAACCGCGCGCGCAGATTGACCACCGGCACCACCGAGCCACGCAGATTGATCAGCCCCTCGATATAGTCGGGCACCTGGGGAATCCGCGTGATCGGCTTCATCAGGATGATCTCCTGGATCTTCGTGATGGCGATCGCGTAATCCTCATCTCCCAGGCGAAAGCCAACAAGTTGCGCGATAAACCGATCCCCGCGCCGGGTGGCGTCATCTGTCGGCTTGGCCGGAGAAGATCCCGCGAGCATGGAAGTCAATCCTGGTGCAAGGTCGAGCGAAGGGGCGATTGCGAGTTGTGCTTCCTGGATGCTGGTCTCGCGTCAGAGCGATCAGTTTCACTAGTTTACAACGTAATTGGAATGGATGCAGACAGGTCGCCGTTTTTCAAAATGGCGAACGCCGGCTGGCAGTGACGGCTTGTGCCGCCTGAATGATCTGGCGATCTTGAAGTCCCATGGTGATCGCATCCTTTGGTAGTTTCACCCGGCTGGAAGACGCCGGCTTGCAAATGAGGGTGATGGATGATGGTGAATACGCGTGTGTGGTTTCTATCGGCTGCGCTGATTTTGTCGACGGATTGGGTTGAAGCACAAACAGCGGGGACGAAACCGGCAGGCGGGGAGCCGGTCAAGAATGGCCAGGTAACCGTGACGGCGACGGCGTCGGCAAGCTCCACGGCGGCCAAGGGGGAGGAAAAGCCGCGTACGTCGAGCGATGAGTCGCTCGTTACAACCGAGCATCGGCTCTCGATCAGCGGCCAGGAGTTCGATTACACAGCCACGGCGGGTCTGATGCCGATTCGCGACGCCAGGGGAGAGACCGAGGCGCGGATCTTTTTCATGGCCTACACGCGACGCGCCACGGGCGACTTAAGCAAGCGCCCCCTGCTCTTTAGCTTCAATGGCGGGCCCGGTTCGGCGTCTGTCTGGTTGCACATGGGGGCGCTTGGCCCCAGGCGCGTTTCCCTGCCCGCGGAGCCAACGATCCCGTCACCACCGTTCAAGCTCATCGACAATGACTCCAGTTGGCTCGATGTGGCTGACCTTGTCTTCATTGATCCCATTGGCACCGGCCTTTCACGAGCGGTGAAGCCCGAGCTCAACGCCAAGTTTCATTCGGTCAGCGGCGATATCGCATCGGTCGGCGAGTTCATCCGCCTCTATCTCACTCGCACCAATCGCTGGCAATCGCCGCTCTACCTGATTGGCGAAAGCTACGGCACCACGCGCGCATGCGGGCTCGCCGGCCATCTTGTTGAGCAAGGGATCGCCTTCAACGGCATTGTGCTGGTGTCATGCGCCCTCGACTTTCAGGCATTTGCGTTCGCCGCGAGCAATGACGTCCCCTATCTCACATTTTTGCCGTCGTACACCGCCTCGGCCTGGTATCACAAAAAGCTGCCCGCCGACCTCCAGGCCCTGCCGCTTGCCACCGTGCTCGAGCAGGTTGAACGCTTCTGCGATGGCGATTATGCCTCCGCTCTCGCGCAGGGCGACCGCTTGCCCCCAGCGCGGGCCGAAGAGATCGCCAGACAGCTTTCGCGATTCACGGGGTTGCCCGCGGCTGACATCCTCGACCACCGGCTGCGAATCAACATGGGCTACTTCTGCCGCCAGCTTCTCAAGAGCCAGAAGCGCTCGATGGGCCGTTATGACGCCCGCTATCTGGGCATCGAGAACCTGGCCGCGGGCGAACGCCCCAGCTTCGACCCCAGTTACGCCGCGGTTGACGCTCCCTTCACGTCCACATTCAATCACTATTTGATTTCTGAGCTCGGTTACAAGACGGACGTGCCGTATTACATCCTGGGGGGCGGGGTGGGCAAGTGGGACTGGCAGCGCGACATGGGTTACCCGGCGACAACCGACGACCTGCGCTCGGCGATGACCAGGAATCCGCACATGCGGGTGTTGATCGCCTCGGGTTACTATGACCTCGCGACGCCGTACCGGGCGGTGGAACATACGCTTGCGGGGCTGGGGCTTGATCCCGGCCTGCGGAAAAACATTCGGATCGAGAAGTATCCCGCCGGGCACATGATGTATCTCGATCCGCCCTCGCTCCGGAAGCTCAAGAGCGACGGCGCGGCGTTTATCAAGGCTCAGGCGCCGTAACGTGCCAGGGATCAGCGGCAGAGCGCGTCGAGGAGCGTTCGATACGTCTCGAGCCCGGGCGTTGGCAGGTTGGGCGTCTTGGCTGTGTCGTCCCAGCGTCTGAGGCGAATCGCGTCATGATGATGAGGATTCGCCTCAAATTCGGCACATTCCTCAGCGGACATGGGGCCGCCCTGGAGTTCAAGGCTCCTGCGCGACGCGGGCGAGAGGCCCTCCAGATACGGGGGCTCCACCGCGCAGAGATAGCGCTTGGCGGCAACATGAAGCCGCACGGGTTCGAGAACCTCCGGCCCAAACCCTGATGCAAGAAAAGCCTGGCCCGCGAGTTCGTGGGCGCCGTCGATTCCTTGCTCCATCAGATCCTCGTCCTGCCCTTCAAGCAGGTGGCCGATGTCGTGCAAGAGCGCGGCGGCCACGAGTGGCTCAGGCGCACCTTCCGCCTGTGCCAGTGCTGCCGCCTGGAGCCCGTGTTCAAGCTGGGAAACCGCCTCGCCGTGATAGGCCGCTGCGCCCTGGGCGTGAAACAGGCGCATGATCGAGTCGGTGAGATTCATGGTTCGAGTGCTCCCGTCGTAGGTGCAGGGTCATCGCGATCTGGCGACTCGGGCCCGGGCTGAATCATATCAACCAGGAAGACCGCCGACGCCAGGGATGCCACGACGGAAACCGCGCCCAGACTCCAGAACACGCTTCCCCAGCCAAGGTGTGATCGTAATTCCGCCGTGACCACCCCGGCGAGCACACCGCCCAGGTAGCCAACGCCGTCGATCAGCCCGGACGCCGTCGCTCCCGCGCGTTTGCCGCCGAGATCGAGCGAAATGGCCCCGGCGAGGTACGAATACGGGCCGATGAGCAAGAATCCCACGGCAGCCACGAGCGCGACCGAGAGGTTGGCGTGTTCCCGCCGCCCGCTCGTGCCCAGTACCATCAACACCAGGCTCGCGAGCAAGAGGCCGATCAGAATGATCACTGCCCGGCCCCCCCTGCCTGAGCGGTCGCCCAGAAACCCCGCGCCAAGCACCGAAAACCCACCCAGCAGCGGAAACAGGCTGCTCGCTCGGGCCGCCTCGTCGTCCTTGAAGCCAAGCGCGTCCACAAAATACTCGGGCGTCCAGACCGTGAGCGTCTCGCGCAGATAGGTCACGCCGAGCGAAAGGGCGCACACCATCCAGAAGGCTCGGCTTTTTGCAAACGTCGCCAGCAAGGGGCCGACCGATTCAACCTGGGGATCTGACCCCTGAGCGCCGAAAAGCGTCTCCGTGCTCGTCTCGGGTTCGGGAAGATCGAGCACCCGGGGAGATTCACGGATCAAAACCAGGCTGAGCGCCCAGAGCCCCGTGAGCGTGGCGCCCGCGACCCAGAAAACGCCGCGCCAGGTAATGCCGTGCGCCAGCAACACGCTCATGAAATAACGCGCTGCCGCGTCGCCAAATAGATAGCTCAGACTCACGATTGCCATGGCCATGCTGTAGCGCCGGTGCGAAAACCAGCGCGATACGATCTTGATCATCCCCGGCCAGGCGAACGACTGGATCAGCCGGTTCGTGAACCAGGCGATCGAGAAGAGTGGGATTGTACCAGCAAGCGTAAATAAAAATGTACATACAATCGTACCTGCCATCGACAGCAGATAGACGCGCCTGCCGCCCAGCAAGTCGACAATGCCCCCCGCGGCGAATTTGCCCAGGGCGTAGCCCAGGGTGCCAATGGAAACGATCAGCCCGAGCGCCCGGCGCGCGTGGTCAGGGCTAACTCCACTGGCTCCAAGCTCGGCGATGATGCTCGGAATGGCGACCGATAGATTCGAGCGGCAAAGATAAAAGCCGGCGTATCCGGTGGCGAGCAAGGCAACGATTCCGCTTTGCCAGAATCGCAGTTTCGGGGCGCGTTGCACGCGTTACTCCGCGTTTCAATCCTCAGCCAAGGGCAGGCCGGAGCACGCACAAGCACACCCCTGACCCGCGCTGGACCAGTATACCGCTTTAATACTGGTGAAAGTTGATCCCCGCGGCCGCGTCCACCAACGAAGGCACGTGATCACGGAATGGTCCCAGGCCGTGGTTTTCCAGAACGAGGTGAGTTTACAATTCATAAGGAAGCGATGGATGGAGATTCAGCGCATTTAAGCTGAATGTCTTGTTTATCCATGAATGATCACGGCAAGGGGTGGACCGTTGCGAATCAGCTTGACGGTGTTTGCGTGCGGGTTCGGGTTGCTGAGCGCCACCGCTTTTGCTTCAGACCTGCGGGTTGGCGCGGCGGCGGTTGATCTCAAGTCAACGCCTGAAATGCCGCTGGGGGGTTATCTTGAAGCGCGCTTTACCCATGAGCAGGAGGGGCAGCTTCGTGCCGTCGCGGTGGTGATCGAGCGCCAGGGCAGCCCCAGGCTGGCGATTGTGGAATGCGATGTTCTGTGGGTTCCGCGCAAGGTGGCTGACGCGGCTGTGGCCGCGATTGAGAAGTCAACGGGCATTACGGCTGATCATATCCTGATTAACGCAACCCACACGCATCATGCGCCAAGCCCTGCCCCCGCGCACGCCTTTGGGGAATCGCCGGAATTCGCCGCCGAGCTTACGCGCGGTGTGATTCAAGCGGTGGAACGCGCGAACGCGCGGCTGGCCACGGGAGACGCCGAGTTGTTCTTCCACCTGGCTCGGGAGGAAACCATTGGCGCCAACAGCCGCCTGCTTTTACCAGACGGCATGATTACCTGGCTGAATCCGCTCCGTGAGTCGGCGGGCAAGGGCAAGCCGACGGATCCGTTCGATGCGCAGCTCCCCGTGCTGGATTTTCGCAGTCCCGCGGGCAAAACGCGCGCGCTCATTTTCAATCATTCCACGCATACGATCGGCACGCGATCCGGCAAGGATGTGCGTTCACCCAGCTTTTATGGTCTGGCGGCGCAGGAGATGGAGACCGAACTTGGGGGCGTGGTCAGTTTTCTCGAAGGGGCCTCGGGCTCGACGCATAATGTGGCGCAGACGCCGGCGGGCGTGCTGGTTGAAAGGCTCAAGCAGGATCTGCGCGACGCCCGGGCGCTGGCCCGGCCAATGCCCGTGCCGCGGCTGGCGGGTCGGCGCAAGCCGTTCCGCTTCCACGTCCGTCGGTTCGACGAGGAGGAGGAAGATCGCAAGATCGCACGCTATCTCCACGCTCATGCGCCTCAGGTCGAAAAGCGGGTCCGCGAGATCTTTGCGACCATGCGGCGGCAGCTTGCCAGCCAGCAGGGCCAGGAACGCCAGACCTGGATCCAGGCCCTTGTGATCGGCGATATCGCCATTGTAGGCGTTCCGGCCGAGTACTTCACCGCGCTTGGGCTGGAGATCAAACGCAGGTCGCCCTTCAAGTACACCGTGATTGCTGAATTGGCGAATGATTGGATTGGCTATTTGCCAAACCGCAAGGGGCACAAGCTCGGGGGTTATCAGACCTGGATGGGCCTGCATAGCTATGCCGAGGTCGGCACCGGCGAGCGCATGGCGGATGCCGTGGTCGAGCTTCTGGACGAGCTGGCGCGCGAAGGCGCGGGGAACTCGACGTCGGCCACCTTGTCGGATCCGGCAAAGCGGTGATAGTATCGGAAAGTTTTTGGGCCGCGCCGCGCCTGGGCTCCAGGGTCCCGTGGCGCCTTGCGCGGCCCGCTGCTTCTGCGCGAACGCTGGCCAACCCTCGTGCGGGTTGATGCCGGTGTGCGCTGGGATCTGCCTCGAGGCTTCGCGAACGTGCCCAAACGTACCGACATCAAGAAAATCCTCATCATTGGTGCTGGCCCCATCGTGATCGGCCAGGCCTGCGAATTCGATTATTCGGGAACTCAGGCCTGCAAGGCACTTCGCGAAGAAGGCTTCGAGGTCGTGCTCGTCAATTCGAATCCCGCGACGATCATGACGGATCCCCAGATGGCTGACCGCACTTACATCGAGCCCATCACGGTCGATGTGATCGAGCAGATTCTCGCGGTCGAGAAGCCGGACGCCGTCTTGCCCACGCTCGGCGGCCAGACGGGTTTGAACGTCGGCATGGCGCTCCATGAACAGGGTGTACTTGCCCGGCATGGCGCCTTTTTGATTGGCGCGGGGCCGGAAGCCATCCGCCGCGCGGAGGATCGCGATCTCTTCAAGCAGTGCATGGAAGAGATCGGCCTCGAAAGCGCGAAAAGCGCGCTGGCGCATAACCTGGACGAAGCGCGGCGGATTCGCGAGGAGGTTGGGCTTCCTTGTGTGCTTCGGCCCAGCTTCACGCTGGGCGGCTCGGGGGGCGGGATCGCCTATAACCGTGAGGAATTCGACCGCATGGCGGCTCAGGCGCTTGAGCTCAGCCCCGTGCATTCGGTTCTGGTCGAGGAGAGTGTGATCGGCTGGAAGGAATTCGAGATGGAGGTCATGCGTGACGGCGCGGACAACGCGGTCATCGTGTGCTCGATCGAGAATTTTGATCCGATGGGGGTGCACACGGGTGACAGCATCACGGTGGCGCCCGCCCAGACGCTCACCGACAAGGAATACCAGCGGATGCGGGACGCGTCGCTGGCGATCCTGCGCAAGATTGGCGTGGAGACCGGCGGCTCGAATGTCCAGTTCGCGATCCATCCGAAAACCGGGCGGATGATCGTGATCGAGATGAACCCGCGCGTGAGCCGCTCCAGCGCGCTTGCGAGCAAGGCGACGGGTTTTCCCATCGCCAAGATCGCGGCCAAGCTCGCGGTGGGTTATCGGCTCGACGAGCTCCGCAACGACATCACGCGCGAGACCCCCGCCTGCTTTGAGCCCACCATCGATTACGTTGTGACCAAGATCCCGCGCTGGGCGTTCGAGAAATTCCCCGAGGCCGATCCCGTGCTCACCACGCAAATGAAGTCGGTGGGCGAGGTCATGGCCATCGGCCGAACATTCAAGGAATCGCTTCAGAAGGCCCTGCGCGGGCTCGAAGTGGGCCGCTTCGGGCTGGGGGCCGACAAGAAAGACACCTGGGGTACCAACCTTCAGCCTAGCGAGGACGAGATCAAGTCCAGGCTGGCGATCCCGAACGCGGAACGCATCTGGGCCGTGCGGCACGCCTTGCTGGCGGGTATGAGCGTGGAGGAAGTGCACGATCTTACCCGCATCGATCCCTGGTTTCTGGCCAATCTGGCCGAGCTCGTCGACGCCGAGCGCGCTTTACGCAGCGTGCCCAGTCTCGAGGAGGCGACGACCGACCAGATCCGTGACGCCAAGCGCAACGGCTTTTCGGACCGCCAGCTCGCGACCATCTGGAGCACGACGGAAGGCGAAGTCAGGCGGACTCGGCTCGAGCGCGGGGTGAGGCCGGTGTTCAAGCTTGTTGACACCTGCGCGGCCGAGTTCGAGGCCGTCACGCCCTATTATTATTCCACTTATGAGGACGAGGACGAGTCGCGCATCGGCGACCGCCCCCGGGTTGTGATCCTGGGCGGCGGGCCCAACCGGATCGGCCAGGGGATCGAATTCGACTATTGCTGCTGCCAGGCCGCCTTCGCGCTCCGCCAGGACGGCTACGAAGTGGTGATGGTCAACTCCAACCCCGAGACGGTGAGCACCGACTACGACACCTCCGACCGCCTCTTCTTCGAGCCGCTCACCGTGGAGGATGTGCTGAATATCTGCGAGCGCGTGGAGCCGGTGGGCGTCATCGTGCAGTTTGGCGGGCAGACGCCGCTCAACCTGGCCCGAGCGCTCGAGGCCGCGGGTGTTCCCATCGTGGGGACGAGCCCCGAATCCATCGACCTGGCCGAGGATCGCGAGCGCTTCCGGCTCGTGATCGAGCGGCTCGGGCTCACGCAGCCGCCCAACGCCTCCGCCACCCGCTATGAGGAAGCCAGGCGCATCGCGGAACGGATCGGCTACCCGGTCGTCGTTCGCCCCAGCTTCGTGCTCGGCGGCCGCGCCATGGAAATCGTCTACGATGAGGCCAGCCTGGATCGCTACATGGCCGAGGCCGTTGACGCCAGCCCCGAGCATCCGATCCTGATCGATAAGTTCCTTGAGGATGCGATCGAGGTCGACGTGGACGCCATTTGCGACGGCCGCGTGACCCTGGTCGGCGGCGTCATGGAACACATCGAGGAAGCCGGCGTGCATTCCGGCGATAGCGCCTGCGCCATCCCGCCGTTTTCGCTTTCACCCGAGCTCATCAGCCGGCTCAAGCTCCAGACCTACGCCCTCGCGGAGGCGCTCAAGGTACGTGGGCTTATGAACATTCAATTTGCCGTCAAGGGGGGTGAGATTTACGTGCTCGAGGTCAATCCGCGGGCCTCGCGCACGGTGCCGTTTGTGTCCAAGGCGACGGGGCTCAACCTGGCGCAGGCCGCGGCGCGGGTGATGGTGGGGCGCGCGCTCGCCGATCAGGGAATCGTGCACGAGCCTGAGCCAACCTATGTGTCGGTGAAGGAAGCGGTGTTTCCCTTCGCCAAGTTCGCTGGCGTGGACATTGTGCTGGGGCCCGAGATGCGCTCCACGGGCGAGGTGATGGGCATCGCGGCCGATTTTCCCGCCGCCTTCGCCAAGAGCCAGCTCGCCGCCATGAGCCGGCTGCCGATCAAGGGGGTCGTGTTCCTGAGCATCGCCGCGCGTGATCGCGCCGTCATCGTGCCGATCGCGCGGAAACTCTCCGAAATGGGCTTTCGCCTGCTCTGCACGGGGGGCACCGCGCAATCGCTCGGCGAATGCGGCATTGCCGTGGAAATCGCTCGCAAAATCCACGAGGGCAGGCCAAACGTGCTCGATCACCTCACGAATGGCGAGATCGACCTCATCATCAACACCCCAAGCGGAAAAGGCGCCCGCACCGATGAAGGGCGAATCCGCGCCAGCGCTGTCTCGCGCGGCGTCCCCTGCATCACCACCGTGGCAGGCGCCCGCGCCGCCGTCGTTGCCATCGAACGACTCCGCGGCGGCAAGCTCGACGTCCTTGCCCTGCAAGATCTCCTGAACCTCTAACCCAACCCCGCCCGCCGCGCCAGGAAAATCGCTCGCAGCCACTCTCTCCCCGCCCAGCCTCTGCCCAGAATTCCGTTGACAGGGATCGAAAACGCGAATAGGCTAATATTAATTCCTTAGTGTGATTCGCATGCCGGCCTCCGGCCCGCGGATCGAGGCTTCCTGCCAATGGCCTCCCTTTCTCACGCGGGTTGTTTCCAAGCCAGGCGTGGGGTGCTGGATCTCATGTGGGAATTCAGCTTCGGCTTCGGTTGGATCGGGTTCCGGGGTCTTGCGCAATCGTCGGTTTTCACCGCTCGAGAGCGCACGCCGCGGCTTTGAAATCTCGAACAGCGAAGGCAGGTGAGCAATGGGTGTGATCGATGAAGGGAGTATCGCCGTCTCGGAAAAGCTCTATCGGGAACTCTGCTCGGCGTGTCGCTTCTGGCGCATGGATGACGGAACGCAGCGGCGGCTGCTGGAACCAGGCGTGGGAGGGAATGTCGACCACTCGGCGCTGAACGCGCGCGGAGCAATCCGCCCCGCGGACGGTCTCGGTGGGCGGGGAACTGGGGCCTAGCTCCGGCTCTGTCGACCAGGAGATCCAGATCCCTCCTCGAGGGGGATTCGTCGTGCGAGGGATCTCGCCCGTGCTGCGGCGTTTCATCCATGGGCATGAAATGCTTAATTCGCGAGCGAGATTCCCTTGCATGGTTGCGGGATTGGATCTGATATCACCGGGCAATCCGATTTCCATCGAGGCTCGTGTCTCCTTTGCCGTGATTGCGGGCACGGTGCTCGATTCTTTACCAGTTTTGTGAGTCCCGCGCTTCCACAGCTTACGACATAGGTCGTACTGTCAAACTCCACGCCCGTTTCGATCCCTCGCCACGCTGGGAAAAGTCCGCCGGCCGCGCGGAATTCGTCCGTTCTCAACGAGGTTGGCAACAAATCGCCAGGCTGGCACTCCAAATCAAGGAGCCATCTGGCCTGTGCGAAAACGTGTGCGTTAAGACGTCGAGCCAGATCAGAGACGAGAGTTCGCCATGATAGGTGAATCTGCGAATCACTCGGGTTTTCAGGGAGATGGTGTGCCGTATCAGGGTCCGAATTCTCGATACGATCATTGACAGAATCTGATGAGATGAATAGCTTAGGAATAAGCTATGTCGTGCGAACGTCAACCCCAGCCGATCGTTTTTGGGAGTGGGCCAAGGAAATCCCGCTCGCCTCAATCCGCGAAGCCCTGTGGCTTCCCCTTATGGAATTACGTCGCTGGGTGACGTTTTTGTGCAGTTATGATCTGATTGGCTCGACCGCTCCGAGTGACGGTTTGCGATCTTCTCCTGACCTGTATCCCGGTTTTGACGCCTCTACCTTGTGGTACTCCAGGCACCGCGTGCTTACCGCGCGGAAAACGGGGTCGTGCATCGAGGGAACGAGACCTGACAGACTTTTTCAATCTGTTTGGTACAGCCTGGCGGTGACGCCCAATGGGCCGCGCCGTATAGGTTGATTGGGTTGAACTCGCGGTTGAGTGTGTCGAGTCAGAATGTCCGAGAATTCGGGGGTGTTGAATGCTTGAAGAGTCCAAGGGTCGGCGGCGTTTCATGGTGGAGTTCCTGGGTTTGAGCGGTCTTGCGCTCCTGGCGAGCGGCTGTGGCGGGGGCGATCCCAACGCCGTCACCGTCGGCCAGCCCACGACCAAGGAGGAGCAGGACAAGGAACGCAAGGCCCGTGAAGCCGCTTACGGCGCGGGCAAGACAACCGGCGGCAAGAAGCAAGCAGCCCAGTGAGCTTGCTGGCCCCGAGCCAGTACGACTCTCTTCCGATTCACTGAAATTTTGGCCCATCCTCGCCCGATTCGGGAGCTCATCCGGCCTCTCCCCGGCCAGATGATCCCTTCTGTGTCACGAAGCCTGGGCCTCTCCGCACAGCCATTTCCCAATGGTTGTTCCGGCAGCGCGTGTGCGCTGTCCTTCCTCTTCATCGATGGGGGTTTCCTTTTATGAGTTCGCGGTATCGTCGCGGGTTCACCCTGATCGAGCTGCTCGTGGTGATTGCCATCATCGCGGTCTTGATCGCCTTGTTGCTTCCCGCAGTTCAAGCTGCGCGTGAAGCCGCCCGCCGTTCCCAGTGCACGAACAACCTGAAGCAAATCGGGTTGGCGATGCACAATTACCATCAGACCAATAACTCCTTCCCGCAAGGGAAATCCGAGTCCGCTGCCGCTCCTGGGTTCTCGTCACAACCCCCGTATGCGGGCTGGACCGAGTGGAGTGCACAGGCCGAGCTCCTGCCCTACATGGAGCAGGCGCCGATCTATAGCGCCATCAATTTCAGTTTTTGCGGCGGCTACAGTTACGGCCAGATTGTCAACGGCACGGCCTGGACGCGGATCATCCCCGCGTTCCTCTGCCCATCCGATAACAACGTTGCCATGGGTGGCGCGCCATCGCCTGGCACCGGGCAGCCCAACATCAACAGCTACCGTGGTTCGATTGGCACCACCACGGCGATCTACTGGAGCAGCTTGACCAACTCGGCTGGTTACGCGAGCTGCCAGCCGGATCCGATGTATCTCGCCGGCGGCCCTCCCGGCTGCCAGCCGTACTCGACCGGCGTCTTCTGTTACTGGGTCGTCAACGGCATCCAGAACATCACCGACGGCACCTCGAACACGGTCGGCTTTTCGGAGTCGCTCGTGGGTGATGTGTCGAATCCCTCGTTCTTCCGCCGTAACAACTCGGTAACGGGCGTGACGTCGGCAGCCACAGCGGAAGTTCCGGACGCGAGCGGCATTCCCTATACCACGGTCACCATGGCGCTGCAGCAGTGCACCCAGTTCTACAGGGCTGGCACAAACATCAGCAACGCCAACGGTAACCGCTGGGGCTGGGGCGCGATGTCGATGACCCTGTTCAACACGGTGGTCACGCCGAACTCCAAGCAGTATCCGTTCAACTCCTGCCGCGACCAGTGCGGCGGTTGCGGACCGGACGATTCGGAATTCTCGAACGCGCAGAGCAACCATCCTGGCGGCGTCAATGTGATGTTCTGCGATGGTAGCGTGCGGTTCGTCAAGGATACGATCGGTCCCAACATCTGGATGGCTCTCGGCACCAAGGCCAATGGCGAGGTTGTGAGCTCCGACCAGTACTGAGTCGAGATCTCGCTTCCGCGCCATGGCGTTGCGCCATGGCTAGACCCGCACCCTGTGCATGACACTGTGCACCGGGTGCGGTGCTTCTTTTGATCGGAAAGACTCATGTCCTTGCGGCGGTTGATTGCGCTGGTTCTCAGTGCAGCGATCGGCCCTAGTATGATGATCAGGGGGCGCTGAGCGTCGGTTGGCCAGACCTATCGTGCCGTCGGGCCGCCTCGACCCATTAGTTCCAGCAACTCCTGGCTTGAATTCCACCAATTCGCCCAGCTCAATCACGCGATTTTCGCAAATTTGACACGTTAGCATGCTCGACTCGCAGCCTATCGCGCTACCGCGACCCACACTCGCCGAGGATGGCAGTCACGCGAAGTTGGCGGCAAACTACCAACTCGGACACACCTCCAGATCCAGTGTCGGTTCTCCGTCTCCGATGTCATGAATCGACAGACGGGATCCAGGCGGCTGACCGTTTCAAAGCGACCGAAGGATCACGCCTGCCTTCAGGCCCGTTACCTCAGCTAAACTGCCTGGTCCCCGAGGAAGTCTTCACATTCGGCTTGCCGCGGCCGTCGTTTTGAGGGGTCGATCAGCGAGAATCCAGTTGGCTGATCGTGTCAAACTCATCGACTTATCGGTCTTGAAGGCAGGCAATTCCCCGAGCCAGAATGCCCGGCCCCGAGGAAGGCTTCACATTCGGGCTACCACGACCGTCGCATGGAGGGGTCGATCAGCCGGAATCCGGTTGGCTGATCGTGTCAAACTCATCGACGTTTCGCGCCTGAAGGCAGTCCATCGCCTCCATTCACGAACGATCCGGTGTCCCACGAGTACTAAGAATAGTGCGTCGGTGGGCGGGAATATCTATGAAGTTAATATAAAAGACAAAAATGCACATACATATAATATGATAATAAGACAGGTGATACATTCGATCGGTTAATGTTCGGCTCGGCGGCGGGATTACTGAAAGCGAATCCAAAGGGAGAAAAGCGCTCGGACATAGTCCGTTAAAGCGTGCTTAATATAATCAGTAAGAGGAGTGCAGAATTTGCAATCTCAGAAAATGTGTAACCCTAAGTCATTACGAGATAGAGAGAAACGACGTAATTCAGAAATAATTGGCTGAACGCTTGATTTGGATGGACGGTATCGTTAGTTTTCGAATCGTCCGAGGCAGTTCAGCTTTCACATAACACTCCATTCTCGAGGAGCGGTGTACATGCTTCGCAACCGCAGGCGTTCATCGTGCGCTCCAAGCATCTCAAGGCGCAGTCGCGTTCAACGCAAGCCTACTCTTGAGTCTCTCGAGGGAAAGTCGATGGCAGCACCGACAAAGTGGTCGTTACTCTTACCGAGCCTGGCAATGGATGAGCTTGGACAGGCCGCCTCTCTGAGCCTCGGGCAGGCGGCCTTTGGCGCTCTTCGATCGGCTCCGGGTGGCGTGCATCTCATGCGCATGGCTTCCAACCATTCGGGGTCCCCAATTCTGCATGCTACCCCATTGGCAAGTGACTATTTTCCGGTGTTTGAGCAGGTTGCGGGGAACTCACCAATCAGCGCTTTTGCGACTGCCCTTGACCCAAATCCGGAGGTTACCGACACACATAGTGGCTCAAGCACGGCAGCTGCGGGTCTGAAGTATTCTGAAACCTCTCAGCAGTACCTTCCCGGCTACGGAATGGCGACATTCAAATCAACTCAGCAAGGGTCCGTCAACAACGTGGTGGAAGACGTGCCGAATCCTGGGACCGTAGCCGGCCTCACCATCGCCGCGACGATCGGTCAAGACCAGGGGACTCAAGGGCCTCTATCATTCACGGGTGCGTATCCAAAGGACACGTTCCGATCCGGGTTCTCATCAGGACCCTACTCCCGAGCGTACACGCTTTGGAACGATGGGCCATCCAGCGCGAACGTTTATATGGAGGAAATGTTATCCATTCACTACAGCCCACCCGCTCCAGCTACAAATCCACCCACCGTCACAGACGTGAGCGACAATCAAACCGCTTTCAGCTTGATCTCTAGCAACATCAATGTTCTTCTGATCGCCGGGAATAAGGCTCAATACTCGGTTGGGCTCAATTCTACCATCGTCTCTGTGTCGACGATCATCGACAACATCACAATCACAGTCCAAACCCCATACGACCTCCCTCCAAGCCCTGGAGTTCCTTTCTCGGTGTCATGGGCTGGCGCGATCCAGACCTGTATCGTTGGCCAGAATACTGGCGACAGCACAAATCAAGAGGCCGCGTCGCTCAATTACTCTGCGCAGTTCTCGCAGGTGTCAGAGCTTAAATAGAGAAGGCCGGTGCCTTTCAATTTCAAGTGCGACTGCCCAGGGGAAGCGATCCCTGCTGTTTTCTATGGCTCGGAAGTCTTTATCAACGCACGCGCTCAAGGATTCGACCGTTCGGCTTGCTGAGATGGCCCAGCCTGGAATGACGAGGGAGGGGTGCAAGGGATCGAATTCACCGACTGAACCTGGTATGGTGAATTGCGCTGTCGATCTGCGAGGGCTGACGCGGCGTCCCAACACGCTCTGACTCTGAAATATCGGGCCCGCACCCTGTGCATGACACTGTGCACCGGGTGCGGTGCTTCTTTTGATCGGAAAGACTCATGTCCTTGCGGCGGTTGATTGCGCTGGTTCTCAGTGCAGCGATCGCGATCGGTCTTGTCTGGAAGTGGATTGACCTGCGGCGGAACACGCAGGCGTTCGCGCGCGCGCGCAGGGCGTTTCTCGAGCGCCGATTTGAGGCGGCTCAGGCTGAGCTAGCCAGGCTTGCCGTGCGCCAGCCTCATGAGGGGAGCGTGCTTTACTGGCTGGGGGCGAGCGAAAAGGTGCTTGGCCACACCGAGGAAGCGCTTGCCGCCTGGGAGCGTGTGCCGCCGGACGCGAAGGACGCGCCTGTCGCCCGGCTTTCGCAGGGGCGGCTCCTGCTTGATCTCGGTCGTTATGCCCGGGCGGAAGTAAGTCTGATGGCGGCTGCCGCGGACGGCGAAACGCGCCCAGAAGCCAATCGTTTGCTGGGGCGGCTCTACTGGATCACCGGACGCCGTGATGCGTACGTGCAGCTCGAGCGCCAGGCCGCGGAGGGCAATCTCGATCCTTCGGAAACCCTACGGTTTCTCTGGAGCCTGGATCATGATCCCGATCCCACCGCGGGGATCGAGCTCACGCTCCGCAAGTCGATCGCGGAATCGCCGGATGATGATCGAGCCTGGCTTGGACTTGCCGACCTGGCGACTCGGACCGGCCAGCTTGGTGAAGCGGATACCTGGCTCACGCGCTGTGAGCAGGCCCGGCCGCGGGATCTCGCGGTTCTTAGTGTGAGATTGATCTGGGCTCTTGCGGCCGAGCGTACGGATGAGCTTGTTCGCGTGGCAGCGGAGCTCAAGCCCGTGGAGCTTTTGCCGTGGCGGATCGCGGAATGCCAGGCGTACCTGGCCGCGCGTCGAGGTGATGCCAGGGCTGAGGTCGAGGCCCTGGAACGGCAGATTTCCAATAGCCCGCATGCTGCGCGTGCATTCGAGCGTCTGGTTGATCTGGCGGCCCGCTCGAGCGATCGTGGCCAGGCAGACACGTTGCGCAAGCGCAAGGCTCAATTCGACACCGACCGCGAGCGCTATCGGGTGTTGATCAATCTGCCGGAGCTGAAGCCGAACGCAAGGGAGCTGGCCGCACTTGCGGGTCGGATTGGCCGGCCGTTCGATGGCCGGCTGTGGTGGCGATTCGCAGCGCGCCAGGATCGTTCGCTGGCCAGCCAGGCGGCTCAGGAGATGGACCGACTCGCGAAAGCGGAGCTGTCGGATTTCGGGAAGGCTGCGCGGCTGGTGGATTTGCTGGGGCCGGCCGGGCCGATCGCGCCTGAACGATCGCCTGTGACCGCGCCCGTCGCGCTCTTTCGGGATGAAGCCAGGGAACGGGGGCTGGTCTTTCGGTTTGATAACGGCCTCAGCCAGGCGCATCAGCTTCCCGAGACGATGAGCGGCGGGGTGGCTGTGCTGGATTTTGACGGGGATGGCTGGCTTGATGTGTATGCGCTCCAGGGGGGCTCGTTTCCGCCGGCCGCGGGCGCGGTCTTTGGGGATCGGCTTTTCCGCAACCAGGGGAACGGGCGCTTTCTCGATGTCACGGCCACATCTGGGCTGGCTCAGGGTACGGGCGGCTATGGTTTCGGCGCAGCCGCCGGCGACTACGATAACGACGGCCTGACCGATCTCTTTGTCACCCGTTGGCGCTCCTACGCGCTCTACCACAACCTGGGCAACGGCCGGTTCGAGGATGTGACCGCCGCGGCCGGATTCAAGGGGAATCGCAACTGGCCGACGTCGGCCGCCTGGGCCGATTTCGACCATGACGGCGATCTCGATCTCTATGTCTGCCATTACCTCGACTGGGACGAGCAAAATCCCACGAAATGCTTCCGCCCGCAGACCAATGAGCTCACCTATTGCGATCCGCGCGTCTTCTCCGCGCTGCCCGATCATGTGTTCCGCAACGACGCGGGTAAGTTCATCGATGTGACCGAGCAGGCCGGAATCCGCGATGAAAACGGCCGGGGCCTTGGCGTGCTCGCGGCCGACCTGGACGACGACGGCCAGTTGGATCTCTTCGTGGCCAACGACACCACGGCGAATTATTACTGGCACGGCCTGGGCGGATTTCGCTTCGAGGAACGCGGCCTCGAGGCCGGTCTGGCGGGAAGCGCAACCGGCGGTTACCTGGCGGGGATGGGCGTGGCCGCGGCGGATTTTGATCGCGACGGCCTGATCGATGTCGCCGTCACAAACTTCTTCGGCGAGTCCACCACCCTCTACCACAACCACGGTTCCGCCTTGTTTTCAGACCGCTCAAGCGTGCTCGGCCTGGCGGGCGCAACGCGCGGCGTTCTGGGTTTTGGCCTGGTTGCATTCGACGCCAATCGCGATGGATTCGTGGACCTGGCTCAGGCCAATGGCCACGTGAGCGACCTGCGGCCTTCGACGCCCTACCCCATGCCCGCCCTGCTCTTGCTCGGCGGCCCTGACGGTAAGTTCCACGATGCGTCAAGCCGGTCGGGACCAGACTGGGTCACGCTCAGGTTGGGGCGTGGGCTTGCGGTTGCGGATTTTGACAATGACGGCTGGCTTGATCTCGTCATGGTCGCCCAGAACGAGCCGCTTGTCCTCCTGCGGAATCAAGGGCTCCAGACCGACTCAAACAAAGCGGCTGCTCAGAATCATTTCTTGACCTTTCTGCTCGAGGGGAAAGCGTCGGGCCGAGACGCCGTCGGCGCGGTTGTTCGGGTCGCCACTGATCAGGGCGTGCGATCTGGCTGGCGCATTGGCGGCGGCAGTTATCTCTCCGCGCAGGACCCTCGAATTCATTTCGGCCTGGGCACGTCCAGCACCGCGCTTCGGGTCGAGGTCGCCTGGCCATCCGGCCGCCGCGATGTGTTCGAAAACCTGGCCGTCGATCGCGCTTATCGCTTGCTTGAAACTGAACGTCTCGCTCGACCCCTTGAAGGGTTCCCGAAGCGTTAAATAGGCCGACTCGGCGGGTGAACGAGGTTTTTTTGCCCGCGCAGGCGCAGCCAGAGCGCTGTTTTCGACTCACCTTGTGAGTCTGTCTTGGACCGTGTCACAATAAACCGACAGTGGTCTAGTTATGTCATGGCAGGTTGCCGTGCAGCGCGGGTGAACCAGGTGTTCGAAAGGTGAGAGCGGATGAAAATTGCGGTCATTGGGGCGGGTTACGTGGGGTTGGTCCAGGGGACATGCCTTGCGGAAAGCGGCAATGACGTGGTCTGCGTGGACAAGTTGGCAAGCCGGGTCGAGATGCTCAAGGAGGGGAAGGTTCCGATCTATGAGCCTGGCCTGGCGGAACTAATCCACCGAAATATGCGCGACGACCGTCTGGAGTTCACCACCGATCTGGGCGCGGGGATTGCCGACGCTGAGATCGTGTTTATCGCGGTCGGTACTCCGCAGGGGGACGATGGGGCGGCGGACCTGAGCGGAGTCTGGCAAGTGGGCCAGGAAGTGGCCAGGAATCTGCAATCGCCGAAGATCATCGTGATCAAGAGCACGGTTCCCGTGGGCACGAATGCGGAGCTTGCCCGGCGCATGGCGCAGGAAACCAAGGTGGCGTTCGACGTGGCGAGCAATCCGGAGTTTCTCAAGGAAGGCGCAGCGCTCGATGACTTTACCAAGCCTGACCGCGTTGTCGTGGGCGTTCGCAAACCCGAGACCGCGGAGAAGCTTCACGAGCTGTATTCGCCTTTCTTGCGAACTGATCGCCCGTTTTTGGTCATGACGCCTGAAAGCGCTGAGATGACAAAATATGTGGCAAACTGCCTGCTTGCGGCCAAGATCAGCTTCATCAACGAGATGGCGAATCTTTGCGAGGCGTATGGCGCGGACGTCAACGACGTGCGCAGGGGGATCGGCCACGATCAGCGCATCGGCTTTCACTTCCTCTTCCCAGGTGTGGGGTATGGCGGCAGTTGCTTCCCCAAGGACATTCGCGCTGTGATGGCGATGGCCAGGGCCCGGGGCGTTCCCTCGCGGCTGATGGACGCTGTCGACGCTGTCAACGAATCGCAGAAGGGCGTGCTCTTCCACAAGATCAACCAGCACTTTGGCGGCAACCTGGAAGGTAAGACGATCGCCGTCTGGGGACTGGCGTTCAAGCCCAGAACCGACGATATCCGCGAGGCGCCCGCGCTTGTACTGGTTGATTCTCTGCTGGCCGCGGGGGCGCGGATTCGGGTTCACGATCCCGAAGCCAACGACAATGTCCGCGCGATTTACGGCAATTGCCTTGTCTACTGCGACCGGCCCTATGGAGCGCTTGAGCAGGCAGACGCGCTCGCGGTCGTGACCGAATGGAGCGAGTTTCGCAACCCCGACTTCGAGGTCATGCGCAGGCTGCTCAGCGAGCCTGTGATTTTCGATGGCCGCAATGTCTATGACCCCGCCAGGATGGCCGCCCTGGGGTTCGTCTACCACGGCATCGGCCGGGCCCGCGTGAGCGCGAGCTGAGCAATCCCACCGGGGGGCGAGGCTTGCCCGCGGACAACCCTCGCCCGCTCCGAGCCGCTTGCACAGGCCGATCCAGGCCGCCGCGAATCTGGGCGACCTTTTTCCGATCACGCCAACGTGCGTTAGATTAATGGTGAGAAGTACCCGAGAGTGCGCCTGAATCTTCGTTCGTTGTACTCCTCGAAGCACGCACTTCAGCGATGACCGAGTTCGCCATCCACGCGCGAACATCGTCGTTCCCCACATCGACACCAGACCTCGCCACAACCGGCAACGCCCAGGCCCGCGACCGTGCTCGGGTCCGTGTCGAGCATGCGCATCGCATCGCTTGACGAATACGACGGTCAAAACGCGTGTGCCGATTGTGCAGGTTTCGCGGCTGGAGGCGTCAAACTCACCCTCAGCCGTGCCCAGGCGCAGCCATCGCGTGGCAACAAACGACCCAGGCTCGTCAGAAAGTGAAGCCACAACCGCGCCACAAAATCGAGCCAAGGCGCGCCACAACATGAAGCCATCAAACGAGAACCGTCGATTGCGAACCGAAGCCACTGCGCCCGCGCGGACCGAAGCCAACCGACGCTCGCGAACCGAAGCCAACTGCGCACAAAACCAGGCACAGGCGCGTCAGAACATGAAGCCATCAAACAAGAACCGTCGACTGCGAAGCGAAGCCATCGCGCTGGGATTCGAACCCAGGCCGCGAGGGACTGGGACCAACCTTGCGGAGGGAGTGGGTGTATGCACAGATCTCGGATCTCCGGGAACCGGTTCGCCACCTGGGTTGTGCCCTGGGCCACGATGCTCAGGTGCGGCTTAGTGGCTGGGTTGGGATTCCTCGGCCTGGCTGGTGTTCGGTCGGCTGTCGCCGGCGGGCTTCATGATCCGCTGCGAGTCATGCACCCAGATGGCGTTGCGCCCGTTTCGTTTGGCTTCATAGAGGGCGGCGTCCGCCCGCTTGACCAGCTCGAGCGGGGAATCGAGCGTGCCATCGTACTGTGCGGTTGCGACCCCGACACTGGCTGTTACAGACAGTTCGATTTCGCCGACGGGGATGACAACCTCGGCGAGCTCCGCCTGAAAGCGCTGGGCGATGCGAACGCCGGTCTCGAGCGTGCAATTCGCGGCAACCAGCACCAGCTCCTCACCACCATATCGAGCGGCCAGATCGCTCGTGCGTGCACAGCGAGCCAGGGCGTACGCGGCGCGGCGGAGAACCTCGTCCCCCACGGCATGGCCATGGGTATCGTTCACCGATTTGAAACGGTCGAGGTCGACCAGCATGACCGTAAGCGGCTGCCCCCGGCGGCGGCAGGCGTCCCAGTCTCGCCTGAGCTGATCGTCGAACACGCCGCGGTTGGCGAGCCCGGTAAGCCCGTCGCGATGCGCTTTGAGCTCCAGCGCGGTGAGATCGTCTCGGGCCCGCAGCACAGCGCGCACGCGGGCGATCAGCTCGGAGATGGTGTACGGTCGGGCGACGACGTCGCGAGCGCCCGCGTCGTACGCGCGTGCCCGTTCCTCGGAATGAATGTGGTCGCCGTGGAGAATCACTGGGATCGAGCTGGTCGCGGGATCGTCCTTGAGCCGGTGCATCAGCTCAATGCCGCCGTAAGTCGGCATCCGCATCGCGGCCAGAATCAAACAGGGGCGCTGAGTCGCGGCCATCTGGATCGCGGTGATGATATCCCCTGCCCAGATGACTTCCATATGGGCGACAGAAAGCTGCTCACGCAGGCGCTGGGCCTCTCGGGCAGACGGCTCGACCAGCAAAATCTTGCGTATTTTTGCCGCCGCGTTCGCGGCTGGCCTGGCGCTCTGGTAAGTGCCGAGCGACCGTGCGCTCGCCTCCGATTCCCCGAGCGTCGGTTCCACCGACGAATGGTCTTCCTTCGAAATCGCTGAAGGATTCATCGTGATCCTCGTCTTGCGCCATCGAGGTCTCCAGGCGCGCTCTCAGGTCGAGAGCTTTGCCCAGAGCGCTGGGTCCGGAAACGCGATCGTAACGCGGCAACGTGCACGCCGCCCTTGAGAGAACAGGCCGATCGCAAGAGACGCTGAGAAAAGAGCCACCATCAATGCCTATGATACCAAGCACGGCTCGGTCCGGTGACGCGCGAGCCAGGCGACCTGTGCCCATGTGTTGGGATCTGGCATGCCAGGCACCCAAACGGCAACGTTGTGTCCGGAAGGTTTCTGTGAATCAACATCAGGAGGGAGGAAAAGCCTCGCGCGCGTTACCCTGTGCTTTCTTTTCAAGAGTTGAAGCCTGTTGGCTCCAGGCGTTGGCGAGTCTGAGAAGTCCCGCATCGCGGCAAAGTGCGGCGAGATCCTGCAAGGCAGGCTGCTCGTTGAGGCGTTCGAGTGCGTCATCGAGCCGCTTCCCCCCCACAAGGGGATCGACGATTTCCCGGAGCCTTCGGACGCGATTCGCCGCCGCTTCCGCCTCTTCGCGCTTTCCAAGCAGCCGGGCCGTTCGGGCCAGACGGTACCAGGTTCGCCAGTCCTGCGGAAAGGGCTCCAGCGCGCGATGCAAGTCATCAAATGCCTGTTCGGGCTTGTGGTCGTACTCGAGATTCCAGCGGCCGCGGAGCCTGTAAAATCGGGCATCCTGGCGATCGGGGGGCCAATCTAGCAGAAAACGGCGGCCGCGTTCGATCTCACCGAAATCGGCGAGCGCTTCCACGATCACC
The DNA here is from genome assembly GCA_027451885.1 of Planctomycetales bacterium. Taxonomy (GTDB): domain Bacteria; phylum Planctomycetota; class Planctomycetia; order Isosphaerales; family Isosphaeraceae; genus JAKBAP01. Next base: position 87,990 of record DAIDHX010000301.1, read on the forward strand.
GCGCGGGCTTCGAGTAAGTCGGGTCGCCGGCTCAAAATGTGTTCAAGTTCAGCCAGCAGATCCTCGCGAGAGGGATCATCGGCTCGAGGCTGGGTTGCGATGCGTCGCAGAAGTGCAAGCCGAGCGTCGTCGTCCGCGGGATCGGAATGGCTCCAGCGCCTGAGAGTTCGTCTGGCGACCGTATCCGGTAGCTCGGAAAGCAGGCCCAGGGTGAGCTCACGCAGGATCAACCCGCGAGAATCCGCCGGCACCTGATCGATCGCCTGCCAGGAAAGCTCATCGAGCTCGAGCGTCCGTTCCTCCGCGCGGAGGATCTCGAGCAGGAGCTGCCAGAGCTCAACATCGGCCGGATAGACCTTGAGCGCGGCTCGTAGTTTTTGTTCCGCAACCCGCGCCCGGCCGAGTGCAAGAGACGCGCGTGCTTCACCACGTAGGGAGTCCTGTGATCCTTGGCCAGACTCGTTGACTTCATGCCAAAGTTCAAGCGCCTTGGCCCAATCTCCGGCCTCGGAAGCCAGCCATGCTTGCCGCAACTTCGCTGCGCGCGGTTGGTAGCGGGCAGCCAGCGCGAACGCGATCGCAAGAACGACGCCTCCCAGGCCCAGGATCAGCGCCCACCACCGCCGGCGGAGGAGAGGGAGCCGCCTGGAATTGGTACGCGAGGACCGAGCCGGGCTCTTTGCACCAGCTTGAGAATGCGCAGAGGAACGGGGTGATCGACCCCCCGAACGTTTCGGCATGACGATTCCACGTGATCGCGAAGGAAGGCGCCGCGGAGGCTCATCAGTCGCGCTCGCCTCCTGCACCATAGGCCGTTTTGCCTGACCGCGCCAAGCCCCATGGTCGCCGGTTGCAAATCAGGCGGGAACGCGTCTGACAGGGGGCCTTCTCTCTCGCGGCACACGCAGCACGTCGCCGGAACCCGGGCGGCTTCGGTATCATCGGCAAGGGAAACGTTACAAATCCGGCTGGTCGATGTTCCTGAAGGAGTGGTCCATGGTCGATCTGATCAAGAAGGCGATCTACACCGGGATTGGATTCGCTGCGCTCACCAAGGATAAAGCCGAGGAGCTTGTTCGCGAGCTCACGAGCCAGGCGAAGCTCTCCGAGCAAGAGGGCAAGGAGCTCGTCGACAACCTCCTCAAACAATCCGAGCAGGCGCGCGTGGAGTTTCAGGCCCGGGTCGACGAAGCCGTGACGAACGTCATCGGGCGACTCAACCTGGCGACGAAGGAAGAAGTCGCTGCGCTCAAGGCGAAGGTCGAAGAGCTTTCAAGCAAGCATGGCTCAGGAACGCCGGGTTAACGGGCCCAGGACAAATGCATGCGATTTCGCTCGGTGCTGGTGGTACAGGGCCAGGACGCCTGCCGGGTGTCTCGACGACAGGCCGACTGCATGGGAAAGGGCCAGCGTTCGGCCGTGATGGGCTCTCGTTCGCCCGCGGGTTCGCGATGGCGCCTTGGTCACGTCGAAGGGATTCGACGTGGCGCTCCTCAATCCGCCGCTGATCACGCCTAATGTGTATCCATTACCTGGCTTTGTGATCTTGAGATTGGAGAAGCTTGCGTAGCCTGAATTGAAGTTTGCTCCCAGAGCCCCGTGGAGCGCTGCACGCCCTGGGTTGGCCTGGATTCGAATTCGCACCCGGCCGCGGATCGTCGGGACCACGTTACCGTAAGCATCTTCTCCAGCGATTGTCACCCCAAACGGGCTATTTGCCTGTACCGATCCGGGCGGCTGGATCACGAACGCCAGCGTGGTCGCCACATTCGGAACCACATTGAATGGCGTGGAAACCGCCGCGGTAAGCCCCACACTCCCCGTCGCGATGCTGTAGCCATTACCTGCCACATCAAGCGTGAGACCAGAGAACTGGGCGATGCCGCCGCTCGCGGCAACAACCGTGTTACCATTGAGAGGCGCGGATGTGGGATTCGAATCGAGCCCGATTCCCACAAGGCTGTTGAAGGACGTTGCGAGATTACCGTAGGCGTCAATCGCAATCACCGTCATTCCGAACGGATTGCCAGCGACAATGGTGCTCGGGGGCGAGACGAACACAGCGAGCGCCTTCGCCGCCGCGGCGTCGACCGTGATCGCGGATGTTACCGCCGCACTCATCCCAGCGCTTGTAGACTCGATCATGTAACCACTGCCGGCCACGTCGAGCGTCAGCCCGGTAAATTTCGCGACACCAGCGGCCGCGGTTTGGGTGAGTGACCCACCCAGCTTCGCTCCCGTGGGATCGCTGCTCAGGATCAGGTTGACCGATCCCGTGAAGCCAGTCTGAACATTGCCGTACTGATCCTCGGCAGTGACTGTAAGTCCAAAACCCGTTCCCGCCGTGACGCTGGAAGGGGGTTCCGTTGTAATGACAAGTGTGCTGGTTGACGCCGCAACCACTTCGAACGTGGAGGTTGTGGCGGAGGTCAGTGAGGTTGCGGTAGCCGTGAGGGAGTATCCCTTGCCGGCGGTATCAAGGGTAAGACCGGTGAAGCTGGCGACACCAAGCGTGGCGTTGACCGAGGTGTTGCCGCCGAGAGTGGTTCCCGAGGGATTGGCGGTCAGAGCGACTGATCCCGTGAAGGAGGTGGCGACGTTGTTGTAAGGATCGAGCGCGGTGATGGTGACGGTGAAGGGCAAGCCCGCGGTGACGGTGGACGGAGGCTGAGCGCTGACCTCGAGCTGGCTTGCGGCCGCGGCGTCGACGCTGAAGGTGGAGGTTGTGGCGGAGGTCAGTGAGGTTGCGGTGGCCGTAAGAGAGTATCCCTTGCCAGCGGTATCGAGGGTAAGACCGGTGAAGCTGGCGACACCAAGCTTGGCGTTGACCGACGTGTTGCCGCCGAGCGTGGTTCCCGAGGGATTGGCGGTCAGAGCGACCGATCCGGTGAACGACGTGGCGACGTTGTTGTAAGGATCGAGCGCGGTGATGGTGACGGTGAAGGGCGAGCCCGCGGTGACGGTGGACGGAGGTTGCGTGCTGACCTCGAGCTGGCTTGCGGCCGCGGCGTCGACGCTGAAGGTGGAGGTTGTGGCGGAGGTCAGTGAGGTTGCGGT
>DAIDHX010000302.1 GCA_027451885.1 Planctomycetales bacterium
ACCTCGCTTGTAGCGCTCGAGCGTTCCACGATCCTCGTCCGAGAGAACAATCACTGGTGCAATCCGCATGGGTTCATCCCTCCTATGCACTATTAGACGGATGAGCACCAGAATAAGTTCCCAAATTCGTGAGGCGGTACATTAGGACGGCGTCGGATTCACTTCTGGCGGTGTGCCGTGTTCGACGAGGTATCGAAAATCCGCTGGGCAGACTTCCCATGCCGCCATGTACGTTTTTTCGAGTGGCACATTGACGTACAAATCGGAGTCCAACCAGGCGGGCATGTCAGGCTGCTGCGCACCGACGCGGAGCGGTTCAATGAACGCTTCTGGCGTGAACTCAACGAGCGGGGCGGCCGCGCGGTAGGAGACGAGAAGGAGCGGTTCGGCGGCGGGGAGCGCAAAGGGCGCGCCTTCGTCAAACTCATCCCAGATGAGCTTGTGCAGGCTCTCTGGGTCTTGCGGTCCTGGCGGAAAAGGATCGATGATGAGCAGATTGATCCCGCGTTTCAGGAGTTCGACTGCTATGGCAACGAACTCCCGAACGGCGAGCTTGCCGTTCTTGTTGCCAGGCGAAACGACTTCAATCACCGAAACGACGTCGCCGAGGTGATGGCGGATCGTGATCCGGTTGGCGCGCTCGTGGAACCGGCCTTCGCGGGGCTGAACGACCATCCTCGTGCGTGGGGGTGCGAGCGTTCTGGTTTCTTCTCGTGAGCGCAAGGCGCCGGCACTGGGACTTTGAACCGTCAAAACGTCGGGAACGATTCCGGACGCGTATTGCTCCACGAACGCGGAGTACCCTTCGGGCAAGATACCGGCGTTGAGCGCGTTACAGACCGTGACCGTCCACTGCTGGTGAAAGTGGTGGTAGAGTGTCGCCGGAACACGTTTCCAATTGTGCATCGGCATGGCGAAGCCTCCATCCCTATCATACCAGGGGGACCGACTTCATTCACGGGATCGCAGGCCTGGCACCGGCCGATTTCGCCCACTCCGCTGGCGACCTTGTGCGTTCCTCTGGTCTGTTCGAGGCGGTGCTGTGCTCGATTCGGCGGGCCGGGTGTCGGTGAAGCGCGGCTCTACGCCGCTCGGTTGTCGGATTCCAGGATTAGCCGCGACCGAATGGTCTATTCGATGGCCTCGGACCTCGCTACGACCTGGGACGGTTCGGCCTTGCGCAACCGCTCCCGCGGCTCGACCTGGAAGCACTTGAGCCCATCGGCCTCCGCCTGGGCATCCCCCGACCGATTTGCCAGTGGGACCTGGAATCCGCTGGTTCCATTCGACGTCTTTCAATACCGGCGGTGGGATTCGAACCCACACCCCGCTTACGCGGGAGAGGATTTTAAGTCCTCAGCGTCTGCCATTTCGCCACGCCGGCGGCGGCGGCCGATCGATCCAGGCGTTTACGCCCGCGGGCGGTCGCGGCCGCGGTCAAACACGCACACGTTCTCGGCGATCGAGCGGAGGGGGTGGGATTCGAACCCACGGACTGGCGGAGCCAGTCAACGGTTTTCAAGACCGTCCCGATCAACCACTCCGGCACCCCTCCCACACAGCAGGCTCCCAGGGTAATCCCTGAGATCCAGTGTCTCATTGACCGATCACCTCGTCGAGTACCTCCTCCGCCACGTAGATCGGCACATCCACCGTCACCGCGAGAGCGATTGCGTCGCTCGGGCGTGAGTCGACCTCGACAATCTCACCATCGTGCCGCACCCGCAGCTTGGCGTAGAACGTGTGTTCGCGGAGCTCGCTGATCACCACGTCCTGGAGCTCGCCCCCCAGGAGCTCGATCGCGCTGGCGAGCAGGTCGTGCGTGAGCGGGCGCGGAGTCGGCTGGTTGCGAATCCGGCGGTCGATGCTGGACGCCTCGAAGATCCCGATCACGATCGGGAACCTGCGCTCGCCATCGACCTCTTTAAGATAAATGATATGAGAGTCGCTGGCTTCGTTGATGATGATCCGCGTGAGTTCCATCTGAACCGCCACGACGCTCACACCTTTACGTCTCGGGGAGTTGCACACCCATGCCGAGCGAGACCGCGCCCGCACCGGCAGGGATCTGCCGAACTCCCCGCAAGAAATCGCCCCAATCATACAGGGAGCGATCAACAAGGGTCAACGAAGGACGCTTCCGGCGCGAGGTTCGCGCGCCGGCTAGGCCAGCTCAGCCAGCAGGGCCTGCACGGCTTCCCTGCGTTGTTCGAGCTCCTGGAGCTTGCCGCGGGTCTCCGCGACCACATTCGCCGGCGCGCGGGAGGCGAACGACGGATTGTCGAGCTTGGCGCGGCAGCCTGCGATTTGTTTTTCCAGGTCGACGAGTGTTTTTTCGTGCTTGGCGCGCTCGACGCTGGGGTCGATGAAGGCCGCCAGCGGGACGATGATTTCGACGTCGGGGAGCACCACGACGGCGCTTCCGGCGGGGCGGGCGTATTCCTCGACGACGGTCAGATCCGCCGTGCCCAGCAGTCCCTGGATGAGCGCCTTGCCCCCTTCGAGCGCCTGCCTGGCCTCGCCCCGGGCCACGAGCACGGGCGCGATCGCGGCGTCACGCGGCAGGTCGCGCTCGGCCCGAATATTGCGCACCGAGCGGATGACCTCGCGCCAGAGGTCGACCGTGCGCCTGGCGGCGGCGTCGGTCCAGCCCGAGGGAACCGGCCAGGGAGCGATGCACACGCTTTCAGGGGGGGGCTCAGGCGCTTCGAGCCCACGCTCGGGAGCGATGCCCGCGAGCGCCTGCCAGACCTGCTCGGTGACGAACGGCATGATCGGGTGCAGGAGCCGGCAAAGCTGGTCGAGCAAATGGGCCAGCACCGCCTGGGTCCGCGGCCGATCCGCCGGGTCCTTGAGCCGGTTCTTGACGAACTCCACGTAGCCGTCGCAGAAGTCCCCCCAGATGAAGTCGCGGAGCCGTTTGGAGGCGTCGGCGAACTGGTAGTGTTCCAGTTCCGTGGTGGCGGCGGCGATGGTTTCCTCGAGCCCGTGCAGGATCCAGCGGTCCTCGATGGGCAGGCTGGCGCGGTCGAGCGCGTGGGGGGTGTAGTCGCCCATGTTCGAGAGCGTGAACCGGGCGGCGTTCCAGAATTTATTGGCGAAGTTGCGGCCTTGCTCGAAGCGGTCGGAGGTGTTGATCACGCGGCCGTCGGGCAGCTTGTGCGGCACGACGGGCATGCGCAGGTCCTGCGTTTCCGTCGCCCCCGCGGCGAGCGTGTACCTGAGCGCATCCGCGCCATGGAGCTCGATGATGTCGGCGGGGTCGACGCCGTTGCCCAGCGATTTCGACATCCGCCTTCCCTGGCCATCCTGGATCACAGGGTGGATGTAGACGTCGCGGAAGGGGACGTCGTTCAGGTTATAGAGCCCGAAGATCACCATCCGCGCCACCCAGAGCGTGATGATGTCACGCGCTGTGGAAAGTACGCTCGTGGGGTAATACTTGGCGAGCTCGGGAGTCTGGTCGGGCCAGCCGAAGGTGCTGTGGGTCCACAGGGCGGAGCTGAACCAGGTGTCGAGCACGTCTGGATCTTGCTCCATGCGCACCTGGCCAAGCTCGTCCCCCCTGAGATCCTCGAGCGCGCAGATCAGCCAGCCGCCGTTTTCCGCCGGGCGATAGCAGACGTCATCGCGGCCGGCGAAGGCGCGTGCGAGGGTCTCGGCTGGGCAGGGGAGTGTGTGCCAGATGGGGATTCTGTGCCCCCACCAGAGCTGCCGGCTGATGCACCAGTCACGCTTCTCGGCCAGCCAGTCGAGATAGCTCCTGGCATAGCGCTCGGGATGGATCGCCACCCGCCCGGAGGTCACCGCGTCCATGGCGCGCTGGGCGAACCCAGGCACGCCGTCTTCGAGATCGCCCATGCGCACAAACCACTGGTCCGAAAGGTACGGCTCGATCGGCGTCTTGCTGCGGTCCGAGAAATTCAGCCGCACCTTGTAGGGCGTGGTTTTCTCAAGCGCGCCCGCGGCCTCGAGATCGGCCACCACCTTCTTGCGCACCACCTGCCTGGGCAGGCCGGCGTACTTGCCCGCGCTTTCGTTATAAGTTCCATCGGGGTTCATCAGATTGATCATCGGAAGACCATTGCGCAGGCCCGCCTGATAATCATTGGGGTCGTGCGCGGGGGTCACCTTGACCACGCCGGTGCCGAAGCTGGGATCGACGAGCACGGGGTCGGCGACGATGGGGGCCTTGCGGCCGGTGAGGGGGATTTCGACCTCGCGGCCGATGTAGGCGCGATAGCGTTCGTCCTCAGGATGCACGGCCACGGCGGTGTCGCCAAGCATGGTTTCCGGGCGCGTGGTCGCCACCTGGAGGAACACGCCCTCCGCGCCGACGACGGGGTAGCGGATCGTCCAGAGCGAGCCGTCGACTTCCTCGTAATAGATCTCGTCGTCGGCCACGGCGGTGCGAAGCTGCACGTCCCAGTTCACGAGCCGCTTGCCGCGGATGATCATGCCGTCGCGAAACAGGTTGAAGAACGTGCGCCTGACCGCGCGCGAGCACATCTCATCGAGCGTGAACCGGGTTCGCTCCCAGTCGCACGAGCAGCCCATGAGCCGAAGCTGGCCCAGGATTCGCTTCTCGTACTGATCTTTCCAGGCCCAGATGCGCTCGGTGAGCGCTGCGCGGCCGAGGTCGTGGCGGGTCTTGCCTTCTTCCTCGAGCAGGCGTTTTTCAACCACGGCCTGGGTGGCGATGCCGGCGTGGTCGGAGCCGGGCATCCAGAGCACGTCTCGGCCTTGCATCCGCCGCCAGCGCGAGAGCACGTCTTGCAGCGTGTTGTTGAGTGCGTGCCCCAGGTGCAGCGCCCCGGTGACATTCGGCGGCGGGATCACGATCGAGAACGGGGGCTTCTGGCTTGCGGCATCGGCGTGGAAGTAGCCCTTCTCCAGCCAGAAGGCGTACCAGCGTTCCTGGGCGTCCTTGGGGTCGTACTGCTTGGGCAGGTCTGCCAGATTCATGCGAGGCGGCTCACAACAGGGTTTGCCGGCGGGGTCGCGGATACCACGAGCCGCCGGGTACGAGGGATCGAATGGGCGAGAGGCCAGGTTCAAGCCTTGCGGGACGCGGCGACCAGGCCCGCGTCGCGTGCGAGTTTGTATTCAAAGGCGTCGAGCAGGGCCAGCCAGCTTGCCTCGATGACGTTTTCCGAGACGCCGACGGTCCCCCAGACATCGTCACCGTCCTGGCTTTCGATCACGACACGGACGCGTGCGGCGGTGCCCGCGCGGGCGTTGATGACGCGCACCTTGTAATCGACCAGGTGCATCTCTCGCAGCCGGGGGAAGTGGCTCTCAAGCGCCTTGCGCAGGGCGCCATCGAGGGCGTTGACCGGGCCGTCGCCTTCGCTCACGGTGTGCTCGATCACCGAGCCGACCTTGAGCTTGATTGTGGCCTCGGTAACCGCGGGCGTGGCTTCCTGGAAGGCTCGGCCCACGCTCACGTGATAGCCGAGCGGCTCGAATCCAGGCCGGTGCCGCCCCGCCATGCGCTCGACAAGCAGAACGAACGAGGCCTCGGCCGCCCCGAACTGGTAGCCTTCGTTCTCGAGGTCCTGCACGCGGTCGAGCACGCGCACGCCCAGGTCCCCCGCGGTTTCGAGACCGTATTCCTCGAGCTTTTCGGCGATGTTCGACCTGCCGGAGAGCTCGCTCACGAGAACTCTGCGGGCATTGCCGACGGCCTCGGGCTCGATGTGCTCGTAGCTCCGCGCGATCTTGCGCACGCCGTGCACATGCATGCCCCCCTTGTGCGCGAAGGCGCTCGAGCCCACAAACGGCTGGTTGGGGCGGAAGTTCATGTTGGCGGTTTCGTGCACGTAGCGTGAAAGCTCGGTGAGATGCGCAAGCGCGCCGGGGACGAGCAGATCATAGCCGTCGTATTTGAGGGCCAGGTTGGCGATGGCGCTGCAGAGGTCGGCATTGCCGCAGCGCTCGCCCAGACCGTTGATCGTGCCCTGCACCTGGCGGGCCCCCTGGCGCACGGCGGCAAGCGCGTTGGCCACGGCCAGCTCGCCGTCGTTGTGCGTGTGGATGCCGATCGGCGTCGGGCACTCGCGCGCGACCGCGGTCACGGCCTGAGCGACCTCTTCCGGCAAGGCGCCGCCGTTGGTGTCGCAGAGCACGATCCACGCCGCGCCCGCGCCGGCCGCCGCCCGAATCGTCTCGAGCGCATACTCAGGATTTCGCTTGAAGCCGTCGAAGAAATGCTCGGCGTCGTAGACGACCTCGCCCGTGTGAGCCGCCAGAAAAGCGACAGAGTCCGCGATCATCCGCAGATTCTCCGCCAGCGACACCCCCAGAACCTCCGTCACGTGCAAATCCCAGCTCTTGCCCACCACGGTGATCGCGCGCGTTCCGGCCGCAACCAGCGCCCGCATCCCCGTGTCGTCCTCAGGCGCGATGTCACGGCGCCGGGTCATCCCAAACGCCGCGACCCGAGCATGCTTCAAATCCAGGTCGCGGATCGCGCGGAAGTATTCGGCATCCTTGGGATTCGAAAGCGGATACCCCCCCTCGATGTAGTCAATGCCCGCCTGATCCAGCCGCGCTGTGATCAGCAGCTTGTCCTGGAGCGAGAAATTCACCCCCTCACCTTGACTACCGTCGCGCAAAGTTGTGTCGTAGATACTGATTCGCTTCATAGTTCGTTTTCACTGCCGGGCACGGCGCCGTCGTGTGCGGGGAGAATCCCTGCTCGCGGAGTCCGTGTTCTTGAATCGTAACAGATCGCGGAACGTGCTCGAATCCCTGACTCGTCAACCCTCGGCCCGGTTCAGTCTCCTGTCCAGGTGCAGGCGATCCTGATCATGCGAGACGCAGGATCGCCGGCAACCCCAGGAAATTCCACAAGATCGCGATTCCGTGTTGAAAAAAGGCCGATCTGCCGAGACACTTAGGGTTGCGTAGCCTGGTTCGCCACGTTAAGTTACGTGACTGATAATTCTCGTTTTTCCCGATCTTTCCCTGGAGTGCAACATGAGAAAGACGCAGATGGTGACCGACCGCGAGCTGGAGATCATGAAGGTCCTGTGGGCCCGTGGTCGCGCCAGTGTTCGCGAGGTTCAGGAAGACCTGAACAAAATGGCGGGGCCGGTGGCCTACAGCACGGTGCAAACCTTGCTGAACATCATGGAAGAAAAGAAGGGGCTGGTCCGCCACGTCGTCGAGGGCCGGACGTTCGTGTACATCCCCAAGAAGACGTCGGAACGCACGATTGGCGAGCTGACACGGCGGTTTGTGGACCGCGTGTTCGATGGCGCGCTGGATCGCGTGATGGTGGCGCTTCTGGGCTCCAAGTCGCCAACGCCCGAAGAGCTGGATCGGCTGCGCGAGATGATCGACGAGGCGCGGAACCAGGCGCCGAAGTCGGCGGATGACACCGCCGGATCGCGCGACACGAAGTAATCCGATGCCAGAAGTACTGGCCTCGGGCCGTTCTCGAGCCGATGTATGCCGGGTGTAGAATGAATCGCCGGGGGGGCATTTGGGCCCAGGCTGATCGCGGTCGGCGTGTGCCTCGAGAAGGAAATTTGAATCCGTACTTCCGTTTTGGAAGCCATGTCCGTTAGAATCACTTTTGGTTGTGATTGATATTGGCGTCGTCGCGAGGGGGTTTGACCTTCTGATTCCGCGGATCGTGACGGTACGCGGCGCGACGTAACTCGAGACCGAACATGCTGGCATGGCTCGACTGGTTTGGTCTAGTCTTGTTCGATGCCGCGCTCTCGACCACGCTTTTTTTCGGAGCGGTGCTGCTCCCCTTGCTTATCTGCCGGCAACCGGTTCGCCGCATTCTGGCGGAACGGGTCGCGTTGGCCGCATCCTTGCTCACATTGCCGCTGATGGCGAGCGCGGCCTGGCCTCGCTTTGATGTTGTCCAGTTTGTCGAGAATCATCGCCTGCTGGATCTGACTGAGATCAACGCGGCCGATTCGTCGCACTCAGATCATTCCACTCCGCCATCCAAGACTTCACCCCGGGTGGCGCGGCGGCGGTCGCGCAGCTTGCTGATGCGCAACGGCACGTGGCTGCTTCGTGCCGGCTCGATCACCTATGCGATTGGCTTTTTGAGCGGCATTCTCTGGCTCTTGATCGGCTGCCTGGGCATTCGCTGGTTGATTCGCTGCGCCCGGCTGCCATCCGCGCCGGTCCAGAAGATTTACGACGATCTTCTCGAAGGGCGAGATCCACCCAGGCGTTGGCCCTTGCTGCTCGTTTGCCCTCGCCTGGCACGCCCGGTGCTCGCTGGGCTTGTGAATCCTGCGATCCTGATACCTCCCCATCTCGATTCCGCCGATCACGCAGACGCGCTTCGCCACGCCTTGCTTCATGAGCTGGCTCACTTCGACCGCCGCGATCAGTGGCATAGCCTGCTCGCCAATATCGCTCATAGCATCTGGTTCTTCGTTCCGCCGGTCTGGTGGCTGCGGTCGCAGCTTCTGCTCGACCAGGAATTTGTGGCGGACCGGACCGCGGCGCTTCAGTGTGGTGGCGAAACCCGCTACGCGACTTCGCTGCTTCACCTGGCTTCTTTGAATGTTGAACCATCGAGTCCTGCTCCTGTTCAGCCGCAGCGAAGCGTTGCTTCCGGCCCCAGCAAGGCCGGTTCGTCGCCCCTTCTGGATCGAATGCTGGTGTTGTTGCATTCGCCCTACCGGTTCGAGACCTCGCCTCCGCGAGCGTGGTCGTGGCGGTTGTATCTGCTGATCATCGCCCTCTCGCTCGCCGTGACCATGGTTCGCCTGCGTTGGCCCGAGCGCGCACTCCCCAATCATCAGCTCCACGGCCCGCGCTCGAGCAAGCCGCACGCGTTCCATGTCGAGCGGTTCGAGGCGGAACCGATCCCGCAACAAAACGGCGTGCGCCCCCTGCCATACGCCCTGCCGGTTGCGCTCCCGGATCAATTCAAGCTCCAGGTTGAGGTGCTCACGGACACGCACCAGCTCTCGCATCTCCGTGTCGCTGGTCATCGTCTCGCACCGCCGCCGACCCAGTCCGAACTCGAGGACTCGGAGGGCAGCACCCGCCCAAACTGGCACACGGTTGAGATTGAACGCCATGGCAGTGAGGTGCAGCTTCACGTCAACGGGATGGCGTCCTGGTCAGACAACGACACGGCAACCTCGGACTGGCTCACACTCGAGCCTGACATTGGCTCGCCGATCCGATTCCGGAACCTCAACCTGACCTGGTAGACCCGAGTCTGTACACGTCGACACGCCTCCTCAGGCATGCAATGCCATTTTGACAGCACGCGTGGTCCGGCTGCCATCTGCTTTCCACCACATCTGCCATTCTGGCTCCCAGGTTCGCTTCACGGCTTCGCGGCGGTGTACTGCCCGGTTTTTGATTGCGCTGTATCGTCATACTCTGGAATGGGTTCGAACAAGGCCGAAGTTCCTCCCCGGGAAGATTGGGAAAGTGGCACGCGGACTGCTACTAGGTTTTGAGAGACTGCCGAGGGCGCTTCGTCTCGATCCACTGCGGGAGGGCTGACATGGGGGGGGTTCACTGGCAGGGGCGCTGGGATCCATTCCGCGAGCTGCGCAACGAAATGGGTCGGCTATTCGAATCGCTCGATCCCTTTCCTGGTGCGCGGCGCGTTGCACAATATCCCCCTCTGAATTTGTATGATGCGGGGGATCGGTACGTGCTTCTGGTGCAGCTTCCGGGAGTTTTGCCTGGCGATCTCGACCTTGCGATCACGGGCGAGACGCTCACCATGCGTGGCGAGCGGAAGCGTGCGGAGGGAATCAAGGACGACCAGTACCGCCGCCAGGAGCGGCCGATTGGCCACTGGGCGCGGACGATCACCCTTCCGGATCGGGTCGATGGCGCGGCGGTGGCGGCGTCTTTTTCGAACGGGATCTTGACGGTGAACTTGCCGAAGGCCGAGAGTGCGAAACCCCGCCAGATCGCGGTGAGCGCGGCGGGGGACGAATCGGCTTACGTGCCGGGAAGAGAGGTCAACCGATGAGCACGGGAGATCCCACGTTCCGGTTCCGGATCGGTCTGGTACCGCGTCCGGGGACGAGCCCGGCCGAATCGCAGGCGGCAGTGGAGGGCCAGGAGCCGGCCGAGGCGTTTGTACCGCCGATTGACATTCATGAGGGTCCCGATGGCCTGGTCCTGGAAGCCGACCTGCCAGGAGCGACCGAGAAGTCGCTTTCGGTGCAGCTTGAGGACAACGTCCTGAGCTTGCATGCCGCGGTCCCTTCGTTTGTGCCGGAGGGTGCCCGGCTGCTGCATGAGGAATACCGTCCGGGGGATTTTCGGCGTTCGTTCATCCTGAGCGACGAGGTCGACCGCGAGCGGATCTCGGCCGAGCTCAAGAACGGTGTTCTGCGCCTGCTGCTGCCCAGGGCCGATCGGGCGCGGACGCGGCGGATCGAAGTGAAATCGTAATCCTGGACCTGGGATGGGCCGGCAAGCGCAGGGGGTGCGGCTGGCTGAATGCTCGTCCCGAGCGGTGAAACCTGGAGCCCAAGCGATGTCTCGACGCGCGGATTGGCGGAGCGGAGCGGCTGGCCCGTTCAGCTTCATGGGGGGTGATCTGGCTCGACTTCTCGAAGATTACCTGCGTACAGGCGCGTATCCGGGGCATGGACCGGTCCCCACCGACCTGGATCCGCGTTCCTGGCAGCCGCCGGTCGACGTCTACGAGTCGGCCGACGCTCTGGTTGTTCTGGCCGACGTGCCCGGCGTCGACCCCTCCACGATCGACCTCTCGGTGACGGCGAATGTCCTCACGCTCAAGGGCAACAAGGTGCCCAGCGGTCTGCCCGAATCCGAGCTTCAGACCCGCGAGCGCAGGACGGGCGTGTTCCATCGCGAGCTGGTTCTACCCAGCGACGTTGACTTCGACCGGGCTCACGCCCAGGCCAACAACGGCGTGCTCATGATCCACCTTCCCAAGCGGGTGTCGTCTCGACCCAGAACCATCCCCATCCACCCGGTTTCGGGTTGATCCGCGCGATCCTGTCAGAGAAACTGCCAGGCCCATGGAAGTTGTGGTAAATTGGGATATTCGATCCCCGAGCATACTTCGCGGAGTTTGGGCACATGGAGCTCGATAAGATCCTGACCTTTTCGGCGATTGGGATCGCCGGGGTTGTGACGCTGGTGTTTCTGCTCGATCTGGCCGCTGGGATCTTCGGCCGCCATCTCGCGATGGACATCTGCTTCATCCTGGGAGCGGGTTTTCTGCTCTGGCAGGGTGTTGAAACCGTTCTCGAGCTGCGCTAGCAGGGCCTGGCGTTGGGCAACGAAGGGTCTGGCACGTCGCTTTCGGCCTGGCGGCGCAGGATCTCGCGCGCGATGGCAAGAACCAGTGCGTCCCAGGTGGCGCTGGCTGCTTCCACGGCGGGTTCAAAACCGAGCTGGCGGATTGTCTGGCTGGTGACAGGGCTCAGGCTTGCGATCGCCCGCTGGGATCGAAGCGCCTGGCGAGCGTCCTCGGGCAAGAGCGTGAGGAACCGGGTGGCGATCGCGGAGCTGGTGAAGGTCACCCAGTCGATCGAGCGATCGCGCACGCGGTCGATGACCTCCTGGGGCAGGGCCTGGGCGTCGACGTTCTGGTAGGCGGCGAGCCGGTCGACTTTTGCCAGGTTGGCCAGTTCGCGTTCGAGGACGTCACGGCCGCGGCTGGCGCGTACCAGCAAGATCGCGCTGTCGCGGGCGTGCTCCTTGAGGGCGGCAACGACGCCTTCGGAGCGGAAATCCTGGGGTACGACGTCGGGAACGAGCCGCCATTCCTGGAGCGCCCGCGCGGTGGCGGAACCGATGACGGCGATTCTGGCCCTGGCGAAGGCGCGGGCGTCGAGCCCAAGGGCGGCCAGGCGCTCCATGAAGGCCGACACGCCATTGGCCGAGGCAAACACGATCCAGTCGTAATCGGCAAGCCTTGCGATCGCCTGGTCGAGCGGCGTGAGGTCGTCGAGCGCCCGGATCTCGACAGCGGGCGCCTGGAGCACCTCCGCGCCGAGCGCCTCGAGCTCGCTCGCAGCCTCCTCGGCCTCGGCGTGGGGCCGTGTGATCACAATCCGCTGGCCGAAGAACGGCCCGCGCTCATACCACGCCAGCAGCTCGCGCGCGGAGACCACCGCGCCCACCACCAGCAAGGCAGGAGGCGTGATTCTGGCAGCACGCGCGAGGTCCGTGATCGTATCGAGCCGACCCGTCACGGTCTTCTGCCAGGGGGTCGCGCCTGACTGGATCACCGCGGCCGGCGTCTCGGGTGCCTTGCCCATGCGCACCAGAGCGCGGCAGATCGCTCCCAGGTTCGTGACGCCCATGTAGACCACGAGCGTGCCGGGAAACCGCGCGAGCGCTTCCCAGTCGAGCAAGCCCTGCGCGGTCGCGGCTTCGGGATCGGCGTGCCCCGTCACGAACGCCACCGCCGAGGCCATTCCCCTGTGAGTCACCGGGATGCCGGCGTAGGCCGTCGCCCCCAAACCCGCCGTCACACCAGGCACGATCTCGTAGGGAATGCCCGCGCTGCGGAGCGCGAGCGCCTCCTCCCCGCCGCGTCCGAACAGGAACGGATCGCCCCCCTTGAGTCGCACCACTCGCTTGCCCTGGCGCGCGTGCTGAATCAGGGTGCGTTCGATTTCGTCCTGGCTGAGCGTGCAATGGCCGCTCGATTTGCCCGCCGACACAATGAGCGCGCCTGGGGGTGCAAGCTCAAGCAGCCGAGTGTTCGCCAGGTGGTCGTGCACGACCACATCCGCCAGCCCGAGGAGCGCAGCCCCCTTGCGCGTGATCAGACCTGGGTCGCCCGGCCCAGCACCCACCAGGTAGACGACGCCAGGCCCGTTCATTTCAAAGACTCCCGCATCGGCCCGGGCCGTCCTCAGCTTCTCGCCAGAAATCCGTTGTTTCGCCTGATCAGAATGATGCCAAGCTCATACAGAACGATCATTGGGCAGGCGAGCAGCAACATGCTGAAGGGGTCTTGCCCGGGCGTAAGCACCGCCGCGGCGATGGTCATCACCAGGATCGCCATTTTGCGCTTGCTCCTGTAATCGGCGGCGGTGAAGACGCCGATCCGCTCCAGGAAGAGCATCACCAGCGGCGTTTGAAACGCCAGGCCGAAGATCAGGGGCAAGAGGGTTGCGAAGCCCATCCACTCGGACAACCGCAACGTGGGCGCGACGCCCAGCCACAGGTTGAACTGGAGCAGAAACGTCAGCGTGACTGGCAAGACCACGAAGAAGCAAAGGGCCACGCCGGCCAGAAACAGGCCGAGCGAAAAGGGCAGATACTTTTGCACATAGGCCCGCTCGTGGCGATAAAGCCCCGCGGCCACGAACGCCCAGACCTGGTAAAAAACCCAGGGGCTGGCGATCACGAGTCCGCTGACCAGGCAGACCATGAAGAAGATGGTCATGGCCTCAAGAGGCGCGAGCGTGACGAGGCTCTGGTCGATCTGCACCGTTGAGTTTTGCACAACGCGGATCAGGCCCGAGGAGAGAAACTTGACGGGGAAGTTGACGGTCTGGCCTTCGAGGGTGTCGGCGGCGGGCATGGCGACGCCGGGCGCGATCTTGCGAATGGCCTCGGCGAAGGCCTGGGCGGAGATCGACGCCTCGAGCTGGGGAGACTCTGCGCGTGCATTTTCGGCCTCGGCGGTTTTCTTGTCGTACTCGGCCTTGTAAAAGGCATCGAGCGCCTGCTTGGCGGGGGCTTCCATGCTTTTCATGATTCGCCAGCCGATGTCGAGCGGCGGCACGAAGGCGACGAGCACTCCCACGAACAGCCCCAGCAGTGCCAGAATCAGGCGAACGCGCAGTTCTTCGATATGGTCGCCGAAGCTCATCGTGACCATCTGCTGTTCTTCGGCGAAGAGATCGCGATCGTTAGGCATGGAACGGACGCTCCCGCGATTGCGAGGGGGTGACCCTCGGCTTCGAGATCGGTGAGGAGACGCGGGCTGCCACGGCCGTCCCGAGGCCGGAGCCCTGTCAAGCGGCCGCCCGTCGACCTCGCGGGGACGATCGAACAGGCGGTGGCGTTTCCAGTGCTTCCAGTGTAGCAGAGAGTGCCGCCGCAATGCCAGATCGGCAACGCGCGGCGACGGCCCAGATCCTGAGCGTCCGTCCCGGGCGAGAAGTACCGGATGGCACAGCCTGTCCACCTCCCACCTGGATTCGCCCGCGGCCGATTCGGTCTCGCGGGCCGATGGGGAGCCACGCATCCGCCTGAACTCAACAAACCATTTAAGCCTCGTTCCTGGCATGCAATCTCGCCGGTGGAAGCCGCGCCCTGGACCGGCGGGTGAGCCAGGCTCTGGCCCGTGTTCGCTCCATCGAGGAGATTCGGTTCAACTCCCGGAATCGCGGCAACCGATGGAATCGATATCGATCTGGATCGGCCAGGGACTGGGCGGGAGATTCCATGGCGTGCGTGAGACTCCCGATCCTGTTGGCCTGCTTGAGCCTGGGTTCGCCCATCGCAGCGGCGCAGGAATCGTCTGGCAGGTCTGCGGCAGAACGGCCGAGAGCGGCTTCGCGTCCCGTCGCCGTCGAGCTCAGGGCCTTGCCCGCGTTACCACCGAGCCCCCCCGCGCCCCGGTCGCCCGCGGCGATGGCATCAAGGCCCGCGGCGTCGCTGGCCGAGCTCGAGCAGCTTGCGCTCCAGAATAATCCCACCATCCAGGCCGCCCAGGCGCTCGTGAAGCAGCAGGAAGGGCTGTTGCGCCAGGTCACGCGATACCCCAATCCCACGGTCGGCTGGCTTCAGTCGACGCCGTCGCCGACGTTGCAAGGTCCGTCGCAGGGGGCGTTCATCAGCCAGGACATCGTGACCGCGGGCAAGCTCCGGCTGGCAGGGCAAGCGGAAAAGGCGGAGATCGAGTGGCGGCTGTGGCAGGTGCGGGCGCAGGTTGGGCGAGTGCTCAACGACGTGCGGACCCGCTACTTCGAGGTGCTCGGCGCCCAGAATTCCATGACAACCGCGGCGGAGCTCGAGCGGCTGGCGGAATCCGACCTTCAGGCGGTCAAGCAGCTTGTCGAGGCCAAGCAGGCTTCCCGGCCTGATCTGATCCAGGCTGAGATCCACTTGAACGCCGTGCGCGGAGCCCGCGAGGACGCCCGGCTGCGGCATGAGGCCGCCTGGCGCCAGCTCCGAAGCGTCGTCGGCGTCGCCACGCTCGCCCCCGCCGAGCTCACCCAGGATTTCGAGGCCGACATCCCACGCTTCGAGTGGGATCAGACGCTCGAACGCCTGCTCGCCGAAAGCCCCGTCCTCCGCGCTCAGGCCGCGATGGTCCGCGAGGCCGAAATCGAGCTCAAGCTCCAGAAACGCCTGGTCATGCCCAACATCAACGTGCAGACCGTGATCCAGCACACCTATGTCAAGGATTTCAACCAGGTGAGCACGCTCGTCTCCGCGCCCTTGCCCCTCTTCAATCGCAACCGCGGCAACATCATCAATGCCGAGGCCACGCTCAGCCAGCAGCAGGCAGAATACCGCCGGCTCCAGCTCGCACTCACCGACCAGCTCGCCACCTCGTTCCAGCAATACGCAAGCGCCCGCAACCAGGTCGAGCGCCTCCGCGAAATCCTGCCCCGCACCCAGGAAAACATCGAGCTCACGACCCAGGCCTACAAAACCGGCCAGACAGGCTTTGACTTCCTGCGGGTACGTGACGCCGAACAAACATATTATCAAACGAGAACATCCTATATTGATTCCCTCACGGCGCTGCGGAAGGTCGCGATTGAGATCGAGGATCTTGAGCTCACCGGCGGCCTGAACCCAACCGAGATCGGCACAGCGCTCCAGGCCACGCCGGGCGTACCGGCGGGGCTGGGCGGCGTGCTGCTCCAGCTTCAGCAACAACAGGGAAGCGCGGTGATCCGCACGCTGCCAGGTGCGATTCAGGGCACGATCAGCGGCGGGCCGTGAGGCTCACTCGGGCGGAAGTCCGCGGCGAACAGACGTATAATGAGACCTGATCGGCATCCTGAGTCGGATCTGTCCTGGAGGTTGGGCGATGTTTTTGCGCGTGGCGGCCACGCTGTTCAAGTGGAGTCTGGCACTTGGGCTTGTCGCCGGGATGTTCGTGGCCGCGGCCTATGTGAACAGCGAGATGCGCGCGGAGCGTTTGATCGAGGGGGACGACGACAAGGTCGAGTCGCCCCGGCGCACGCACGAGGGGGTGGTGGAGATCGGGGTCGAGGATGCCGAGCGCCACGGGATCAAGGACGAGCCCGCACAGGCCGTGGTGTGGACGGAACAGATTGCGATCTACGGGCAGGTGATCCCGAATCCCAGGGCGACGTTTGAGATTCGGGCGCCGGTCGCCGGCACGGTGCGCGGACTGGCGCAGGCGGCGTGGCCCGCGCCCGGCGCGCTTGTGAAATCGAACCAGATCGTGGGGCACGTGGACCTGCGTGTGACACCCCAGGAGCGGCTGGCGCTCGTTGACAACCTGAACAACGCCCGGCTGAAGAAGGAGGGGGCGCTCAAGGTGGTTGAACTTCAGCGCGAGCGTGTGAGCCGGATTGAAAAGGTCTCGCGGTCGCAGATCGTGCCGGGGCAGCAGCTTGACGACGCGCGGGTGTTGCTGGCGGACGCCGAGACGCAGCTTGCGATCGCCTCGGCCGCGGTGGAGCTCTGGCAGCAGGCCCTCGCGGACGCGGATCGGCCGAGCGCTCGCAAGCAGTCGAATTACTCGCAACCCCTCGTCGCGCCCGGCGACGGCGAGGTCACGAGCATCCCTGCCCGCCCGGGGATGGCCGTGGAAGCCGGCGCGGTCCTGCTCCAGATCGTGGATTTCGAGCGGCCGCTCGTACGCCTCGAGTTCCCGGAGGATCTGCTGGGCGCTGGCCCGCCGGAGCATCTGGAGATCGTCGACACAACCGTGGATCTCGCCTCGAGCGCAGGCCCCGCACGGGTGGATTCGCTGGCGGGACGAGCCCTCGCCGTCGAGCTTCTCGGCCCCGCGCCCGACGTCAATCCCACCTC
>DAIDHX010000303.1 GCA_027451885.1 Planctomycetales bacterium
AACCGGCGTCACCGAGCCATCGCATGCCTTTTACCTGGGCTATGAGCTCATGAAGGCCAGGACCGCCTTGACGCTGGGCAAGGTCTATCGCCAGGATCAGAGCCTCGATTGGGGCTTCTTGACCGAGCCCGAGATCAGCCACCGCCGCGTGAAGCCGCTCCCGGCAATGACCGATTCCGCATCCCACGAACCAGCGCGCGACACGGGGGGCGAGGCCGTCCCGCCAGCGCGCGACACGGGCGAGGTCATCCCGTGATTCTCGAAGGCGTCGTTACCACCCTGGGAAGCGCTGGCGTGCTCAATATCGCGCCCATGGGGCCATGGATTGATCCAGAGCTCGACATGTCTCGATTCGAGCTCAGGCCCTACCGCGGATCGACCACGTTTCGGAACCTCGCGGAAACAGGCGAGGGGGTCTTCCACATCACGGATGACGTGCTCCTGATTGCGCAGACCGCGATTGATCTGGCCCCCGCACCCGCGCCCATCACGCAACCAGCCGCGTGCGTGCGCGGGCGCATTCTGGCCGACGCCTGCCGATACTTCGAGTTCCGCGTCGTCGAGCGAGATCTCGCCAGCGAGCGGGCGCGCTTTCTGGTCGAGACGGTCCACGAAGGCCGAATCCGCGATTTTCTGGGCTTCAACCGCGCCCGGCATGCGGTGCTCGAGGCTGCGATTCTGGCCACGCGCGTGGCCTTGCTCCCGCTCGAGACGATCATCAAGGATCTCGAGCCGCTCGCGGTGATCGTGCGGAAGACCGGCGGCCCGCGCGAGCACACGGCGTTCGAGCTACTGCGGGAACACATTCAAGAGGCTGCTCGCAAGTCCGCGGCCGAGATCGATCCAGCGGGAGACCGGCCATGAGCGGCATCCGCGTCACGACCGCCAGCCGGCTCCACTTCGGCCTGCTTTCCTGGGGCAACCCTCAGGCGCGCCAGTTCGGCGGCTGCGGGCTCATGATCGCCCAGCCGGCCGTGGTGATCGAGGCCGCCCGCGCCCGCGCCTGGCAGGTTGAAGGCCCGCAATCCGCGCGCGTCGAGCGCCTGCTCAAGGAAATCCAGGAATGCTGGCATGAGGATACACTATTTCGTGAGCCGTGCCGGATCGTGGTGCGTGACGCGCCCCCGGAACACGTCGGCCTGGGGGTGGGAACGCAGCTTTCGCTGGCCGTGGCCCGGGCCCTGTTCGAGCTTCTGGGCGAGCCGAATCCGCCGCTCGAGCGCCTGGCGTGCCTGACCGGCCGGGGCAAGCGCTCAGGCATCGGACTGCACGGCTTCGCGCAGGGAGGGTTTCTGGTCGACGGCGGCAGGAAAAGCGCCTCGGGCATACCCCCGCTCCTCTCCAGGCTCACGTTTCCCGCCGCGTGGTCGGTTGTGCTTGTGATCCCCCGCGCTTCAGCGGGTCTGCACGGCGTGGACGAGCTCCAGGCCTTTGAACACCTCCCCGCGATCGCGCCTGCGATCACGGCCGAGCTCTGCCGCATCGTCCTGCTCGAGCTCATGCCCGCCGTGGTGGAGCACGACCTTGAAACCTTCGGCCAGGCCCTGGGGACACTTCAGCGCACGGTTGGATCATGCTTCGCCCCGGCCCAGGGTGGGGTGTATCACGCGCGCCAGTCGGAGCAGATCATCACCGCGCTCGGCGAGCTTGGGTTCCAGGGCGCGGGGCAAAGTTCGTGGGGTCCTGCGCTCTACGCCTTCAGCGACCGCCCGGGCAGCGAAATCGCGGCCGCGGTCGACGCGCTCAGGGCACGTTTCGAGCCCGAGCTTGCCCACGTGCTCGTCACCCGCGCTGCCGATTCCGGAGCCAGCTTGACACGACTCGATTGACACGCGCCAGTGCCCCACAAAACCAGCGCGGAGGAGCCCCGATCCGCTCGAAGGGTTGTCCCTGCGGCTGAGGTCGTCTATCATTTGCGGGCGCACGATGAACAAGACCTGCTCGAGAGAGCGTTAGAGATTTGGGGAGACCACGCGCGATGGCCAGCGAAATTGTGATGAATATCGGCGAAGCCCTGGTAGGCGAAGGCAACGAGATCGCCCACATCGACCTCCTGATCGGCTCCAAGAGCGGCCCGGTGGGCGTGGCCTTCGCCAACGCGCTTGCCAACCAGTCGGCAGGGCACACGAACCTGCTCGCCGTCCTCACACCGAACCTCATCGCCAAGCCCGCGACGGTGATGATCACCAAGGTGACAATCAAGGGCATGAAGCAGGCCGTGCAGATGTTCGGCCCCGCCCAGTACGCCGTGGCCAAGGCCGTGGCCGACTGCGTGGCCGAGGGGACCATCCCCGCCGGCCTGGCCGATGATCTCGTCATTGTGTGCGGCGTCTTCATCCACCCCGCCGCCGAGGACTCCAAGAAGATCCTCAAGTTCAACTACGAGGCGACGAAGCTCTCCATCCAGAACGCGATGAAGAATTCGCCGACCTCGGCGGAGATCACCGCCAAGAAGGACACCGTGACGCACCCGTTTGCGGGCTGAGTGCTTCTGTATCCAGGCTGATCGAAGACCGCGGCGCGGGCCTGTTGCTCGCGCCGCGGCATCCCTTTCCGCTCGGGCCGCATGACCCATGGCCGACGCCAAGCCGCGCATCCTGATCCAGCTCGATACCAGCCCGCACGCCAGCGTCTTCGACGCCGTCACCGCCATCGATGCCGGGCTCGACCACCTGCTCCAGTATCGCGAGGTCCAGCCCGACCAGGTGCGCGACCTGATCCATGGCGCGATGTTCACACGTGGGCCGGGCGATCTGAAGTCGACCGCCGTGTTCATCGGCGGCGCCAGCGTCGACGCGGGCGAGGCGCTTCTCGAGGCGGTCAAGAAGGTCTTCTTCGGGCCGTTTCGCGTCTCGGTTCTATTTGACTCCAGCGGCGCCAATACGACGGCGGCCGCGGCGGTTCTGGCCGCGACGCGCGAATTCGAGGGCGCACTTGCAGGCGTGCCCGCCGCGGTCCTGGGCGCCACGGGACCCGTCGGCCGCAGGGTCGCAAGACTCCTTTGCCGCCAGGGGGCGGTCACGCGGATCGGCTCTCGCGAGCTCGAGCGCGCATCGCAGGTTGCAGACTCGATCCAGGCCCAGACCGGCGTTCGCCCCGCCTCCTTCGCCTCGACCACCACCACGCTTGCCGCCGCGCTCGATGGCGTCCAGATCGTTATCTCCGCGGGCGCTGCCTGCGCCCGGACGCTGCCGGACGAGGTCTGGACGAAACTCCCCGCCCTCAAGGTGCTCATCGACCTGAACGCGGTGCCCCCGCTCGGGATCGAGGGCGTTGAAGTCGCCGACAGGAGCACGCCCCGCGGACACGTAAGAGCCTGGGGTGCGATCGGCGTCGGCGGCCTCAAGATGAAGATCCACAAGCAAGCCGTGCGCACGCTCTTCGCCTCGAATGACGCCATCCTCGACGCCGAGGAAATTCTCGCCATCGGCCAGGCGATCGACGCTCCCGCCCCGCCATGATCCGCGTCGTCGGCGCGGATCCAGGCACCAGCAGCCTCGACCTCCTGCTCCTCGAGGAAGGTCGACCCGTCGACCAGGTTCGGCTCGAGCCAGCGCAGCTCAAGACCCATCCCGATTCGATCCGAGACGTCCTCGGGCGCTGGGGGGCGCTCGACCTGGTCGCCGCGCCTTCCGGATATGGCCTGCCGCTCGTCCGTGGCGAGGACTTCCGCGAGGATCACCTCGAGCAAATGTCGCTCGTCCGCCCCGAGGATCGCAATCGAGACGCGGGCGTCATCGGCTTCCGTGCCTGGGTCCGCGCCTTTCTCGCATCCGGCCAGCCGCTTGTGTTCCTTCCCGGCGGCTTTCATCTGCCCACCATCCCCAGCCACCGCAAGGCGGGCGCGATCGACCTGGGCACGGCGGACAAGGTCGCCACCGCCGCGCTTGCGCGCGCACTTGCCGGGCCAGGTCGCGGCTCGACCTTCGCGCTCGCCGAGATCGGCTCGGCGTTTAGCTCGATCCTGGTCCTCGAGCACGGGCGGATCGTCGACGCCTGCTCGGGCACGCATGGCCCGCTCGGCCTGCGCGCGCAGGGCGCATGGGATGGCGAGGTTGCGTACTGGACCTGGCCGCTGCGCAAGGAAGCGCTCTTTCGCGGCGGTGTCCGCGACCTTGGCCCAGCCGGTCCCGAGGCCTTCCGCGAATCGCTCCGCAAGGCCGCCGCGGGGCTCCAGTCGATCACCCCCTTCGAGCGCATCGTGCTCGCCGGGCGCGGGCTCGAAGACCCCGCCGTCGCGGATCTCGTCACCGCCGCGCTCGCCGGCCTGGGTACCCTCGAACCCCTCGGCTCGCTGCCAGGCGCATGGGTCAAACACGCGGCCCAGGGCGCGGCGATCCTGGCCGATGGTCTCGCCGGCGGACGCCACGCCCCGGTCGTTGATCAAATGGAACTGCGCTCCGCCTCCGGCTCGGTCTGGGATGTCCTCACCCGTCCCGCCCACCCCATCGCGTGACTCCTCCTTGCCCACCTCGCGCCCGGCGCAGCGCGAAACCCCAGGCGCGCCCGCGATGCCTGCCCACCGCGGGCCCCCGACCCAAATCACCGGCCTGTCAAGGAACGTCCACACCTTCGGGGTTGATCCCCTGGTTGTTCACCACCGCCCGCTGTCGAGTCGGCCCGGTCCCGGCGTCAGAGCCAGATCGCAATCACGGCCTGGCCCACGCTCGATCCAGACCGCAAACTCGGTCGAAAAAGGCGAAACGGCATCGTCTTGCATCGTGTTGACCTTGCTCTGAAACTGGGTGTTGGCTTTGCTCTGACGCTGGGTGTCGGCTTTGTTTTTTTGCGCTGGGTGTTGGCGTTGTTTTGCCTCCCGCGTGGCCGTGCCATCGCCGTCCGCGCCCGGCCGTGGAGAACGCACAACCATTAATGCTATGCTGATCCTCGCATTCGTCGATCAGGGATCCAGGGGTGCGATTCTGGCCCGAGCGAGTTCCCATGCCTGGCCTCGCGGCGGCTGCCGCCCGCGTGTCTGGGCGAAGACTCTCGAGCGTGAATGACGGGGTCAAACTCTCCGAGGTGCGTCGCTCAGGTCTTGAACCAGGCAAGGCAGAGGTGGCCTTCCGAGTTCTTCACAACATCAACCTAACGCGCATCGGCTCGGTTCGGAAAAACGGTCACCCGGACACCTCTCTCGGCTCGGCAGCCCTGCGCAATGGACGTGATTCGTCGCGAAGATCGTGAGCCCCAACAAGCAGATTGAGCGAGGAACCCCGCTCGTCCGGACACACGCCGTCCAATTCGACCCCCGGCACGACGGAACTTCGATTTCCCGCCCCTTTCAGCCCGCCGCCAAACTCACCCAGCCCCGCATTCGGCCCCGCCTCCATCAACGGTTTCGTTGAATCCTCGATGAATCCTTGCGAGCCCCTTGACGTCCACACTCCAACCCATTAAGACTATTCCGTTCAGTTTGCGTTTCAGCCTCGATCCTATCCACAGCTCGGCATGGCTCAACTCACAGGGATCGGTGATATGCTCAGCCTCATGCCTCAAGCTCCGTCGGCAAGTCGCGCTGCACGCGTCCGTTGAGCCTCCAAAAGCACGCCTGGTGCGGCATGGTGTTTCGGCTCGGCTGGACACGCATTTTTGCGTTGAGATATCCCAACTGGAACCCTCCCTTCTGATGAGAGAATGGGACCTCAAGAAGGGAATCGCAGCTTCGGTGACGGCGGAATGGAATGCCTTGCCTTTCCAAAGGAAAAGGAGTGTATCATGCGGGCGAAGTACGGGGCGGTGTGCGTGGTTGGGGCGGTTGTGGTCTCTTACCTCGTCCTGCCAGGCGGCGCGCAGGACGTTCAAGGTTCGCGTCGCGAGCCGGGTGAGAAGTTCCTCAAGGTGGGCAAGGTTTATATGAACCCCGCGCGAATCGCGTTCGCCGCGCGGCAAGGGGACCAGGTCGTCGTGGTCTTCGGCAGCAACGAACGGTTCCAGGTAAGTATTGACGGCGCTGAGGCCGATGCACTGTGGAAATGGCTCGAGTCGCGCAGCGAGCCAGTCGAGGGTACGTCAGCGGCGGGCGACCCCAGCAAGAAGCATGCAAGTCATACCCCGACCAGTCCACCCGTTGAAAAGCCGGCGGCGGTCGAGAGGCGGCTTCTTGCGACCGGCCCGCAGCGCTTGCCCGAGACGTCCGGCTTTGTCCACACACTTCCCGATCCGCCAGCACCGAGGACATCGGATGCACCTGGCGAGAAAAAGACTGAGCCAGGCGCGCAAGCGGCCGACGAGGCCAATCTCCAGGAAGTAAAGCCGCCTGGCGGTCCCGCCTGGGGACACAACGCCAGGTTCGATTGAGCAGCAGCAGCGGCTGAATTCGGTGCAAAATCCGGACGTTCGTCCGCGCGCACGCCCGAGTGCATGGACTGACGGAAGTTCAGATCCACCCTTCCCGCACGAGACCGACGACAAGGAGGAGATCGCGATGCCGTACCCCGAGCGTATGAGGCCCTGGCTTCCGCTTCTTACCCTGCCCTGGGCACTGATGCTTCCCATCGCTACGGTGGGTGATGACAGTAAGCTCCGGATGCCACAGATCGTGGGGATTCCAGAGGATATTAACCCATCATGCGACCCTTTGACGGGAAACCACATCGGGGCGTACTCACAAGGGATGGTCGGCAGCCGTACGTTGTTGTCAGTCGGCGAGAGTTGGATCAGCAAAAAGAAGTTTACGTCGGTCAAATGGACCGTGTTCGGCGTTGTTCCTCCTGGAGGCCAGACTTTGGGCAATAAACTGGGAAGAACGATAGGACTCTCCGAATTCTCGAAGATCCATCCAGGGAAAGACCACTCGATACGCATCTGGCTGGGAGGAACTTCTAAGTTCGACACTTTTGGTGTTTTAAACTGGGACGCAACGCCCGGCTTGCACACCATTACCGCGGATATTACCTACAACGACGGCACGACGGCAAAGCGTACTGCGATGGTCAGGGTGTCTCGTCCGATCGTGCACTCGTTCTCCGTGACGTATGGGCCGACAAGATGGATTGGAACGGGGTTCGCATCGCGGATCGTTTATCGCGCGCACGTGACCGCTCCCAGCCCGAGTGGAGTGGGCAAGAGTCACATTGCAATCATTCAGACGCGCGCGTCGGACAACAGGCTGGTCAACATGTCCAGGCTGGGCACGTTGCGCGAGCACACGATGACAACGCCTGGGATGGTGCTGGACAACCATCCTTCGATGACCTATCCGCCGCTTGGGGTTTACGGTAACACTCCGCCCGACCCATTACTCAGTTGGGCGATTGCCGCGGGGGACGACGGCGCCCGGTTGCCGGAGGGCATGCACGACTCCCCGACGCTTCAGATCGGGATCGACCGGAAAGAAGAAACGGGCTGCGTTTCGGTACGCTTCAAGAATACATACAAGGACTATCTTGTGTATCGGTCGGGCACGTCCGGCCTGTGGGTCAAGATCGCCGAGACCGAGGAGTACACGCTTTCAGGCGCGGCGAGGTGGGAGGGTTCCTTCGGCAACGGCCGGTGGGTGGAAACCGAAGCGCCGAGTCCGGACGCTCCCGTGACGATCCAGGGTACGCCGAAACTGGGCTGGGTCTCCTGGGAGCGGGGCGCATCGCCGCGCTACATCAACTGGGATCCACCCGTTGATGAGGGTCAGAAATAGCAGCGAGGCGTTCCTCCTGTGCAAGCGAGCGGTTACACCACGGCGGCGGGGAACGAGCTTACCACCGCTCTTGGGTATACGTACACATACGACAGGGCCGGGAACATGCTCACGGCCACGCAGACGTCGACGGGCGACGTGTGGACGTATACGTATGATTTCCGGGGTCGGTTGACGAGCGCGGTTGAGAAGAGCGCGTCGGGCACGGTGCTGGAATCGGAGAGTTACGTCTACGACCCCTTTGACAACCGAATTGGTACGGTGTCCAATGGCGTAACGACCTGGACGCTTTATGACGCCTCGAGTCCGATCATGGATTTCAGCAGTGGGGCGGACCGGTTCGTGAGCTTCGCGGGGCTATTGCGCGACAACGCCACGGGCCTGAACCTGGCGATCGGGCGAGCGGAAAACCCTGGCCTCGGCCGCTGGACTCAGCAGGATCTGGCACGTCCGCGACCAGGCGACCCGCCAGGGTGGTCGCTCGCATCACCGAAGCTTCGGCGTTCGTCCCACGTGAAATGAAGCGGCATTTGTCATGCATATCAACAGGATCATAAAACCAGGCGACGACGAACAACTCAAGCATGCCAGCGATCCAGAGCTTCTGATCTTGAATATTATTACCATGCTTGTGCGTCTCTCTTTACATGATGTCTGTCTCGTGTGTGATCATGCTCACTGCGAATCTTACACCAGGGTCGGCGACGAGACCGTGACGCTGCCGCCCCCCTGGTCCCATGACATCGATCGCCTGCTGAGCCTCCTGACGGATCACTGGCCCGAGCCGCTCCAGCCGGACCAATTCGGCGATTTCAGTAAAGTATGCATCTTGAGTATAACGGGCGAGCTTGTCCTCTGTTTCTTTTCATACATATACGGGCATGACGCGAAGCAACGAGGCATCAACATCCGCCTGGTTTACGGCGAGAGCGCCCCAGCCGCCGCGGGCCGACTTTTGCCGCAATACAGGCGAATATGGAGAAATCGCGCGCGGAGGACTGGCTTTGTCACGCGATTGTTATTGGCACTCTCCAAAATGACAGGAATCCGTTGTTGATTTCGTGGATCGGCACTCTGCACAGGTTCTCTCGGAGGAGACACTTTGAGCCTCTCGATCCGATCCGAGTCATTCGACCTTGGGGCTCGATGACCAACGGACTTCAGGCGAACCCTGGATGGGACGGTCGCCCAGGGCAACAAGATCCGGACGCCGGCGACCAGGGGACCTGCCATCACGGTTGGTCGCATCACCGGAGCTCGAGCGGTCGCCCCATGTGAGAAGAGGCACAATTCATTATGCATATCGATAAGATCATAGAACTAGGCGACGCTGAACGACTGAAGCGTGCTAGCGACTCAGAGCTTTATCTCCGTACTATTATTATCTTGCTTGTTTGTCGCTCGCTTTACGATTACTGCCTCGTGTGTGATGAGTGTCGCAGCACATCTTACACCAGGTCCGGGGACAAGGACGAGGTGCTGCCAGATCCCCCTTTACACGAGATCAATCACTTGATGAGCCTCCTGACGGATGTCTGGCCCGAGCCGATCAAAGCGGTCGATTTCGGCGAATTCACCAAAGCCTGCATCATGAATCTAACGGGCGAACTTGTCCTCTGCTTCTTTGTGTACAGCCATGACGGACAGCGTGGAGAACACTACATCCGCCTGCATTACGGCCCGAGCGCCCCAGCCGCCGCGGGCCGACTTGTGCCGCTTTATCGGCGATTTTTGGAAAATCTCGGGACGAGGGCCGGATGTTTCACGCAATTGTCATCGGCACTTTCCAAACTCCCCGAGCCGAGGACTGGCATTTTCACTCGCTTGCTGCTGGTACTTTCCAAAATGATACGAATCCCTTGTTGATTTCGTGCATTGGCACTCTGCGCAACTTCACTCGGAGGAGACAGTTTGAACCTCCAGCCCGGCGTAGTTCCTGAGAACGATCCAGGTGGTATCCTTGGGAGGGAGCCCCTGAATGCAATTGGCGTCCAGATGGGTTTGCAGGTACCCTTTATTTGGCAGCGGTCTGCTCAGGACAAATTCCGCATTCGGAACCAACCTCGGTAACGATGAAGCGGCACGCCAGAGGAAGAAGCGGCTGCGGCGAGCGTGTGACCAGTTCCTGATCAATGTCGCAAAGAACCCGGGATTGCGATCAAGGAGGTACGAGAGATGGGTGCTCGCGTAAGACGGTTTGGCCTCCCGTTCTGTGTGGTAATCCTCGCCCTGGCGGTGGGCCGGGCTACGGCGTGGACGAAGGACGACACAACGAGGGTGCTTGATACCCGTGAAGTCGTGATCCGGGATCCGCGGGGGAAGACCGCGGCGCGCTTGGGGTGCGACCCATCCGGGGCGCCCATGCTGGAGTTTTTCGATGAGCAAAATGTGCTGGCCTTCTCCGTGCGCGCGGACGACGGCGGGGGCCCGTCGATCCAGCTCAATGGAAAGAATGGAAAGGCGCACGTCAAGATCGCCGTCCGCCGCGATGGAGCCGCAAACCTCCAGTTGGTCGATCCTTCAGGAATCGGGAGGTTCGAGGTGAATGCTCCCAGCGATGGGGGTATTGAGCAGTCCATCTTCGATGACAACGGAGTCCGCAGGCTCACGACACGAATCACGCGAGATGGTTTTGCCGAGTCCGCGATCTTCTACGCTGGCGGCACGCCCGCGATGAGAAATCAGGTGGATGAGAAGGGGAGACCGGCGAATTTTCTCTATGATTCGGACGGCCATGCGCGGTTCTCGGCCAGTCTCGACGGGGAAGGAGGGGCGTCGCTCGCCTTCCAGGGCGTCTCGGGCAGAGACCTCGCGGCGATCACCGTCACGGCGAAGGGGACGCCGTCGTTCTCACTCAAGGATACACGCGGCAAGGATCGCCTCGTCGTGTCGCTGTCTTCGAACGGCTCTCCCTTCATCGCCCTGATGAATGCGGGAGGCATTGCGACAGCGCAAGTCTTCAGCATCAAGGACGGTAAGAGCGGAATGATACTAAAGGATGAGAAAGGAAAGGACCAGGTTTTCCTGGGCGTGGACGCGCATGGCATGCCAAACCTGATCATGAAAGATCCACCGTCCCCGTGAGAGATCCCCACTCCATCGGCGCTGCATCGCGTTTTCCCTTGTTCGAATCCTCGTGATCGAGACCGACCCACAGGATTCGAGAGCGTCGATCGCAAGTCCCCTGCCGCAATCAGCGTGCCGCTTGCCGGCGGTCTTGATCGTATGATCTTATGTTCTCATTTACGAGCACAAACCATGGAGGCGCGGAATGGCTGAGAAGGATCGACTGAGCTCTCGCGATGATGGTGGGCAAGGGCGAGTCTGGGCCTGGACGATCGCCGCTCTGCTGGCGGTATCCGCGTGGGGCGCTGAGGACGCACCAAGCCGCGAGCCCGGCCCAGTCATCGCCCAGGGTATCAGGCTCCGCGATTCAGACGGTCGAATCCGCGCGGAGCTCGGGTTAACGCCAGGCGATGAACCATTTCTCATGATGAACGATGAAGAGGGCGTCAAACGTGCCGTTCTCTGCATCGATGAAGGGGGTCCCGTGCTTTTCATAAAGAGTTCCGACGAGCTGTCGGCGGTTGGTTTTTGGTCCAAGGAAGATACTGGGGTTGGTGTCGGGATGGCGCCGCCGGGAGATGGCTACTGCGCGCGTGCTGTCGGAAAGAATGTCATCCAGGAATGCTATCAATCGTCCGCTGCCAGCCGTCGGGTTCTTAATCTCCTGGATGGAATCGACAGCGCGAAGTCCGTGATCCTAAAACCGGATCGAAATATTGCCTCTTACGATTGGGCACGAGGTCGGGTCGCGACTCAGACACGGTTCTCGGTGGATGGGCTCTCCCGCATTCAGCTTGGCGATGGCGGCAAAGGATCATACTGGCTCTCACTTCGTTCGGGAATCGCTGGCGCAAGTGCGGCTTTTGGGGTTTCGTCCAACGGTACACCATTTCTCTTCATCAAGGATTCGAAGCATCGGGAGCGAATCATCGCGCAAGTTCTTCAACCTGGATGGCCGGGAATCGACTTGTACAACGACCGGGGTAAGATCCGGTTGTCGTTCGGGATCAGGAGTCATGGGCATCGAGGCCTTGTCATATGCGATCAAGAGAGCTACCCGGCGGTGATGTTCTACCTGAACATGCTCGGCATGCCGGCGCTCCAGATCATCGATCAGAAGGAACGTCCCGATGCCCTGGATCGACACCAGGAGAAGTTGGGTCAACCCTAACAGCCAGTGTGCGGCAAGGTCAGGTGCTGGCCCAGCCGGGCCGACCAAGGGCTAACAACGGTGGCTGATCCTGGGCCAGGGCCTTGAGAGGCCGTGAAGCGAGGCTTCACGGGACATGCAAGGCCACGGGAGTCCATCGCGGCAATCCCCCTTGTTGCCGAGACCTGATCACGGA
>DAIDHX010000304.1 GCA_027451885.1 Planctomycetales bacterium
CTTCCCCGGCGGGCAGGGCGGGAACGGCGGCAACGGCGGCAACGGCGGCTCAGGCGGGAATGGTGGTAATGGAGGGAATGCGGGTGGCGGCGGTTCGGGCGGCAATGGCGAGGGGGGCGGTATCTATCTCGCGATCTCCAGCGCTGCGCTCAGCGGCACATCCTTCAGCAGCGACACCGCCACGGCCGGCATCGCTGGGAACACCGGCAAGGTCGGCGCTGGCGGGGCAGCCGGCGCCGCGGGCGCGGCGGGCGCGGCCGGAATGGGCGGCGCGGGCGCGAACGCGGGCGCGAACGGCAAGGCCGGCATCGCTGGTGGCAACGGCGCCACGGGTTCCTCAGGCGTGAAAGGCCCCATTGACTCCAACGGCACAAGCCTCGACCCCAACGTCTACGGCACCACCGCCGCCGATCACACGCCTCCCACGGCCACGCTCAGCGCGCCCAGCGTCACCTCGACCAATGCCGGCAACCTTACTCCCTACCGATTCACCATCACCTACTCCGATCCCGCGTTTATCAACTTATCCACAATCACTGGCGCATCGGTCCAGGTGCTCCCGCCGCAGGGAGCACCGATCACTCCAACCATCGCCGGCACCATAGCCTCCATTCCCCAGGACACCAGTGGCGACGCCCTCTCGATTGCCGTCACCTACCAGTTCACACCGCCAGGCCGCAACTGGAGCAACGCCCCTGGCGGCATCTACACCATCAATCTCGGCGCCAGTACACCCCAGGATCTGGCAGGGAATTCCACTCCCGCGGGAACACTTGGCGCGTTCTCCGTGAGCCTCCTCACGCCCTCGCCGATCATCAACCCACCGGGCGACGTGGGCAGCGGTAATCAGGCCGCGTTCACCGTCAGCGGTACTTCCACCCTCACGGGCGACACTCTCAAGCTCACCGTGACGGACGGCGTCACCACCATCACCGGTTCGGCGATTGTCACGGGCGGCAAGTGGACGGTCAGCGATCTGAACCTGCAAGCACTCCATAACGGGCCGATCGTTTTCACGGCGACCGTCAGCGACGCGAGCGGAAACGCCACCGCGCCCACAACACTCACCAGCATGAAAGACACGCTTCCCCCGTCCGTGGCCATCACGTCACCCGCCGCCGGCGCACGGGTCGGGCGCGAGCCGGCCCTGGCCGCTTCCGCCAGCGACAACGGCAGCGGCATTGCCAGCGTCCAGTTTCAGATCAGCGGCAACCGCGGCAAGGTCTGGACAAACACCGGCGCTGCATTCCTGACTGCGCCTTTTGAATACGCCTTCGCAAACGCGCTCAAGCCTGGAAAATACCTTGTCCGAGCGATCGCCACCGATCACGCGGGGAACCAGGATGTCTCGGCTCCGGCGAGCTTCACCGTCAGCAAGGTCGCTCCCAAACCTCATGGCGGGAAGAAACCCAGGCCGCCCCACAAGGGAGGGAAGTCGCATCCGCCCCACGGCGGCCACAAGCACGTTCGAATCGCCCTGGCGAGTTCGACTGCGGACCAGCAATATGCATACTCCTTGCCCGCGGGGCCGCTCGGCCTCGTTGCCAGCTCCTTTCGCCATGGACGTTTTCCCTGGGCCTGAAAGCCGACCCTGTCGGTCCCTGCACCCGAGCTCGGCCCAGGCCGCCCTGTCGAGCCATATCCGCCCCGAATCACGCTCCGGCCTGTGCGCTTGCCGCCTCGCGTTCCCGCATCAGGCACCAAGCCGCGGATCCAGGCGCTGATCGAGAAGCGAATCCACCTGCGCGGTCTTGCATCGACTGGAAGCAAGTCTTGATCTGTAATGAGATCGATTTATCAACGCCTTGTTCCAGAGCACCGGCATTCCGCGCTCCATCCCGATCCTGGGCCAGGATCACGCACAAGTTTGCCGTCGCCTGGGTGTCTTGTCCTGGCACTTCGATCGTCTTACATTTCACTACATGGCTACGATCATTGGCATCGACCTGGGTACCACCAATTCGCTCTGTGCGATCTTTCGCGAGGGTACGCCCAGGCTGATCCCGAACGCGCACGGCGGCGTGCTGACGCCGTCAGTCGTGGGGATTCTCGAGGATGGGCAGTTCGTGGTCGGTGCGGCGGCAAAGGAATTGCGAATCACCCGCCCCCAGCGCTGCGTTTCCCGATTCAAGCGCTGGATGGGCACCGCCACGCAGTTGCCCGTGGCCGACCAGTTTTTCACGGCGACCGAGCTCTCGAGCCTGATTCTGAAATCGCTCAGGCACGATGCCGAGCAGTTCCTGGGCCACGCGGTCGACGAGGCGGTGATCACGGTGCCGGCCTACTTCAACGACAATCAGCGCAAGGCCACGAAGACGGCCGGCGAGCTGGCTGGGCTCAAGGTCAGACGGATCATCAACGAGCCCACGGCGGCCGCGCTCACGTATGGCTTTCACGACCGCAGCGCGCAGCGGCATTTCCTGGTGATCGACCTCGGGGGCGGGACGTTCGACGTGACCTTGATGGAGGTCTTCAACGGGGCGGTGGAGATCATCGCGACCGCGGGCGAGTGTTTTCTGGGGGGCGAGGATTTCACCGATCGGCTGGTCGGTGCGGTGCTCAGGGAGGAAGGCATCCTGCTCGAGACGGCGGAATTGAAACAGCCACTGCGGGTGGCCCGGTTGCGGCAGACGTGCGAGATGGCCAAGCGCGACCTCGAGGAGGCGGAGGAATCCTCGGTCGTTCTGCCGGATGCGCTTGGCCGGGTTGACGAGACATGCAGAACCGTGCGTGTCACGCGTGCGTCGTTTGCCGCTCTGGTTGCGCCCCTGGTGGCGCGGCTGCGCGGTCCCATT
>DAIDHX010000305.1 GCA_027451885.1 Planctomycetales bacterium
TTGCCGCTGGGCGGCACCAGAAGTGCGCCCACCATCACGTCCGAGCCGCGGGGCTCGTTGACCACCGCGGATCGAAAGCGGTCGTGCGCGTCGCGAAATCGCGCGAGCTGATCGGCAACCGGGCCAGGGCCCAGGTCGGGCCCGCCTTCGATGACCACGCGTGTCGGTTCGCCGCCGGTATGGGTATCGATGACCCGGATGCGTTCCATGGGATGGGCCTCGTGGGGAACGATCGCGCGGATCTAGACCGCTGTGAAGTAGGTCTCGCGCTTCGGCCGGCCGGCGATGGCCTTGCGAATAACACCCAGGACCTGCTCGCGTTCCTCACCCTCAATCGCCAGCCGGGGCGCGCGGGTGCGCTCGGAGCCCAGGCTGCATTCCTGCTGGGCGAGCTTGATGTACTGCACGAGCTTCACGTGTGTATCCAGATGGAGCAGCGGCGTGTACCAGCGATAGACCTCAAGCGCATCGCCCCAGCGCCCGGCAGTGGCGAGATCCCAGAGCAGGCGATTCTCGGCCGGGAAGGCGTTCACCAGGCCGGAGACCCAGCCGGTTGCGCCCAGCAGAAGGCTTTCGAGCACCAGGTCGTCAACGCCGCAGAGGAGCGAATAGCGCCCGCTGCAACGATTGATGATGTCGGTGATGCGGCGGACGTTTTCCGAGGATTCCTTGACGGCGACGAGGGTCGGCTCGTCCGCCAGTTCGTCGAGCATCTCGGGGGTGATGTCGACGTGGTACGAGATGGGGTTGTTGTAGATCATGATGGGGGCGTCGGAGGCGTGGGCGACGGCCCGGAAATGGGCGATGGTCTCGCGTGGGTCTGACTTGTAAACCATCGCGGGGAGGACCATGAGGCCGTCGACGCCGATGGCGCGGGCGTCGGCGGCGAACTTGCAGGCCGCGGCGGTGGTGCATTCCGCCACGCCTGAAAGCACGGGCACGCGCCCGCGGAGGTGTTCCACCGCCGCGCGGAGGACGTCACGCTTCTCGGCCGGGTCGAGCGAGCAATTCTCGCCGACGGTGCCCAGCATGATCATGCCGTGCACGCCCGCCGCGACCATGGCGTCGAGATGCCTGAGCGTGGCGCGCAGGTCAAGCGAGTCGTCCGCCCTGAATTGCGTGGTTGCCGCAGGAAATACGCCGCTCCAGTTGGTTGCCATGGTCGCCCGATCTCGTGCTGGTGCCATCAGTGGAAATGCTCGTTCTCCCGAGAGAAAACGATAGTCATCGGGGGCACCCGCGGTCAATCGCGTCGATTTTAGCGCTCTCCCGCTGATCTACTTGCGCCCCTGGAAGCCAAGCGCGTCGAGCACGATTCGCCAGACCGAGACATAGGCGTTCGTGAAGCTCCCCTCACGGAAGAATTGCACGGGGATGTCCGGGTCGCCCACGAAGGGGCGCATGATCCAGCCCATCTGGATGCCCACGAAAACATAGATGCACAGCCAGATCCTGAGCATCGACGCATGCCGCGGGTTCTGGAGAATCAACGGTGTGTACTCGCGTCTAAGCAGGATCTGCGCGCTTGCGCTCGCGGCGGCGAACATGAGCCCGTTGAAGACGATCGCCGCGCTGTAGCCCACGCCGGAAATGTAGACGAAAAGCGTGAGCGGGGCCAGCGAGGCGAGCACGACCGTCAGCCCAGCCTGAGCCGCCAGCAACGCCTGAATGACGCGCGGAAACTCGCTCCGCAACCCGAACAGCGTGTTGATCACGAAGAAGCTCGGAAGCGCGATCCCGAACGTCGCGCCCAGCATGAACGGCAGCTTGATCGCGGAATAGAGCACCTGGAGCCCGCGATCGCCCCCGAGTCCGCCATGACAGCCCATCACGCTGCCGTAAAGCATGCCGAAGACGAGCAGCACGCGTGCAAGCTCAGCCTGCGTCCAGCCGTCTCGCGGACGCAGCCGCGCAGGCTCGCCGCGCAAGACGCCGTCCGCCAATCGCAAGAGTCCCACGACCGCGCTCACCGGCCTATCCTCGCGGATTCTAGTTCGACAGCAGGCGGCCCAGGGCTTCGAGAACGCCCACGAAGAAGTTGTGCTGCCGCTCCCGGAACCAGCTAAAAGGCAAGTTCGGATTACCCACAAAAGGCCGGAGCACCCAGCCCATCTGCGCGCCGACGAGCGAAAAGACGACCATCCAGATGCGAAACACCGTTTGGACGCGGGGCGTGATCGGGCGCGCGCCGAACCGATCGAGCGGGCCCAGCAAGGGCTCAGAGAGCGGGTCGGCCAAGGGCTCAGAGAGCGGGTCGATCAAGGGCTCGGGGGGCGGGTCGGGCGCGACCGGCCTCGGTGGGGGCGCAGGCGGCTGGGCATCAAGCCGATGCAGAGTCTGAAGCAGGAACGACAGGCCAAGGAATCCCGACACCGCGAAGACCGCCACGTTCAGGAGCAGCATGAACGGATAGCTGGTCGTGGAGAGTGAAAAGAACGCCGTGATCGGCCCCAGCGAGGCCTGCACGGCCGTCATCACCCCGAGCGCGGCGATCAACAACCGGCCCACCGCGCCCGGCTCGAGCCGCGACCCCACGAGCGCATTGAACACATAAAGCGATGGGAAGGTCACAAGCAGCGTCAGAAAGAAGAGCAGGGGAACCTTCACCGTGCTCGCCACCACCTGCATGAGCGCCGTCGATCGCCCCTGAAACGCCGCGAACGTGCCCATGCACAGGCCGTAACTGGCCGACAGCGCCAAAATCAATACAGCCATGCGCCAGGGTGTAATCCCCAGCCCGCCGCCGCGCAGTGATTCAGACCGGGTGAGCTCACCGCGCAGGAGGCGGTCAAGCTCGCCAAACCAGGCCGCGACGCCCGACCTCGATTTCGGTGTCTCCGCACTCGCCATGGACGTTCCTCCGCGCTGTAAGAACTCGACCTCCAGCTCCAACAGCTTTGCAGTGCAAAGCCGGCAAGTCAAGGGCGCGGGGAGGAAAATGTCAGCGGGGGGATGCGATCAGTCGCCGAACTTCGGGTGTGTGGGGGGGGTATAGGCGATGGCGAGGTCGGGGGTTTCGAGCCGCTTTCCCCCCTGGGCGCGGGAGTCGAGGAGGCGGTCGAGCATGGCCGAGGCGATCTGGGTTCGCTCCACGGGGTAGGGTGCTTTTCCGGTAAGAATCATCTCCTCGATGGCGGCGACGAGGCACGCGGAGTAGCCGACGTTGGGGTTGGGGGGTAAGAAGAACTGATTCGAGAGGATGCGTCCTCCCTTGAGCCGCGCGGCGAAGGTGTAATCCTGGGTGGCGCCGTTGAGCATGAGGAGCGTGGTTTTGAGGCCGTCGTTGCGTTCGATGCGGTAAGCGGCGGGCTTCTGCACCAATCGCGGCAGTGCGCCATTGCGCGTGAGATCCTGGGGACGTGAATCGAGCTCGGAATCCCCCATGAGCGAGTCGCTGCGCGCGAGCGCGGCCTCGAGCAGTCTGCGCGACCATGCGCCTTCCTCGGCCGCCTTCCAGACGGCCTTGCCGTCGAGAAGCTGCACCGACTTGATCCCGGTTTCGCCCCCCTGCCTGCGTTCGACCATGCACTGCATGGCCTCGAGGGCGTGGTAGTCCATGGGGTCGGAGCCGCCGACGCCGACCATGAGCGCCTCTTCGATTTGTGCGCCGAAGGGGATCTCCACCGGCGGCAACCGCCAGGTGACCGGCAGCGAGGAACCCGCGAGGAACGGGAACCCGAGCCGCTTGGACGCCG
This sequence comes from Planctomycetales bacterium, assembly GCA_027451885.1. GTDB lineage: Bacteria > Planctomycetota > Planctomycetia > Isosphaerales > Isosphaeraceae > JAKBAP01. Next base: position 3,696 of record DAIDHX010000305.1, read on the forward strand.
CGACCATCGCCGCGGCCTTTTCCGTGCTATACGAGAGGTGCTTGTCGTTATAAACAGGAACTGAGCGGCCGTCCGCCTCGAAGACGCGCATGACCTGTTCGAAGAATTCGTAACGCGGGTAGAGGATTTGCCCCTTGGTGTTGCGGGGATAATCGCCGTGCTCGGCGATGATGACCACGGCGTCGACGGCGAGCCTGTCGCCGCCCCGGCGGAGCGCCTCGGCGATCGTCTGATAGACCGTGAAGCCGTGTTCGCGCGCTCGCTTTTCGCTCAGGTCGCCGCCTGGGCGCTGATCGACGTGGAGCGACACGACCTCGATCGGCGGGAGATGCCAGCGCCCGGCCCAGGGATAGCCCACCAGGAACCGGTCACCCATGTGCTGGGCGTGAGAAAGATACGTCCAAACGGTGGCGATGATGGCGATCTTCTTCCGTGCGGCGGGCCTGGGCTCGGGTATGCCTGGAAACGAGTGCGCCGCCGCGGGCTGGGTTGCAGGGGATCGCATTCTTCAGAACCTCCAGAATGTGGATTCGGCCGGCGGCTGGTAGGCGACGCCCAGATGGGGCGTCTCGATTCGCTTTTGCTTCTGATAGAGGGATTCCACACCCGCCGCGGTCATCCCGGTGGTAAGCAGGGTGCGCTCGATCGGGTAGGGGGGCTTGCCGGTCTCGAAGAAGGTTTCGATGTGGTGGACGAACGGGCTGAAAAAGTTGCGCAGGGTGTAATAAGGCAGATAGAACAGCAGGGAAAGATACTCGCCCCCCTTGAGCCTTGCCGCGGCTGTGCAGTCGCCGACGACTCCCTTGCCGCCGCGCCCGGAGTCAAACTGCAGGATCGAGACCTTGAGGCCGTCGCGATATTCGAAGCGGTAGGCATAGGCCCCGGGCGCCATGCGCTTGAGATCGCCCGGCGTGGGGAGCACGTGGCCGTAGGTCTCGCGCGCGGGGCGAAGCTGATGGCTGCGGCAGAAACAGCCCTCGAGCAGCCGCGGATCCCAGCCCCCTTTCTCCCACGAGCCCGCCTCAAGCGCCTGGAAAAACGCATCTCCCTTCAGCGCCTGCACGCTCTTGACGCCGGTCTCGCCCCCGTTGCGCCTTTCCATCAAGGATTGCACAGCCTCGATAACGTGGATATCACCGCCATCGACTCCGCCGGTGTAAACCCCCATCGCTTCCTCGACGTGGGCGCCTGGGGGCAGGTCGATCGAGGGCTGCCGCCAGCCCACGGGCAGCGACGAACCAGCCATGAGGCCAAACCCCATGCGTTTGGACGTATCGACCATTTCGCGCGCGTGGTCCCAGCTCCAGGAGAGATGCTTGTCGCTAAAGAGGGGCGCGGCGGCGTTGCTCGCGCGATAAACGTCGACGACCTGTGAAAAATATTCGTAGCGGGGGTAGAGCGTTTGCCCTTTTTCGTTGCGGGGATAGCGCCCGTGCTCGCCGACGAGCAGGACGGCGTCGACCGCCAGCTTCGACCCGCCGCGCGTCAGTGCATCGGCGATCGTGGGGTAGATCTTCATTTCGGGATGGCGTTTGGCCCGTTCGCGGCTCAGGTCGTTCTTGCCGACCTGCTCGACGTAAAGCGACACGACCTCGAACGGCGGGTGATGATGCGCGCCTTCCCAGCCGTAACCTTCGAGAAAGCGATCGATGATGTGTTCGGAGTGGGAGTACTTGAAGTACGTTGTGGTGAGCGCAGCGACCCTGGGCCGGGGTTGCTCGGCGCGCGCGGCCTGTGCGGCGAGCACGGTCGACGCGGCAGCGCCCAGGAATTCTCGACGCGAGCTAGACATCGGCGATTCCCTCTGGCGGGTGTGTGCGTGGCGGGTTCAAAAGGCGAGGTCGAAACGTAGCAGTGCCGTGATTGTAGCCGATGCCGGAAGCGTGCACATCACCCCGCCCCTTGAGCGCGAGACGACAGGGGATGAGTCAATCGCGCGTGGCGTCCCTGGGGGGTTCAAGGGAGCTGATCCACTCGAGAATGGCCCTGTAGGCGGGATGATGATCAGCGTCCCAGCGCATGCCGCCGGCGTGGGTCATTCCGGTGGGGCTCCTGGCGTCTTGCTCCCCCTGGCCGGAGGGGCTGCGCGGCTTGCGCAGGAGCAGGCTTGAGCGCGGGTCGCCGCGGTCGATCGTCTTGTACACACTGGCGAGATTTTGGCGGATGGAGGCGTCGTCGAGCGGCTTCGCCCTTTCCGCGGGCACGACGCGCAGAATCGCGTGATTGCCGTGGCAATCGGCGCACGAGTAACCGTCCTCGCCGCGTGCGTAGAGGAGCGGGTTGACCACGCGTTTGAATCGGGCGAACGAGGTCTCACCCGGCCTCGCGGCGGTGTCCGCCAGGGGCGCAGCGGGCGCAGGCGCGGACTCCGACTCATCGTCGGCCAGTGGAGCGTCCAGGAACCGTGCCAGGGCCAGCGCACGCTTCCGGTCGACGGGATCCCTGAGCTCCGGGAGTGCCCGGCCGATTGCACCCTGGACCTGGTTGGGATTGAGCCTGGCGAGGAAGCTGAATTCGCGGTCATTGCCGACGTCGATCATGCTCTCCGGCTTGCGCGCGTAGGCGCGGCCCTCAAGAAACGCGCCATCGAAGGCGGCAAGCGCGCCCGAGCGTGCCAGCGCATTTCCCTGTGCGATTGTTTCGAGCAAGGGTTCGAGCAGAATCACGCGCTCGACCTGTTCACGCGCGGCCAGCGCGCTTGAACGCGTGGCGGGGGGCAGATAGTCGAGGTTCCGGCGCAGGCTCACGCTGCCGCCCAGATTCTCATCGAGCATGATGTAGAGCCCCTGGCTCAGGTTGGCGCGGACCACGGGATGCTCCGGGATCGCCAACCGCTGCAAGAATGCGGTGACGATCGCCTTGCGTGCGCTGGGGTCGTTGGTGCGGTAGAACCACTGCGTCAGGCCGCGGATTGCTTCAAGCCTCGTCCAAAGATCGGGATCGCGCGTGAGCACGACGAGGCGTCTGAGCAGGTCGAGCCGTTCATCGAGCCTGAAGAACTGTGCCGAGAAGACCCGCGCAGCGCCTCTGCGGACGCGGGGATCGGGGTTTTGCAGCGCCTGGTCGATTGCGATCGCGGCGTGGGGATGAGCGCCCAAGGCTCGCAGCGCCCGCGCGGCCGAGCGCGCCACGAGCTTGGAATCATCGCCGAGCGCGCGGGCAAGCGCGGGCGCGGAGTCTCCCGCGTCGAGTCGCCCAAGCGCACTGGCCGCGGCGGACCGCACGAACGGCTCGGGATGATCGAGCAGCTTCACAATCGCCGGGATCACAGCCGCTCGAGCCGTCTCTGGAACCTCCCACGCCGACTCGAGATCCGCGAGCGTCTCCACCATCGACCCCATGCGCGGCGGCCGCGCAAGCGCGCTTCCCCAACCGCGCGCCGACCCCTTCGGCCGCGCCCGGGCAAGCGCCAGGATCGCGTGCCGGGTCTCGCGCATGGGCGTGCGGAAGGTCTCGCGATCGTCGTCCTGAAACCAGCCCCCAAACGGTTGTTGTTGCGCAAGGAGATAGCGCACGGCTTGCACGATGGCGGGATGTTCCGGACTGAGCCCCGTTTCGATGAGCGCGCAGACGATCTGGCCCGTCATCGCGATCGAGCTGGGCCCGGGCTCGGTGTCACGATCGTTCCAGCCGCCGTCGCGATTGGCGAAGCGCAGGATCGCCCCGCGTTCGCGCGCGATCTTGCCCGCGAAGCGTTTGGGATCGATAAGCTGCCACATCTGCAAGCGATCGACGCGATCTTGCAGACCTTCAACGCGTTTGTCGGCCGCGATGTCGCCGGCGACAACCGCGATCCGATCGGCCGCCTTGCGCGCGCGGGCCTCGCCACGCGCGGCAAGCGCCCCGAGCACGCGAGCGCTGCGCCAGGCCTGGCTGAACTTGCCGTCGAGCGGTCGAACGCCGTTATCGGCATCGGCGGGCAAGTCGGATCGAGCGAACCACGCCGCCTCGAGAAACGCACCGAAGCGAGCGAGGTAGGGGCTGCTCTTGCCAAGGATCAACCGCTCATAATCGGCCAGCACACTTCCCTGCGCCCCCTGAGCCTCGAGCGGGATCGCGATGTAACGCTGCCAGTAAAGTCCATCCTCGCCATAGAGCGGCGTGGGAGAATGGGCGATCCGTTCGGCCAGATAACGCAGGCTTTCGCGGGGCGCGATGGCATACCCCGCGGCTCGCGCGGCGAGCGCAGCCTCGGCCGGGAAGCTGGTCGCGTGGCAGGCGGTACAGCGCTGCGCAGTCTCGTGCAGCATCATGGCGCGGGTCGATCGGCTGCCCCCGCGCGGGATCTGCGCCAGCCAGGCGTCGCCAGCAGCCAGGATGTAATGCACGCCCGCCTCGACTGACTGCTCCACCTGGTCATATGGCGGTTCGGCCAAAACGCGCGTGCGCAGCACATATTCCGGATCACGCGCGTCGACCTCCAGGTAATAACGCCCAGGCACCAGCGTGCGTGTCATGAACTTCGACATCCGCACTCGCTGGCGATCGTGCGGAACTTCCATCGGATCCTTGCCGGAAGCGTAGGGCGCTGCTTTCCCGGTCGCGCTGTCGACCGTGTAAAGCGCAAGGTTTGCCGGCACGTCGCGATCGCTCAGCTCAAGCTCGAAGAACACGAGGGCGGGCCGGCCGCCCTGATAATCGAAGCGGAACCAGTCACGCCCCGGTCGATCCTCGGTCGGCCCGTAAAGAAAATCGACATCGTCCGCTGAGCCGTGAATCGCCTGGCCCAGCACGAGTGGATTCGCGGCGTCCCAGGCGTCGTTGGGCTCGGCCTCGAGCGCGGATGCCTCGCCCTGCCCAAGCGTGATCGCGCGCCAGGCGATCGTGATTCGCAAGGCGCCCTTGCCGGCCTTTGCGCGCTTAAGCGTGAGCCGCGTCTTGCCGCCGCGCTCGGGGCGGTAGATCAGCGTGAAGTCGGGATCGCCGGCGTGGAGCGTCCGGATGATGTGATCGCGCGCGTGCGCGTGGCCCGCGAGCGTGACCGCGACGCGATCCTCAGCCGCCAGCACGTCGCGTGTGGATACAACGAGAGAGTACACACCCGAAGGCGCCAGGGCGCCAAGCTCGACCGTCCTCGAGTCCCCTGGCGCAAGATCCAGGCGCGCGGATGGCGGCGAACCGCTGCCGGCGCCCGGCGAATCCGCTCTCACGCCGGTGGCGACGCTTCCGCCAAGCCACGCCAAAAACACGGCGGCTCGACACAACCGCCGGCATCGAGGCCAGAATTGCTCGCGTTGGACCCACGCCCGCCTCATGTCTCCATTGTGGGCCTGGACGCAGCCCGGAGCAAGGCAACCCCGCGCCTCGAGACCAGAACCCGGCGGCCAGAGCCCCCAACCGGATCACCCGCAGGGCGAATCACACAGGCGAAACAGCGACCACCCGCCGCCGCGTCCTGGCTCAGACCGCGTGCGCAGGCCGGCTGAAGCTCGCCGACAACGGCGCCTCGAGGGTGACGAAATCACGAAATTGCATTCGCACGTCTTCATGCCTCATGTTGCCGCCGAAGGCGATCGTCGGCGAGCCGGCGAGCTCGGAATCGACCACGGTGGGCAGGTCGTAGAGCCGGCCGAAGGGGGGCACAACGCCGGCCTCGCAATCCTTGAAGACGGCCCGCGCTTCCGCCTCGCTGGCGATCCGCACGTCGGTGGGCTGAACCCGCAGGATGGCGCTTAGGCGTTCCAGGTCGATCGCGCATGTTGCGGGCAGAACCGCCACAAGACGCTGGTCCCGCGCCTGCACGAGCACCGCCTTGGCAACGCTACGGCCCGGCACGTGCATGCACCCCGCTCGCCGTGCCGACGTGGACGCCGGCTGGTGCAGGAGCGTTTCAAATTCGACGCCGCGCTTGCGCAGGTACTCGACAATAGACATGATCCACCCTCCTCGTTGCGAGCATGCGATTCCTCTACAGATAATATAGGGTTTCTGGGCAGTTTTAGCCGCTTGCCTGGACAAATCCGGGCGCGCTTGAAGCCGACAATCGTTACAATCGCGACGACAGGAATTCCGCCGGGCGGTTTTGGCTTCAGGATGGGCGGGATGCGGCCGAAACGAGCCGTGCGAGGCGAATTTGTGGGACGTCGAGACAGGAGGGCGCGGGCGTGCCGGCCAATCTGCCGCCGCAGTATTTGAAGGTTGAGGCCGAGTACAAGGCCGGGCGGACGCCGGCTGAGCGGCTTGAGAAGCTGCGCGAGCTCTACAAGCTCCTGCCCAAGCACAAGGGGACGGAGAAGCTTCAGTCTGACCTCAAGCGCAAGCTGAGCGAGCTTCGTGACGAGATCGAAGCGCCGCGCTCGGCCGGTCCCAAAAGCGGAGGCGTGAGCCGCAAGGTACCGCACGAAGGTGCGGGGCAGGTCGTGCTTGTGGGCGCGCCCAACACGGGCAAAAGCACGCTGCTGGCCGCGCTGACCAACGCTCGGCCTGAAATCGCCGCCTATCCCTTCACCACCCGCAATCCCCAGCCAGGGATCATGATGTATGAGGACGTGCCGGTCCAGCTTGTCGACCTGCCCGCCTTCGCCCCCGAATTTCTCGAACCCTGGGCGCCTGGGATCATTCGCTCGGCCGACGCCGCGCTCCTGCTCGCCGACCTCGCCGACGACGGCTGCGCCGATGCGCTCGAGGCAGTTCTGGACGTGCTCGCCGAACGCAAGGTCATCCTGGTGCGCGACCTCCCCACCGACGACGACGATGAACGCATCACCCACGTGAAGACCCTGATCGCCGCCACCAAGGCCGACGCCGAAGGCGCAGCGGACCGGCTGGCGATCCTCCAGGAATGGTATGGTTCGCGGTTCCCGATCCTCGCGGTCTCGGCCCAATCGCGAGAAGGTCTGGAAACCCTGCGCCTTGCCACGTACGATCTATTAGGAGTGATTCGGGTTTACACCAAGGTTCCGGGTAAACCGATCGATCGCAGCCGGCCCTACACTCTGCCCAAAGGCAGCGACGTGCTTGACCTGGCCCGGCTCATCCATCAGGATTTCGAGCACTCGCTCAAATTCGCCCGGATCTTTGGGAGCGATTCGACCGAGCCGCGAACCGTCAAGCGCACTTGCGAGCTGCACGACGCTGATATTGTCGAGCTGCACGTCTCGTAAGCTCGGCACTCAGGGCGCGGTGGATGAGGCAGGCGGGCACGATATGGCGGCGGTCGCAGGGAGTTCCGGCTGATGCAAACGGCTCTGATCGTTGAGGATCATCCGGAACAGGCCGAGCTTGTCGCCCGGATTCTACGCCTCAAGGACTACAATCCAATCGTGGCGGGGGATGGCGAAACGGGCCTCCAGCTCGCCCGGGAACGCACGCCGAGCGTCGTCCTGCTCGACCTCATGCTGCCGGACATCAATGGCTTCGACGTCTGCCGCCGGCTCCGCACCGATCCCGACACGCGCATGCTCCCCGTGGTGATGCTCACCGCCCTTAATGACGTGCAACACCGCGTGCATGGCTTCCGCGTGGGGGCAAACGCCTATGTCACGAAGCCGTATGGGGTCGACGACCTTTTCGAGGCCATCGAGTCCGCGCTCGCCTGGCGCGTGAGTCTCGAAAAGCGCGATCTCCAGGGAGAAATCCACGTCGAGCTCAATAGTGAAATCAACTTTCTCAAGGATGTGAATGATTTCTTCATGCACGTGTGCCAGACGACGCCGCTGGGCTCGGACCAGGTGATCCAGCTTCGCCAGGCGGTGATGGAAATGGCGCAGAATGCGATTGAGTGGGGCAATGAGCACGAATCCGAGCGGCTGGTGAACATCACGTACCGGGTTTACCACGACCGGCTCGAGATCGTGGTCAAGGATCAGGGTTCGGGCTTTGATCGTTCGAGCCTGCCGCATGCGGCGGTGGCCGGGGATCCCTTTAGCCATCTCGACGTGCGTGAGAAGCTCGGGCTCCGCGCTGGGGGCTTCGGCCTCTTGATTTGCCAGGGCATGGTGGACGAGATGCGTTACAACGACGTGGGCAACGAGGTCACGCTCATCAAGCGCTTCGGAAACGCGCCGGCGGAGCATGAGGACGACGCGCACGATCCTTCGCCCGTGCCGGAGCTGGGGCCGTGACCAACGATAACGGGCTCGGCGGGCGGGCGGGTGCCCCGGTTTCGACCGGGAGATCGCCTGACTTCGGGTTCCTACCCTCCGGCCGGTCACGCAGTTTGCTGGAACGTTCCCCGACGGCTCCGCGCAGGATTCGCCCAGGCGTTCTCGTGGTCGACGATGAGCCGGATGTGCTCCGCACGGTGCACGACCTTTTGCGCATCGACTACGACGTGGTCACACGCCTGACCGCGGCCGAGGCGATCGAGCTGCTCCACTCGGATCGCACCTTCCACGTGATCATGTCGGATCAGCGCATGCCGGGGATGACCGGCGTCGAGCTGCTCCGCGAGGCGGAGGCCCTAAGGCCCGACACCACGCGCTTGCTCTTTACCGCCTATGCCGATATCCGCGCGGTCATCGATGCGATCAACGAGGGCCGCGTCTTCCGCTACATCGCCAAACCCTGGGACCCGAACGAATTCCAGGCCGTCGTCCGCCAGGCCGTGGAACAACACGACCTGATCACCGAGAAACGGCGATTGCTGGCCGAGCTCCAGGAATCGAACGCCCGCCTGCTCGAGGCGAACCGGCTCAAGGGGGCGTTTCTTGAAGTGGCCAGCCACGAGCTCAATACACCTGTCGCCGTGGTTCTCGGCCTGCTCGATCTCTGGAAGCTATCCATCGGAGCGACGGCCCCGGCCACCGAACGGCAATGGATCGACCGTCTGGGCAATGCGGCGAATCGTCTGGCCGCCACGGTGGAGCGCATGCTCAAGCTGGTGCGGACCGGGGAATTCGGGCAGCCGCTCGCGCTCGGGCCGGTCGATCTCGAGACGCTTGCCCGCGCGGCCGCCGACCAGATCTCGGCCTATCTCGAGTCGCGCAAGCAGCGGGTTGAGATCGCTGTTGATTCGAATCTCGGCACGATCGAGGCCGACGCCGCCAAGATACTCGACGTGCTGCTCAACCTGCTTGTGAACGCGGTGAAATTCACTCCTGATGAGGGCGTGATCCAGCTTTCCGCCCGGCGGGAGGGGGATTCGCACATCCGCGTCTCCGTGACGGACCCGGGGCAAGGGGTCGCGCCTGGCGATCAACCGCACGTTTTCGAGCCGTTTTTCACTGGCTTCGACACCCTGCGCCATTCCTCGGGCGAGTTCGAATACGGCAAGCGTGGGATCGGGCTTGGGCTCTGGCTTGTGAAGTCGTTTGTGGAGATGCACGGCGGCCGCGTGGAGCTCACGAGCACACCGGGGCAAGGAGCGACATTTTCGTTCGTGTTGCCGCGTGCGCAGGCCGCTCCAACCGCGGCCGGGGGCAACGCCAAGGCTTGACCCGGCGCAGAGGCGCAGGCACGCTATCGCGAACAGGGGGGCGGAGCAAGACCGCAGGGGCTCGCCAAGATCGCTCGGTCGCTTGCGCCGGGGTTGTTCGACGGTCTACTGTTCGAGGTACGCCATGGACGGGTTAATGATGCGGGATGGCCTTCTGATCGGGAGCATTCTCCGCCGCGCGGAGACGCTCTTCGGCTCCAAGGAAGTTGTTTCCCGCAGGGGGGACGGCTCCATTGTGCGCACCACCTGGGGCGAGGTCGGCCGCCGCACCCGCAAGCTCATGACCGCACTTAAGAGCATGGGCGTGCAACCCGGCGACCGCGTGGCGACCTTCGCCTGGAACAGCCAGCGCCATCTTGAGCTTTACTTCGCGGTGCCGATGATCGGCGCGGTGCTGCACACCATCAATATCCGCCTGCCTCGCGAGCAAATTGTCTATATCATCAATCACGCGCAAGATCGAATGCTGTTTGTGGACAAATCGCTCGCGTGCCTGTTCGCTGAGCTCCAGGAAGCTGGCTCGATCCCTTCGATCGAGCGCTTTGTGATCATCGACGAGCTGGCTCCGCCCGCGCCCGCGCTGCCGCGGCCCGCGCTGCCGCGCTCCGCGCTCGACTATGAGGCCCTCATCGAGCCCGCCTCGGTCTTTGAGGGTGAGCCGGTGTTCGACGAGGAGACGGCTTCCGGGCTGTGTTACACCTCGGCCACGACCGGCGATCCCAAGGGGGTGCTTTACAGCCATCGCTCCACCGTGCTGCACGCCATGGGCAACTGCATGGTCGACGGCGCGGCGATGTGTGAGCGCGAAATTGCGCTCCCGGTCGTGCCCATGTTCCATGTCAACGCCTGGGGCATGCCCTATTCGTGCGCGATGGTGGGCGCAAAGCTCGTGCTCCCTGGCTCGGGGTTCGTGGGCCAGCCCCTGGCCGAGCTGCTCGAAGCCGAGAAGGTCACCTGCACCGCGGGCGTGCCCACCGTCTGGACCCTGCTGTATCAGCACCTTCAGGAAAAGACCTACGACCTCTCGCACCTGAAAACGATCCTGGTCGGAGGCGCGGCCGCGTCGCGCACCTTGATCGAAAACTACAAACGCGACTTCGGCATCACCGTCATCCACGCCTGGGGCATGACCGAGACCTCGCCCATGGGCACCGTCTCCCGGCTGCGGTCGGAGTCCGAGGGCTGGTCCCAGGAGCGCAAGCTCGAGGCGCTTCTGTGCCAGGGACTGCCCGTGCCGGGCGTCGAGGTTCGCATCCTCGATGAGCACGATCGCGACTTGCCCTGGGACGGTCAAAGCCCGGGTGAGCTCCTCGTACGCGGGCCCTGGATCGCGCGCGAGTATTACAACAATCCCGCCGCAACCGCGGCCTTCCAGCCTGAGGGCTGGTTCCGCACCGGCGACGTCGCGGTGATCGACCCGTTCGGCTACGTGCGGCTCACCGATCGCAAGAAGGATCTGATCAAGCGCAAGGGAGAATGGATCTCCTCGGTGGACATGGAAAACGCCGCGGTCGCCCACCCCGGGGTGCTCGAGGCCGCGGTCGTCGCCCGGCCTGACGCCGTCTGCGACGAGGTCCCCGTTTGCCTCGTGGTCAAGAAGGAGCCGCAAGCAAGCGTAACCGCTGACGACATCCTCGCGCTGCTCGCCCAGCGGTTTGCGAAATGGCAGCTCCCCAGGCCGGAGGATATTCTCTTCGTTGAGTCTCTGCCCAAGACGAGCGTGGGCAAGCTCGACAAGAAGCGGATTCGCTCGACCATGATTCAACCGGGCGCGGCCGCCGTGCCAGGCACGCCTCGCACGCCCAGCGCCTAAACAGGAATCGCTTGCATCAAGGCGCGGGCGATCAGGATGTAGATTGGGATCCCGATCGTGACGTTGAATGTGAACGTCACTCCGAGCGACGCAGCCAGCGGCAAGGTGGGGCTTGCCTCGGGGATCGCCAGCCGCTGCACTGCCGGAAGCGCGATGTACGACGCGGCCGCGCAGAGCACGGAAAACAGCACATATGAGCCCAGCTCGAAGGGCACGTGCACGAGCGCGGAATAGGCATGAATCACGCAGATGCCCAGCGTTGCAAAACAGGCCGGCGCACCCAGGGCGAACATCAGAAGCCCCGGGCCGCCGCGCCTGAGATCGCGGAGCTTGCGCGAGGCGGTCATCCCCATCTCGAGCAAAAACAGGCATAGAACTCCCTGAAACAACGCGATGAAAAAGCGGTCGTCCTCACGGGTCACCGCCTCCCCCTGCAAGCCGCTCACCAGCCCGATGACAATCCCGCCCAGCAAGAGAAAGAGCCCCGGGTTGAGAAACACCTCGTGCAAAAGCTGGGCGTACGAGCCAGGTCCGCCGGCTGGCTTCGGGTCCACGGCGGGATCGGCATGCTCGCGTTTCTCAAGCGCGATCTCGATCTCCTCCTCAACCTGGCGCGCGTGCTCTGTTCCAGCAACAGCCCCGGCCTGCGCGTTCACAAACGCGGCGTGGCCTGGCTCGCCCGGCATCGCCCCCGAAGAATCCATGCCCTGCCGCCTCAGACGCGAGACCAGATAAAGCGCGACAAGACAGCCTGGCACCTCCATCACCGCCAGCATCACCGGCATGTACGCGCCGTAGGCGATCCCGCCCGTCGCCAGAATCCCCAGGCAGGTCACAAAGGTCCCCGCCGAATCGGAGCCGTAATAGCCCGCGACCGTCGCCTGATCCACGCGCCTCATGCGGGGGCAGAAAAGCCTGAGCCCAAGATATGCAAGCATGCCAATACAGAGATTGGTCAAAAAGCCCACCAGCATCAGGCCGAAGATCACCCCCAGACTGCCTGACTCCGCCCGCGCGAGCTCCTCGCCCCCTTTCCAGCCAATGGCGAGCAGCAGGTAGATGGTCAGCCCTTGATAGATCGCATAAGGAAACTCAAATTCGACGCGGAGGATCGGGACCAGAAAGCCAAGGAAGAAAAACAGGAGCAGCGGCTTGAAGAGGTTGTGCCGAAAGTTGAACCAGAACTCCGCGAGCAGCGGTCGCGGCGGCGCGGCGGGCGGAGACGGCGCGGCGTGCGGAGACGGCGAGGCGGCTGGGGTCTTGACCGTGATCCCCGCGCCGGAAGCCCCAGCGCGATCCCGCGCTTCAGGCGACGAATCACCGCGGCGATCCTTCGCGGAACCTGCCGCAAGAGCGGCGGATACACCCAGGAGAAAAATGATGCAGCTCGTGGCAAATGCCCGAAATAACGTCTTCGGCGGGGATTTCGATTCCATTCCGGCCTCATGTCTGCCACTCTGTTGCGTGTGAGAAGCTGAGGCTAGCCCTGGTTGCATGGGCGCGTCAACGGACATCATTGTCGGGTCTACCAGGCTCACTAAAGTCAATCAGGATCATCCGTAAGCCGCCAGACAGGCACGCATTGCAGGCCGCCGTGCGCCGAAATGCCGCTTATGAATCGGAGATCAACTGAGATTCAAGGCGTGAAATCCACCCGAATCCTGGATCACGCGATACCAATTTGGTTAAGGCTTGTTAAATCTCTCAGTGGTTGTTGCGCCTGTAAAATGGGAATTTCGATGTCACAGTGGGAGCGGGACGGCGGAATCCGGGCAGGATGTTCGGATTTCGATTCACTCCTCGCGCTGGCACATCACGCGCTTTTGCCGCCGTCCGCGGGTCCTGTGTTCTGGGCATCCGCTACGGATGTCATGGAGGACGATCCGATGTTAGGGATAAGGGTGAAGCCACTGGCCCAAACCAGAGCGCGGCAGACGCGTTCAGCGGGTAGACTGGGTGAGTGTGAGCAGCTTGAAGGGCGAGCCTTGCTTTCTGGAATTTGGTCAGCGCCGGGTGGAGCGGGCCAATGGACGGGGCGAGCGGTGGACGTGGGTGGTCCGATGGCGCCGTTTCCTGGTTTCTTCGGTGTCCGAGGCGGCGATTCAATGCACGCGCTGGCCCACACATTGGTGACGACGTCAGGCGGGGCAGCGGGGAAACGGGACTTCCTGGCCCACGGCCCGCAGCTTTCCGCCGCGGCGAAGGACGCGATCCAGAAGCTTCAGACCGACCTCAAGGCCGCCATCCCCGCGGGCGCCAGGCCTGGCCAATCCGCGGTGGATCAGATGCGTGCTGATATGACCGCGATCCATAACGGCACGATCACAGGGGCGGCGATCCAGACCACGATTTCGAATGATCAGGCGGCAATCCTTGCGAGCATGGGGGCGTCGCCGGGGCAGGTCGCCCAGATTCAGGCGGACGAGCAGGCGGTGCAGGTGGCGATGCCCGGCGGCCATGGGCAGATTTTTTTGGGAGGCGCGCCGATGGTAGGCAATCCGCCTCTGCATTTGCCCGTTGATCCTCCCCTCGGTTCACCGGCCGCGGCCTCGGCCTGGCAAACGCTCTCAGGCGTTCTCAAGGCGGATCTGCCCGCGGGCGCAACGCCGAGTCAGGCGTCGCTGACGATACTCCAGACCGACCTGGCCTCGGTGCGCAGCGGCGCACTTAGCGGTTCATCGGCGACCAGCCAGATCCAGAGCGACGCCGCGGGCGTGCTCGAGAGCATGGGCGTTACGCCGACACAGGTTTCACAGATTCAGGCGGATGAACAGGCCGTTGTCCAGGCCATGTCCGCGCGGAATTCCTCCACGACCAGCGCGGCGGCGACTCCGCCCGCCAACGTGGGGATTTATCTGGCAGGGCTGCCCGTTCCGGGCGGCATGATGAGATTCCATCGCTAGGACGGGTCGGCCATGTGGGCGGCCCAGGGGACTGCGCATGATTGTTTCCGTGAACGACCCCATTTCCTCTGGGCCGCAGGGACTTTCCTTCCCTGGCCGGCTCGAAGCCGCGAACGCCTGGGATTCAGGCCCGATGATCGACAACGGCTTCGACTCCAGGCAGCCATTGCCGCGTGAGGCAGACGCAGATGCGCGGGGCTCGGGAGCAAGATACTTGCTCATCGCTGATGATTCCTCGCTCGTCGATTCGTTGCTCTCGCCGTTCGAGCAGGCGGGCGCCCGGCTTGAAACGGTCTCGGACGGGCGGCTCGGGCTTGGCCGCGCGATCGACGAATCGTTCGACCTTGTGCTGCTCGAATTCGAATCACGGGGGCTGGGTGCGATTGAGCTGCTGCGCCAGCTCCGCCGCCGTAGCCCGGTGCCGGTGATTGTGCTCTCCAGCACCGCTGGCCGCAGCGACCGGATCGCCGCGCTCGACGCCGGCGCGGACGACTTCGTCACCGATCCCCACGCCGCGGACGAGCTTCTGGCTCGCATCCGCGCGATCCTGCGACGCAACGGCCAGGGCTCACCCAGCCTGAGCGAGATCGTCCAGGTGAACGGTGTGCGGATCGCCGTCACGGCGCGGCAGGTGTGGATCGATGAGGAGCCGCTCCAGCTCACGACCATTGAATTCGAAGTGCTCGAAATCCTGGTACGTTCGGCGGGGCGCGTGGTCTCGCGCGGCGAGCTCACCGCGCTGATTCATCAACGTCCCGCTGCGCCTCTGGAGCGCTCGCTGGACGTGCACGTTAGCCACCTGAGGCGCAAGCTCGGCCCGCGCGGTCCGCTCATCCGCACCATCCGCGGCGTGGGATACATGTTCCAGCCGGAAGTCGGTGGCATGAGCGGGTAAATCCGCTCGCGGAACTAGGGCTGTTTGGGCTCGGCCGTGGATGTCGACGTTCCGCGCAGGGAACGGAGCGACCGGCTGGAGCGGGTGTGCTTGCTCTTCGCGGACTCGGCCGGCGCCGCGCCCACCAGTCGCTCGAGCTTCTCAAGCCGCTTCACACTGCTTGTGAACGTGTGCGAAGGGCCGAGCTTCGGCTTGATCTTCTGGCCGCGGCCCAGGACCTCGAGCGCGGCTTTAACCTCAGAATTCGATTGCAGCGTCTCGTATTTCTCCCGGACCGCGTCCACCGCCCCACGCGCCTCGGTCACGGCTTTTTCCAGGGCGTCACGCGCGTCACGCGCATCGGCCTCGGCCTGGGCCTTCTGCTGCGGCGAAGGCGGATTCTTCTTGAGCTGCCCCAGAAGCTGATTCATCTGATTCATCTCAAGCTGAAGCTCGTTGCGATACATCGTGGCTTCCGCGCGCGACTCGGCCACAAGATTATTCGAATACCCCCTGCGGCCCCGGGGCAGCGAATTGATCTGCCGGTTCGTGGCGTTGATCTGGTTCTTGTACTGGTTGATTTGTTGCTGGAGATTGTTGAGCGCAGCCTGATATTGCTGCGGGCTCACGGTGCTCGCCCGTTGGATTTCGGCCTTACGATAAGCCTGGAACGCCTGGTATGCCTCATCGATCTTGGAACGTGCCTCCGCGTCCGCCTCGAGCAGGTAAAAGTCCCCCGCGCGGCTGAGGCCAAGCTTCTTGAGTGCGTCTTCCTGGGCGGCTGCGTCTCCGCTCGCCGCGCGCGCCGCCGACGCGAGCCCGAGCGCAAACAGCACACCCAACAATCCAGCAACCTTTCGCCGAGTCGAACGAGTCAGCATGACGAACCTGGCCTTTCCAGAGCGTGTGCGTGCCTGATCCAGCCTGTTAGCGTCGGATCGAGCGCAAACGGCGTGCCGTCCGGGGCTGACCAGGCGTTTCCGCGCCCAGACGCTCACCCGCTGGCGCTGCGCTGTTCGGTTGCTCGCCGCAGATCCGCGTTACCACGTAAGTACCACTTTTCGGATTCCGCTCGATGTCGACAATCGCCAAATTGTCCGCCGCCTCAAGCAAATGCGTGAAGCTCCGATATCCATAATAGCTCTCGTCAAACGATGGCTTCTTGCGCTTCATGGTGTCCTTGATCATCGAGGCGTAGAGCACCTCGTGATTCTCCCGCCGAAGCGCATTGCAGGCCTCAAGCAACAGACTGAAAAGCTCACGCTGCTTCTCCGGCAAATTCGGCGGCAAGTACGCATTCAAATCGGTGACAAGCTGCTGCTCGTTTTGCTCCTGCCGTTCCAGATCTTCGTAATAGATGAACTCGTCGCAGTTGTCACGCAGCAGGTCCGAGGTCGAACCCTTCATCCCCAGCCCAATCACGTGCTTGCCGTTCTCCTTGAGCTTGGAGACCAGCGGCGAAAAATCCGAGTCCCCCGAAACGATCACGAAGGTATCCACATGCGGCTTGCTCCACGCCAGGTCGATCGCATCGACCACCAGGCGGATATCCGCTGAGTTCTTCCCCGTTTGAGACCGCTTGGGAATCTCAATCAGCTCAATCGCCGACTCGTGAAAAGGCGCAGTGTAGGCAGGGAACCGGCTCCAGTCCGCATACGCCTTCTTGACAATGAGCTTGCCCTTTTCCACCAGACGCTCAAGCACCTTCTGAACCTCGAACCGCGATTTCCGCTGGTTCTGAAAGCCCATCGCCAGATTCTCAAGGTCAATGAAGACCGCCAGGTTGCGCTCGCGTTCCGTTTTCGTCATGGAATTCGACTTCCTACCGCCCAAACCCTGCGCCCAGGCGGCTCACCGCGATCCGATGTGTATGAGCAACATGCCGACGCCTTCCCTTCACACCAGTCAGTTTAAGCGAAAAAAAACTCTTTCGCGATGCCATCTCAGAAGCGAGCAATCCTCCTTTTGTTTGAACACCACAACGGCTCACAAGGATCACACGGGGTGTTCGGATTCAACCAGAATAACAGAATGAGCAGTCTGCACAGTGTACTACGATTGCGTGGACTTGCGAGATTTAGGGGCTTCTCCGGCATTCGCGGATTGAGTAAGCTAAAGCAGCATTCGAGCGACCTCTGGGAATTTGGAGTTTTGCAACGATGAACTCGAGACGGCGAGAGCATGGAGCGGGAGTGGGTTGGATCCTGGGAATGGCCGTCATGGCTGGGATGTCGGCCTGGGTGCCTGCCAGGGCGTATGCAGGGATGCCCGCT
The DNA here is from genome assembly GCA_027451885.1 of Planctomycetales bacterium. Taxonomy (GTDB): domain Bacteria; phylum Planctomycetota; class Planctomycetia; order Isosphaerales; family Isosphaeraceae; genus JAKBAP01. The sequence goes on from DAIDHX010000305.1 coordinate 20,935, forward strand.
TTGGAGACTACGGCCAATGGGATCGATTGTGTCCAGCCTGTGGTGTATCGCACCGAGGTACGCACAGTGCAGGTGCCGGTCACGCGCATGGTGAGTGAGGTTGTGAACGAGTCACGGAGCGTCACTTGCTGGACGCCCGTGCAAGAGACGGTGCAGCGCCAGGTGACGCGCTACGTGTGCGAGCGGAAGCTGGTCACCGAGACGCGGTACCGTCCAATCTGCGAGCAGCAGATGGTGGAAAAGACGGTTTATGAACCGCGCTGTTCCTGGGAATGGGTGGAAAAGACGGTCACCCGGATGGTTCCCCAGTGCGTCACGGAACCGGTGCCTGTGACGAAAATGGTGGAGGTGATCGAGCAGAAGGTCGCGTACGTGGCTCGCAAGGTCCCCGTGACCCAGATGGTGCCGGTGACGACCTGCGTGCATTCCTGCGGGCATCGCTGCAAGGCGGGTTGCGGCGTCTGTGGCGGGGTGACGACCTGCGTGACCTATCGGCCTGTGACGACGTGTGCGATTGAGCATGTTCCGGTCACCCGCCCGGTGCAGAGCTTCCGGCCGCAGACGGACATGGTCACGATGACGCATACGAAGTTCGTACCGGTGCAGGAGAAGGTGCAGGTTTGCCAGCGTAAGGTGGAGCAGATTCCGCACAAGGTAACGGTCTGCGAAACCCGAACTCGGCTTGAGCCTTACCAGGTGCAGGTTTGCCGCCGGGTTTCGACGCCGGTGACCGAGACGGTGCCTGTCACGGTGACGAAGATGGTGCCGCACACGCAAACCCAGGTTGTACCGACCGTGCGTTGCCGAGCGGTGACCGAGATGGTGACGCAGCAAGTGTCAGTCTGCGTCCCCTGCGAGCCCGCTGCGCAGGCAACGGGCCAGGGGAGTTAACGCTCCGGCCGGCGTCGAGCGACAACCCAGACCGCGGCGCTCTGTTTGAGGGCGTCGCGGTTTTCGTTTGCGCGGAGCGAAACCTGCGTTCTGAGAGGAACCGGGAGGATCGACTTCGAGGAGATCGACTTGCTGGATCGTGCGCGCATAAAAAACCCCGACTGGTAGGTCCAGCCGGGGTTGGCATGCGATCGAGGGTTGTGCGCCCTCGGCAGATCGCGAGGGTGAAGCCGCTCAGCTCTTCTTGACCGGCGGTGAGACCGGAGGAGGCGGAGGAACTTCCTTCGCGGGAGACTGGGGTGCGGCCTTGGCCGGAGGAGCCGGGGCCGGCGCAGCCTTGGCCGGAGCCTGAGGCGCGGGAGCAACCTTGGCCGGAGCCTGAGGCGCAGGAGCAACCTTGGCCGGTGCGTGCGGCGCAGGCATCGCCTTCGCAGGAGCTTGCGGCGCGGGAGCAACCTTGGCCGGCGCGTGCGGCGCAGGCATCGACTTGGCAGGGGCCTGAGGCGCAGGGGCAACCTTCGACGGAGCATGCGGCGCAGGCATCGTCTTCGCAGGAGCGTGCGGCGCAGGCATCGTCTTGGCAGGTGCCTGGGCCGCGGGCATCGCCTTGGCAGGGCTCTGCGGCGTCTGGGCCGACGCGCTGCCAGCCAGGCCAAGCCCGGCCAGCGCGACTACCGCGCTTCCGAACACGCGAATCTTCGTCATCGATGCATTCTCCAGGGAGTCTTCGTGTTGCGAACTCGGGTTCTTTCCTCGCCCAATCCGCTCTCGGGCGGGATCACAGAACGCTCCAGTATACATGATCGGGGTCTGCGTGTTCTGGGAATTCTGCGAATACCGAGTTGTTTGCACTGACTTTTCCTCAAGTCTTAAGGCTTTTGGCACACGCTCCCACGGATAAAAAAACCGATCATGACGATCGTAGCGATTCCGCAGACCTTGAGCCCCACGTTCCTGTACCGGCAAAACGGCTCGACACTCATGCCCCGGATTCGCGGTGATTGGCTGGGCGTGATCTTGCACCCAGGTTCTCGACCCACGGGCCAGACGCATGGAACACAAACGCGCTCCACACGGAAGTCTGCCCGATCCTCGGGGAATTCATTATGATGCGGCGGTGTCATCTGATGGAGGGAGCCGCGGTTATGCCCCATTGGCGACGGTTATCTCCCGGCTCACGCCCTGCGCAGGCGTGGTCGGCCATTCTCGTCTTCCTGGCCGCGAGCGGGTTCTCGCTGTTGCCAGGGATCGCCGCCAGCGCTCGTACCCAGGTCGCGAGGGACGATGCCGACGCCCTCCGATTCGCGCGCGGGCTGCTGGATCAGCGCAAGTACGCACTTGCCGCGGAGGAATACACGCGGATCCTCAAACGATCCCCCGGCGGCACGGTCCAGGCGGATGCACGCTACGGCCTGGCGAACGCGCTTCTTTACCAGGGCAAGTATCGGGAGTCGAAGCCGGAGTTCGAAGCGTTTCTCACGGACGCTCCGCGAGACCCGAGGGTGCGAACCGCGGAGTACCGGTTGGGCGAGATCTGTTACTTGCTCGGCGACTACCGCGAGGCCCGAAGCCGGCTCGAAGGGTTTACCGAGGCTGCCGCGGGCCATGCTGGGCTTGAGATGGCGTGGACCTACCTGGGAGATTCGTGTTTCAACCTCGACGACTTACCGGCTGCGAAGCGGGCCTACGCGCGGGCGATCGCGGATTATCCCAGGGGGAGGCTGGCGGATCGAGCGCGTTACGGCATGGGGCGCACCCTGGCTGGGTTGGGTGAAATCGACCAGGCTCTCGAGCTGTTTCGTGGATTGATCGAGGCGGGCAAGGCGGGCTGGGTGGATCGATCGTGGCTTCAGGTCGCGCGGATCGAGCGTGGGAGTGGGCGGGACCAGAGGGCGATCGACGCCGTGACGGCCCTCGAACGGTCAGCGCCCGATAGTCCGCTGCTTGCCGAGGCGCGGTTTGAGCAGGCGTGCGCGCTGGGTCGACTGGGGCGAGGTGACGAAGCGTCAGCGCTATTCAAGCGGCTTGCTGGTCCTGGCGTGCCGGCGGCTCTGGCCGCTCAATCCGCGCTCGAGTGGGCGGCGTTGGAGCTCACCCGCGGCCGCGCGGCTGAGGCCCGGGCGATTCTCGATCCCGCGCTTGAGCGCTTTGGCGAAACGCCGCTCGCCCCCGCGCTCCGCTATCGCCTGGCGGAAGCGCTCGTGCTCGACAAGAAGCCAGGGGAGGCCGAGGCGCAATTCCGGGCCGTGGCGCGGCTCTCGCCGCCGGACGCCTGGAGCGACGACGCCGCCTGGCGCGCGGCCCGGCTTGCACTCGAGCGCGGCTCCGGCACGGACGCGCGCAAGATGCTCGAGGATTTCGATCGCCGTTTCCCTTCCAGCCCGCTCGCGCCTGAGGCGGCGCTGGCACTCGCACGCGCCTTCGTGCTCGAGAAGCAACCGGCCGAGGCCGCGAAACGGCTCGAAGCGCTGCTCGCAACCGCGCGTGCCCAAACGCCTGAGCGCAGCCCAGCGCCCTGGGTCGCCGCGGCGCTCTACGAGCTGGCGGTGATCGACCGCGGCCTCGGAAAGAAGCAAGCGGCCGATGCGTTGCTCGAGGAGCTGACGCGGGGAGCCGACAAGGCTGTCGCCGCCGACGCCCATTATCTGCTGGGCGAATCGGCCGTCGACAACAGGCAATTCGCTGAGGCCGTTCCGCATTTGCAGGCTTACCTGAGCGCCCGGCCTGATGGAGAGGCGGCGGAATTCGCACTCGCCCGGCTCGCGCTCGCCCAGGCCCAGACCGGGCACGACGCGGAGGCCGCTCGCTCGCTCGCGGAGCTGGGCAAGCGCTTTCCCAGAACCGGCGCCCATGCTTCGGCGTCGCTGGCGCTCGCCGAACGCGCGCTCGCCGCGAATCATCTCGCCGAGGCCGAGTCGGCGTTCCGCAAGGTGATCGCGGCCGGCGAACAGGCCGGGGTCGATCTGGCCAGGCCCGCCCAGCCGCAAGCGAAACCAGACCCGCATGCGATCGATCCGGAGGTGGTGCGCAGGGCATGGACTGGCCTGGGCCGTGCGCTTTACCGGCTCAAGAAGCCGGCCGAGGCCGCTCAGGCGCTTGCCCGCGCGATCCCAGGCGGCAACGCGGGGAGCGAGAATCGGCTCGCGCTCGCCGCCGCGCTTGAGTCGGCCGGCCAGAACGAGCAGGCGCTCGCCGCCTATGACGCGATTCTCCAGGCGGATCCCCGCGCCCTCGCCGCAGCGCTCGCGAAGGCCCGGCTGCTCGCGCGCGTGGAACGCCCCAGCGATGCCGCCAAGGCGTACGAATCAATCGCGGCACGAATCGCGGAAAAGGCTGAGCTCGCCAAACTCAAGCTCGAGCCGGCCGCCTTGCTGGGCGAATGGGCCTTCGCGCTTCTCGATGCGCAGGACGTGAACGGGGCAGACAGGGTCTTCCAACGAATCCTTGCCGAGTACCCCCAATCCCCGACGGCGGTCGACGCTCGCTTCAATTTGGCGGAGTCCGCCAACGAGCGCGGCAACCATGCTGAGGTCATACGGCTGCTTGCACCCCTGGCCGAAGGAGAATCCCTGGCTCCTGCCCAGGGAGACGCCGCGGACGCGGTCAATCGCCGCAACGAGGCGATCCTCTTCCGGCTCGGTCGAGCCCAGGCGGAGCTCAGGGCCTGGCCCTCCGCCGCGCGGGCGTTCGATCGCCTGCTCGGCGCCTATCCCAGAACGCCGCTGGCTCGGGAGGCGAAGTTCTTTCGCGCCCTCGCTCATGAGGAACAGGGGGAGTTCGAACCCGCCGCCACACTTTACGCAACCGTTGCCAATGACCCGCCCGGCAAGGGTGATCCACCGCGGCTAGACACCCTGGCGCGAACCCGACGGCTGGCGTGTCTCGTCGGCATGAAACGCTGGGCGGATGTACTCACCGAGGCCGACTCGCTCAAACCAGCCCTCGGATCCGATCAACGGGCTTGCGCTGAGCTCGACTTCGCACGCGGTCAGGCGCTCAAGGGCCAGGGCAGGCTCGCGGATGCGCGCTCCGCGTTCGCCAGCGTTGCCTCGCAGAAGACCGGCGACCTCCCCGCGCAGGCCCAGCTCATGGTCGGCGAGACCTACTTTCACGAGGGAAAATTCCACGAGGCCCTGCGCGAATTCCTCAAGGTTGACATTCTCTACAAATCCCCGCGCTGGCAAGCCGCAGCGCTGCTCGAGGCGGGCAAAGTTCAGGAGCGCATCGACCAGCCGGCCGAGGCTGCCGAAACATATGAAAGGCTCGCTGCGCGATTCCCGGACGATCCGGTCGTCAAGGTCGCCCTGGCCCGCAAGGACGCGCTCGCACGCAAGGGGAGCGGCAACGGCAAAAAACGCGGATCATGACCGGTCAAGATCGGCGGTGGACTGATTTCTCAGGCATCCGTCAGAGTAAAACAAGAGGCGTGAGATGGATTTCCGCGCTCGCAGTGCTGCTATCATCGTGCTTGCGATTGGCCTCGCGCCGCTTGCCCTGGCACGGGGGGATGGCGTGGGTGAAAATGGTGCGCAGGTTGATCCCGGGGCCGATCGCGCCCGGGCCGCCATGCCCAGCCTCGCGGAGGACGCCCGCGCGCTGGCACGTCTGGGCTCGGTCGGGCTCAACCGGCTTGGCCACTGGTACCGCACCACGCCGCCGGCGGATCGCATGGTCTGGGGGGGGCTGGTCGGCGCGGGAGTGCTCGCTCTCGGCGTCTTTTTTGAGCGTTTGTTACGAATCCGGCCGCGGCGGGTGATCCCCCTCGATTTCAGCACGCGGTTTCTGGACCTGATCCATGAAGGGCGGCTCGATTGCGGCCAGGCGCTTGACCATTGCGAGCGCCATCCCAGCCCGGCCGCGCGGGTCGCGCTCGCGGCGGTGAACCGATGGGGTCGGCCGTCGGTCGATCTCGAACGCGCGGTCCTGCTGGCGAAAAACGTGGAAAACGACCGCCTGAAGCGGAACGTTGGGACGTTGCGTCGCGTGGCCGCGCTCGCCCCCTTGATTGGGTTGCTGGGCACATTACTGGCCTTTAGCCGGGCGCTTGAAGCTGCGCCCGCCGCGCTCGCGGCCAGGGGAACGGAAACGCTCGCAGCCCAGCTTGCCGAGCATGCCCAGTGGGGACGCGCGCTGGCCCAGGCGCTTTCGCCGCTCACGGTCGGCGTTGTCATCGCCGCGCTCGCGCTCGTGGCCTACGACGCCCTCATGATCCGGGTAGAACGGCTCGCCGGAACGCTCGAGCGCCTGGGCGCGGAGACCATCGACGCGATCGCATCGTCCGCGCCCCTGGTCACACCCATCCTGCGATTCGGCCAGGTTCACGATCAGCCAACACAAACGGTCACGCGCAGCGACTCGCCGCACGACGCGAATCCCGAGCCCGCGCACGATTCACTCCGCGGGCGCAAGCCTCGCCTGCGCAAGCGCCGCGGGATTGATCTGGCCTCGAAGCCCAGGCGCAACCATACTGACACCTGATTTGCCAGCATCTTGCGCATGCTGATCCGTCTGACCGGCCGCGTGGAGCTTCCCCCATGACGGGTCTCGACCTCGAGACCTTTCTGAGCCTCCCCCGGATCGACCCCACCGCGTGGGTTGTGCTCGGGCTCTCCTGCGCTGGCATCGCCGCGCTTGTCTGGTGGGGCTGGGGCTCGAAACGCGCGATCCGCAAGTGCCTGGCCCTTTCGCTCGTCGCGCACGCCGGTCTGGCGGCCTACGGCGCAACCTCACCCGTCCTGCGCTGGTCGCTCGGCCTGCCGGTGCGTGACCGCAATCGCGACCATCTGCGGCAGGTACGCGTGCAACCGGTCGCCGCGGGCTGGCAGGGCGCTCCGCTACAGGCCGATCCGAAAACGAAGAACTTGATCTCCGGAACCGCCTCGCGCGTGGAACGCGTCGAGCCCGATCTGGCACTGGCGGACGAGCCCCTCCGCACGCACGAACAACCAACTCAACAGGCTCTGGGAGCAGATCTTCTGCTCAAGGATTTGGCCGCACCCGCGCCGGACGCGCCCCGCATCGCGCCCCGGAATGAACGGGCAAGCGATCCAGCCGCTGCACCTGAACCACGGAAACTGCTGGCAGTGAAGGAGCTCCTGACCGACCGCGCGCCGTCTCCCCTGGATCCCGACCCCACCGAGCGCGAGGCGACCGTGCTCGATGAGCCGAGCACCTCGAACATTACCGTGAGCGAAAACGGCATTCGCGATCGCTCGATGCTGCCTGGCGATCGCCGGCTGCGTGTCGATCACAAGCGGACGGCGCGCCCGCGCCCCGGCGCGGCGATGCTCGAGCCCAGCGTGAAGCAGGGCTCAGCCGGAGCAAAGGCTGGCGCCGGCCTGGGAACGGGAGCGGCGGCGGAACCGGTCGAGATCGCGCGGGTCACGCCACGGGCGAACGATGTGCTCGATCGCCTGGCGGCGGATCGGCTGGAGCGAAGGCCCGCGCCGATGGTGCCGCGCATGTATCAACCGCGAGTCGAGGCCGATCGATCCGCGCAGGCGGTCCGGCTCGGCGCCAGCGCGGCGAGCGAGCGTGCGGTCGAAGCGGCCCTGGTCTGGCTGGCGCGGCATCAGGATGGCGACGGCCGCTGGGATGCAGGCACCGCCCGCTTTAGCGACGGCTCAACCGCGGACGGTGAGGACGACTACACCAGCCATTGCCCCGTCGGCGATATATGCTCCGGCGAGTGTATCTACTGGGAGGCCGACACCGGTATCACGGGCCTTGCACTCCTGACCTACCTGGGAGCAGGTTACACACATCGCGACGGGCGATACGCCGACGCCGTGCGCAGAGGTCTCGAATTCCTGCTTCGTTCCCAGGCGGCGGACGGCGACCTGCGCGGCACCAGCCGCAACGTGGGGATGTACTGCCACGCCATGGCCACGCTCGCACTCTGCGAGGCTTACGCACTCTCAGGCGATGGCCGATTACGCGTGGCCGCCGAGCGCGCCCTTGGCTTTCTGGTCCGTGCCCGGGCACGCGATGGCCTCGCCTGGCGTTACGCCCCCGCCGCACCCATCGGCGATACAAGCATTCTGGGCTGGGTTGTGCTCTGCCTCAAGGCCGCCAACGAGATCGGTATCCAAATCCCAAACGAAGCCTCAGTGAAGTCAGGCGCCTTGCGCTGGCTCGACCAGGTACGCGGAGGCAAGGCCGGCGGCCTGGGGAGTTATCAGCCAGGCATGGCGCCGACGCCCACCATGACGGCCGAAGCCTGGGTCTGCCGCCAGTTCCTGGGACAGGTGGATTCCACACAGGCCGCCACCGAGGCCGCCGCTTACCTCCTTGATCACAAGTCCGACAAGGGTCCCACCAATTTCTACTACTGGTACTACGCCACCCTGGCGCTTTACCAGCACGGCGGCGAGCCCTGGGAGCGCTGGAACCTCCGCGGACGCGATGCCATCATCGCCCTGCAGCAAACCGCGGGACATCGTGCAGGAAGCTGGGATCCCGATCAGAGCGAGTATGGCGACAAGGGAGGGCGAATCTACTGCACTGCGCTCGCCACGCTCACGCTCGAAGTGTATTACCGCTATCAGCGGCTTGAAAAGGACGTGCAGCCAATCGAACGCGACCCACCGCTCGAGCCCGCGGCCAATCGATAGGCCAAGCGCTAATCCGAGGCCGCCCTGCACGAGCGGCCCCGGATCGAAAACCAATCACTTCTCCGAAATCGCCTTCTCGATGGCGGCAATCACGGCCTCCGTGTTCGGCTTCTCGCGCGGCTGGAACCGGGCGATCACCTCACCCTTGCGATTGACCAGGAACTTGGTGAAGTTCCAGGGAATCTCGCCAGCGTACTTCGGGTTCGTTTCCTTGCTCGTCAAGAAATGGTAGAGCGGGTGAATGCCCTCACCCTTGACCACGATCTTGGAGAACATCGGGAACGAAACCTTGTACTTCGAGGTGCAGAACTCCTTGATCTCGGCATTCGAGCCCGGCTCCTGGGCGCCGAATTCGTTGGCCGGGAAGCCCAGAATCTCGAAACCCTCGCCCTTGTACTTCTCGTAAAGGGCTTCAAGATCCTTGTATTGCGGGGTCAGACCGCACTGGCTCGCCACGTTGACGACGAGCAGCACCTTCCCCTTGTAGCGGGCCAGGTCGACGTCATGGCCGTCGATATCCTTGACCTTGAAATTGAGCACCGAGGTCTCCTTGCCGGCGGCAAACACGACCGCGGAGGCCAGGGCGACAAACGAAACGCTGGCCGCAACCAGCTTGAGGAAAGAGGGACGATTGTGCACGGCTCGGGTTCCTTGTGAAAGTTTCGAGTAGGAGGGAGATCGCTGGAGACGCATTCGCACGGGGGCCCTTGTAGTTCTCGATCGAGGGTGATCGAACGTGGACCGGGAATCCGCGCAGCTCACCGATTATGATGAATAGGGACGGCGTGAAAAACAAGAGAGCCCAGCGCCGGGGTATCATGTCCGTGGCCCAGGGGGATCTGTTTCGCGATGGAAGGTTCGTACACGGCGGGCGCGCAGCGAGTGCTTGTGGAGGCGCGGCGGGCAGCGGCTGCGCGGAAGGGGATGGAGGTCGAGCCGCTCGATTTGCTGCTCGCGCTTGTGCTCGATGCCGAGAACCGGGCGGCCGAGCTACTGCGTGAGATTGGCTTCGACACGGACGAGCTTGCCGGTTGGATCCAGGACCAGTCGAGCCTTCTCGAGGAGCAAGCGAGCCTGAGCGCGGCGAGCGAGGAACTGCTCCAGGAGCTTTCGCACTCGGTGGAGCTGCGCTCGGTTTTGCTCGAGGCCGCGGTCACAGCGCGGGGGTTCAACCGGGCCACGGAGATTGGCACCGAGCATCTACTGGCGGGACTGATAACCGCCTCGGAGGAGGCGGCCGCCGCGTTCGAGCAGAAGGGCGAGCGCTTGCTCGACCAGCTTCGCGACCGGCTCGAATCGCCGGCGGAGGAAGCGCTCGCCGCGCTCCCTCTTGCCGAGGGCGTTGCGCCGCTCGAGCTCGGCGAGCCCGGCCTGGAAACCGACCTCGGGCGCCTGCTCGACGCCTCGGTCAACCGCGCACGCGAGGGCCTGCGCGTCGTCGAGGATTACGCTCGCTTCGTACTCGACGACCCCGCTGTCACCCGCAGGCTCAAAACCATTCGCCACAAGCTCGCCGAAGCCGAACGCGGCCTCGGACGCTTTATCGCCATCGAAACCCGCGACACCCCGGGCGACGTCGGCGCCCACATCATGACCCCGTCCGAACAGGTCCGCGAAAACCCCCGCGCCGTGCTCGTGGCCAATTTCAAGCGGATCCAGGAATCGCTCCGCTCCCTCGAAGAATACTGCAAGCTGGTCGACGTCTGGCTCGCCGGCCGGTTCGAGGTGGTGCGCTATGACGTCTACACCGTCGAGAAGCTCATGCTCACCGCGCTTGTCTCCAGGCGCACGCTTGGCGACGTGCGGCTCATGATCCTCGCCGGCGACCTGCGCACTCCCGGCGACCTGACCTGGGTCGTGGGCGAAGCGCTCAAGGCCGGGGCCGACGCGATCCAGTTTCGCGACAAGTCCCACGCCGACCGCCAGCGCCTGAGCCTGGCACGCGACCTGCGCATCCTCACCGCGCAGGCCAGGGCAATCTTGATCGTCAACGATCGACCCGACCTGGCGCTCCTGGCCCGCGCAGACGGCGTTCATGTCGGCCAGGAAGACGTCTCCCCGCGAGACGCGCGCCGCGTCCTGGGCGCAAGCGCGGTCGTGGGCGTCTCGACCCACAATGCCAACCAGCTCGAATCCGCCCTGCTCGCAGGCGCAAGTTACCTGGGTGTCGGCCCGGTCTTCCCCACTCCCACCAAGGACTTCGCCGAGACCGAGCTCGCCGGGCTCGCGTTTGTCGAGCACGCCGCCCTCACCACCACACGCCCCTGGTTCGCCATTGGCGGCATTACTGAAGACAACCTCAAACGCGTGCTGGACGCCGGCGCGGCCCGGATCGCCGTGTCCGCCGCAGTGATTCGCGCGAGCCGCCCCGGGCGCGCGGTCGAACGGCTCAAGAAGCTCCTCGAAGGTGGAACGCCCGAAGCACCCGACAGCGACGATGAGGAGTGACGGCCCGCGCGTGCCGGATACGGCAACTTCAACCGCGGGCACACGCCGCAAGCGACTCCCGCGCGGCAGTAATCGTGTATTCGATGTCGTCGTCCGAGTGCGCAGCGGAAACAAATGCCGCCTCGAACTGGCTGCACGGCAGGTACACCCCGCGCACGAGCATCTCCCAGAAGAATCGGCTGAAAAGCGCGGTATCCGACCGCAGCGCGGTTTCGTAGTCGGGCACCGGCCCGCCGTGGAAGAAGAGCGTCAGCATGCTCCCCACGCGCTGAACCACGTGAGGAACGCCCGCACGCGCGGCCGCCTCGTCGAGCCCGTGCGCCAGCCTGGCTGAGATCGCTTCAAGCCGATCGTACGGCGGCGAATCGCGCAGAATCTCAAGCGTGGTGAGCCCCGCGGCCATCGCGAGCGGATTACCGGACAGCGTTCCCGCCTGAAAAATCGGACCCGAGGGAGACACCTGGTCCATGATCGCCGCCTTGCCGCCATAGGCCGCCGCGGGCAAGCCGCCGCCGATGATCTTGCCAAGCGTCGTCATGTCCGGCGTGACGCCGTAAAGCGCCTGTGCGCCGCCGTACGCCACACGGAATCCGGTCATGACCTCGTCGAAGATGAGCAGCGTTCCATGGCGGTCGGCGAGTGCACGGAGCTGCTCCAGATACCCCGTGCGCGGCGGCACAAGCCCCATGTTGCCGGCGATGGGCTCGAGCAAAATGGCCGCCACCTGGCCCGCGTGCTGCTCGAGCACGCGCTCGACCGCCCGCGCGTCGTTGAACGGGCAAAGCAGCGTATCGACCGCCGCGCCCGCGGTGACCCCGGGGCTGTTCGGCGTGCCCAGGGTTGTCGCCGCCGATCCAGCCTGAACCAAAAGCGCATCGACATGACCATGATAGCACCCGGTCATCTTGATGATCCTGGGGCGGCCGGTCACACCCCGCGCGACCCTGACGGCGGACATCACCGCCTCGGTTCCCGATGAGGTGAAGCGCACCTTCTCAACCGAGGGCACTGCGCGCGCCGTGGTCTCGGCGATTTCGATCTCGAGCGTCGTGGGCGCGCCGAAGCTCGTGCCGCGGGTGAGCGCATCGGCAACCGCCGCGTTCACGCGCGGGTGCGCATGCCCCAGGATCATCGGCCCCCAGGAGCCGATGTAGTCGATATAGCGCCTGCCGTCGATGTCGTGCAGATACGCGCCTGCCGCGCGCTCGATGAAGATCGGCTCGCCCCCGACCGCGCCAAAGGCCCTGGCCGGGCTGTTCACGCCGCCGGGAATCGCACGGACCGCACGCGCGAAGGCTGCGCGGCTCTGCGGCAAGGCGAAATCAGGCTGAGACAGGGGCGGACGAGGACGAGTCATAACGCAGCCGCTCCAGATCCACGAAGTATTTTATGCGCTTATGATTGCAACCACCGCGCGGCATCGAGCGCGTGGTAGGTGAGAATCATGTCCGCCCCCGCGCGCTTGATCGAGGTCAGGGTCTCGAGCACGATCGTGCGCTCGTCGATCCAGCCCCGCGCGGCCGCGGCCTTCACCATGGCGTATTCGCCCGACACGTTGTACGCGGCAAGCGGCACGCCGAACGTCGCCTTCACACGCTGAACGATGTCGAGATACGCAAGCGCTGGCTTGACCATGATGAGATCGGCCCCTTGCTCGAGATCGAGCGCCACTTCGCGCAGGGCCTCCGCGCTGTTGCCGGGATCCATCTGGTAGGACTTGCGGTCGCCGAAGCCGGGCGTGCTGCCAGCGGCGTCGCGAAATGGGCCGTAGTAACCACTCGCGTACTTGGCCGCGTAAGACAGGATCGGCACAAGCTCGAAGCCGGCGGCGTCGAGCCCGCCGCGAATCGCGGCCACCATGCCGTCCATCATGCCCGAGGGAGCGATCACGTCCGCCCCCGCGCGGGCGTGGCTCACAGCCTGCCTGGCCAGCAAGGGGAGCGTGGCGTCG